>DATFJQ010000132.1:0-11479 GCA_035269125.1 Roseovarius sp.
CCGCGGCCCGTCGCCCAACAACGCGCGCACATCGTCCCACGCGCCATCCTCCAACTGACGGCCCTTCGGCGTATGACGGCCCTTGCCCTTGCCAGACTTCCACACGCCCTCACGCTCGTCCAATGCCATCTGACTGTCTCCATTTCACGTTTGCTAATCCGCGCTTTTTCCTATTGTTCAATTTTTATTCCCAATGATCAACTCAAAATCGGCGGAAAATCAGGCAAAAAGCCAATATGAGCCAATTCTGTGCAGCGGATCCAAAAAGTCGATTCAGTGACTTATTTTGCAGCAGAACACCATTCAAACTATTGATTAATATTAATTTTTAAATAGTTTTAGGAAAACTTTCAGGCACTAGAATCCGCGCAATTCACGAAAAAAAGTTTCCCAAAGGTAAATAATTTATTTGAAAAGAACCAATTTTCAACCATCATCGCGCTGCGACGACTGGAAGCACCTGAAGGTTCAAATTGGTTCCAGGCCAACGTCGCAGGACAAAGCAGTGTTTTCAGCGCTGCAATAAAAACAATCGGCGACGCGTGCGCCGCAACATTGTCGACATCCAAACAGGGAAACCAACATGACACCTGAAGAAAGCGCGTTTTACGCGGAACAAGTCACCTTAAACTCTTTGGTGCAAAACCTGCTCTATGCCTCTGGGACAGTGGGCGCCATCCTTGTGGTGGTCGGGCTTTTGCTGATCGACGCCGGAACCGCGCGGCGGCGAAATCTGTTCAACTCAACCATCGAAAAGACGCTGGGGTTTTTCCTTGGCTTTGCCACCTATTACGTCATCGGCTTTGGGCTGTGGGCGGCGCAATATTACATCATGGTCGACGCGACGATGATGGATTCAGTCAAGGACTGGTGGATCGGCGGCGCGATGACCAATTCGTTGGCGCAACATGTTGATCCGGCGGTCTTTCCGGGGCTGAACACGTTCCAGATTTTCGTCTTCTTCCTTGCCGTGTTCGCGGGCATCATCAACATCTTGCTGCATTTCGCCGTGTCCGAGAGGATGTCAGCCTCGGCCTTTTATATCACCTGTGTGGTGGCCACCGTTGCATCGTCATTGCTGAGCTGGGCCACTTGGGGTTCGGTCGGGCCGCTGACCAATGCTGGCTTTCACGACTTCTTTGGCGTCGGCTTTGTCTATCTCTTCCCCGCTGGCATGGCATTGGTGTTCAACCTGCGCCTTGGCGCGCGCCCCGGCATGATGGAGCCGCATCCCCGCGTTTCGGCCTATCTGGCCCCCAGCATCGGCCTTGCCGCGCCGGGCCTGCTGTTGATCTTCGCGGGCCTGCCGATGGTCATCCTGTCCTGCCTGTTCTTCTTTGATCCCGAAGCCTTGGCGGTCAGCGTGACCATGGCCGACACCAGTGTCGGTGTTGCGATCAATAACTATGCGCTGGTCTGGGCCGGTGGCGCGATCACCGGTCTGTTGCTGGCGTATAAGTCGGGCAACTATGCCTATACCCTTCTGGGCCCGCTTGCGGGGTATGTCGCCGGGGCATCGGGCTTTGACGTCTATCTGCCGTGGCAGGCGTTTATCGTTGGGCTGGCCGCACCGTTGGCGGCCTATGCCGTGTATGAGTTCACCCTGAAGCGAGGCATAGACGAACACAAGCTGTTCCCGCTGTTCCTTGGGTCGGGCGTCTTTGGTATGCTGGTGCTTGGGATATTCAAGGCCGGCACGCCGCGTGGTGGTTACCTTGGGTTTGAGGAAGGCGCCTATGCGTTCCAGCATGGTGAGATCTCGTTGGTGATGCAGTTGGCCGGGATCGCGACATGTGTCGGCGCGGGCGTGGTGACCGCGATTGTTCTGTCGGTGATCCTTGAAAACACCATCGGCATGCGCGTCAGCGAAGACGACCAAATCGATGGCCTGGACCCTAAAATCTGGGATCTGGAGCCCGATGTCGTCACCCATGCCGACAGTGCCCCACGCACCTGATCCGCGACAAACACAGCAAAACCCCGGCCACGGTCGGGGTTTTTTCATATTCAACCCTAGGTCGGCCCGCCTGTCTCTTACACTCGCATCGTAAAATGCCTATACTTTATCTGAATGCCATTACAGAAACGGCCCCGCGATGAACACATCAGCCCACACGAACCTTTCAATCGGACAATCCGTAAGCGAGACCGTTCGCGTTGTTGTCGACACGCTGACCGCGCGCATTCATTCCGGCGATTACCCCACCGACTCCCGACTGCCCAGTGAACGCGCGCTGGCCGTCGAACTGGGCGTGTCCCGCAATACGCTGCGCGAGGCACTGGATGTTCTGGAGCAACAGAAAATGGTGCGCCGCCGTCAGGGCAGTGGCAGTTTCGTCATCTACCAATCCGAAAACCCCGAAGCGCCTGTGCCCGGCTCGGTCGGGGAACGCACCAGCCCGCTGGATCACTTGATTGTTCGCTCGATCATCGAGCCCGAGATGGTCCGGCTGGCCGTCATGAACATGACCCCAAAAGAACTGGATACATTGGCCCGCACCGTGGCCCGGATCGAAACCATTCGCACCGATCTGAATGAATTCACCCGCTGCGAAGAGGAATTCTATCGCAGCATCGCCAAGGCCACGCGCAACCCGTTGCTTGAATCCTGTTACGAGTTGACGATCGAAGTTTGTCGGCAAAGTTTTCGCACCGCCTTGATGCGCAAACACCTTACACCCGACAGGATTCAAGACTACCAGACGCGGTTCAACTCATTGTTCAACGCCATCGCGACCCGCGATGTCGAAGCGGCGGTGGAAATCACCCAACTGCACCTTGTCGAAGAACAAAAACTGTTTCTCAATAGCGGCTAAGGCGGCTTTAGTCGGCCACATCGCGCGCCCGCAGGCCGCTGAGCCGCTCGCCGGTTTCAATCCGTTGCTGCCAAAGCTGGCCGACCTTTTCCATCTGCGCGCGCAAAAGCGCCTCGTGACGCTCCAACCATGCAGGGATCGAGCCGAACTCGGCAATGCGCGCCCGCCCCTTTTGCAAGGTCACAACCGGCCAATCCCCGATCAAGGCGTTGTCGATGCCAAAAAACGACTCACCCCACCAGCGCGCCGGGCCGAAGGCATGGGTCACCGCCTCCATCTGCTTCATGGTCGCCAGAACCGAAACCGGATGCACCGACGATACCTTTTCAACAGCGGCATGCCAGATATCCAGAATGGCCACATATTCCCAGCTGACCGCGCTCCAGCTTCCGGGATAGCGGGCGTTGTATTCCTTGAAAAATGTGCTGGGCCGGTTAAAGAAAAATGCCTTGCGCGCCAATTTCGGGTCATCAAAATCAGGAAACTGAAACACCGCGCCATCCATGAAATCGACCGAGGTGCGCGCGATCAAGCGCTGGTAGTTGTCCAGCGTGCAGGACAGGATACGCCCGGCAAAGCCCTGTTGATAAGCGTATTCCGACATCGCATGCACCATCGGCGTATGGCTGGTGCACCAGCATAGAACATCAGGTTTCGCATCCAGCATTGGCTGCACGATAGCGGCCACATCCGACGTATCCGGCGCATATTGAATATCCTTGACCACGGTCAGGTCCGCGGCCTCGAACGCGGCGCGATAGGTGGCAATCGATGGCAGGCCAAGCGCGTCTTTCTGGCTGCACAGCGCCACCCGGTTTTCGCCGGGATGGGTGCGCGCCAGCCAGTCCACGCCGGTCACGTTGTAAATCGGGTGCACCTCGGACGGGGCGATCAGATAGCGGGTGTCAGGCGACAGATCACTGGGCAAGAGCGTTGAGGTCAGAACCTTGTGCTCGGTCAGAAAGCCGCGCAACGGCGCCAGCGTATCCCCGCCCAGCATCATCAACAGCTTGACCTGTTCGGTCAAAACCAGATGCCGCGCGCCTTCCACCGCACGCTGCGGGTCGTATTCACAGTCAAACGGAATGATGCGCACCGGATAGCGCCGCCCACCAATCAAAATGCCCCCGGCCCGGTTCAACCAGTCTTCCCACAGGCGGCAGCCGTTCAGCCCCGGCAATCCCCACGAGCTGACAGGCCCGCTCAGCGGGGCCAGAAACCCGATTTTGACCGGCTCGGTCATCTCGACCCGGTCGTTCGGAAACAGGGATGTCACCGCCATGCGGTGGGCAAAACTGGATGACAGCATACCAATGGCTAGCATCGCACAGACCAAATTCAAAGCATCAAAGTTTTTATTTATGGGGAAATATTATCCCTGTGGTGAAAAATTGTTGACATGAGCCTGTCCATATCGTGAGTTTGGTCCAGACCAAAAGAACCAATCAAAAGACCAACAAGGAGTCAGACATGACAGCGAAGCGCGTAGCGATCATCGGGGCCGGACCATCGGGCCTTGCGCAATTGCGGGCCTTTCAATCCGCTCAGGAAAAAGGCGAAGAGATCCCCGAGATCGTCTGCTATGAAAAACAAAGCAACTGGGGCGGCCTTTGGAATTACACATGGCGCACCGGCTTGGACAAAGACGGCGAGCCGGTTCACTGCTCGATGTATCGCTATCTTTGGTCCAACGGCCCCAAGGAAGGTCTGGAATTTGCCGATTACAGCTTTGATGAGCATTTCGGCAAAGAAATCGCCAGCTATCCACCGCGCGAGGTTCTGTTTGACTATATCGAAGGCCGCGTGAAACAAGCCGGTGTGCGCGACTGGATCCGGTTCAACCACCTGATCCGCGACGTGAAGTATGACGAAGGCACCGGCCAGTTCACCGTCACCGCCCGCGATACGGCCAACGACACCGAATCAAGCGAAGAATTCGACAATGTGATCGTTGCCACGGGCCACTTTTCCATTCCCAATGTCCCCGAATATCCCGGCTTTGACAAATTCAATGGCCGGATCCTGCACGCCCATGATTTCCGCGACGCGCGCGAGTTTCAGGGCAAGGACATCCTGATCATGGGTTCCAGCTATTCGGCCGAGGATATCGGCTCGCAATGCTGGAAATACGGCTGCAAATCCATCGTGTCGTGCTACCGCAGCGCCCCGATGGGGTTTGACTGGCCCGACAACTGGGATGAGGTGCCCGCACTGGTCAAGGTCGAGGGCAAAACCGCCCATTTCAAGGATGGCACGACCCGCGATGTCGATGCCATCATCTTATGCACCGGCTATCGCCACCACTTCCCCTTCCTGCCCGATGACCTGCGCCTGAAAACGGCAAACCGCCTGGCCGCAGACGACCTTTATAAAGGCGTGGTTTGGGTTGATAATCCGAAACTGTTCTATCTGGGCATGCAGGACCAGTGGTTTACCTTCAACATGTTCGACGCGCAGGCATGGTGGGCGCGCGATGCGATCATGGGCAAGATCGCCTTGCCCGACCGCGCCACGATGGAGGCTGACTGGAAGGCACGTCAGGCGGAGGAAGACAAAAACGAAACCGATCCCGACTGCATCCAGTATCAAGGTGAATACATCAAGGAGCTGGTGGCCGAAACGGATTACCCCAGCTTCGATGTGCAAGCCGCCTGTCAGGCGTTCTTCGAGTGGAAAAAACACAAGAAGGAAAACATCATGACCTTCCGCGATCACGGCTATGTCTCGCCGCTGACCGGCAAAAAGGCCCCCACGCACCACACCCCGTGGAAAGACGCGTTGGATGACAGCATGAAGGCTTATTTGCAGACGTAACGCCCCCTGCGCAGGCGCCGCACCCCCTCAAGGGACCGGCACCAGAAATCTCAGGCGTGCCACATAAAGCGTGGCGCGCCTTCTTTTGTTGTCAAATATCCCGGGGTGAATTGGCCACAGGCCAAGAGGGGCAGCGCCCCTTACTCCGACGCCACATCGCGCGCCGACCAGCCCCAGAAGCGCGCCAGCATCACCACTGCCGCACAGGCCAGCCCGATCGCCAGACCCAGCCAGATACCCACGCCCCCAAGGCCCAATGGGAACCCCAGCACATAGCTGGCGGGCACACCGATGCCCCAATAGCTGATCGCGGCCATGAACATCGGCACGCGCGTATCCTGCACGCCACGCAACAGGCCAAGCGCCATGACCTGCCCGGCATCCACCAATTGAAACAGCGCCGCCGCCGCAAGCAAGCCAGTGCCAATGGCGATCACCGCCCACCGGTCCGGGTCTTCCGGGCCCAGAAACAGCCCCAGCATCAGCTCGGGCACGGCTAAAAACAGGCCCATCGTCAGTGCGGCGGTGGCCAATGACAGCGCCAGCACCACCGCCGCGCCATCGCGCAGCGCACGGCTGTCGCCACGGCCATGGGCTTGGCCCGCGCGCACGGTCGCCGCATTGCTTAGCCCCATATGCACCATGAACACCACCGATGTGATCTGAAGCGCAATGCCATGCGCCGCCAGCGGCACTGTGCCCAGCCAGCCCATCATCACCGACGAGGCGGCAAACAGCCCAACCTCGGCCAGATTTGTGATCCCGATCGGCCAGCCAAGGCGGAAAACGGCGCGCAGCGCCTCGGCGTCGGGTCGCCAAAACCGTTGAAACAGCGCATGGTCGGGGGCCACACGCATCACGTAAAGGGCAAGCGCCACCAAAGACGCGATGTTGACCGTCAACGAGGCAATGGCCGCCCCGCGCACCCCCAGTTCCGGCGCGCCCCAATTGCCGAAGATCAGCGCATGGTTGACCATGATGTTCAGGCCCACGGCGGCCACCGTCACCCACAGCACCACCTGCGTGCGCTCCAACGCGGCCAGATAGGATTTCAGCACCATCACCCAAAGCGCCGGCAAGATGCCCCAGCCCATGATCGACAGGTATTGCCCCGCCAAGCCCGAGATTGCCGGATCCTGCCCAAGCGCCAGAAACACTGGCGTGGACCACACCATCAGCGGCAACGTGGCCAACCCGAACAGCAACGAGGCCCACGCCCCCATGCGCGCCACCCGGCGGATTTGCGTCTGATCATCCGCCGCCTGCGCGGCGGCGACCATCGGCATCACCGCCCAGGCAAAGCCCGAGCCCATGATAAACAACACGAAAAACAACGTGCCGCCCAGCACCTCGGCGGCCAGCGACTCGACCGAATACCAACCCAGCATCACCGCGTCGGTCAGGGTGATGGCAAACTGCGCCACGTGGCTGCCAATCAGCGGCAGCCCAAGCGTCAGAACAGCGCGCGCATGTTGGCGATATGTCATACGGGGCGTCATGGTTTGCCCTTAGGCTGGGGCGCGCCATTGCGCAAGAGCCAAGCCTAGCGAGACGCGCCGGGTCCGGCGCGATGCGCGGGCCCGCCTTACAAAGCGCCGCGCAGCAATTGCAGCGACAGCACGGCAATCAATGCCCCCGCCGCCATTTCGATCAGCGGCAAGGCGCGGGCCGAACGGCCCTGCCCGCCGGCCAGACGCGCCAAAAGACCAGCGCGCAAAGTGACCGAGGCAATCGCCACAGCCACGGTCACGCTGGCAGTGCCCAGCCCCATGATAAACGCCCCGGCGATCCCCGCCATATCCAGCCCCATGCGCCATGTCAGGATCAGCAAAAACAACGCCCCGGTGCAGGGGCGGATCGCGACCGCCGCCACCAGCGCCATTGCCTCGCGCCATGATCGGACATGCGCGGCCTCTTGCGGTGTGGGCGCGTGTCGATGCCCGCAGCTTGGGCAAGGGCCGTTCGCGGAATGACTGTGGCCATGCATGGATTCGCTGCGCCCCATGCGCCGCCAGCGCCGCAGCCCGCGCCAGACCAGCCAAAGCCCGACCAGCGCAATCGCGCCATAGCTGGCGGGGGCCATGATCTGATCGACAACGCCGACCAGTGCCTGCCGTGTCAGGCCCAACAGGAACACCCCGGCATAGACCAGCGCCACCGCCGTGCCCGCCTGCGCCAGACTTGACGCCAGCGCCAGCCCCGACAGCCGCAAAACCGGAACCTGCGCGCCCAAACCATAACCGCCGATCAACAGCTTGCCATGCCCCGGCCCCACCGCATGGAAAAACCCATAGGCAAAGCACAGGCCCCAAAGCCCGGTCAGCGCCGCCCAATCCCCGGCGCGCAGGCGACGCAGGTAGCCCGCCATGCCCTGCTGGACCTCGCGCTGGCCATCTGCAGCCCAGCGGGCCACGTCACCCGCCCCGCCAAAGCCCCATAGCCACGCGGCCAGCCCGACCACACCAAGCGCCGCAATCAGGAGGACGCCGCGCATGTCACCTCGAATGTATCAGCATAGTGAATACCCACCTGCACCTCGTCAAAAAAACCCTCATCGGCACTGTTGCCCAGCTTAGCCACGATGGCATCCGCGGCGGCCGTGTCGGGCCGCTCAACCGCCACATCGCATTCGTTGGACAGACCTGTGACCTGCTTGAGCGTCAGCGCCGCATAATAAGACGGATCATACGCCTGCCCCACCAGAGCATCTGCCGGCATGGGGGTGAAGGTCCGTGTGTGGCGTGTAACGATCCGGCCCGCTTGCACGTCGGCATAGGTCGCCTTGGGCGGATCAAGCGCCACCTTTTGACCGCCCTCGAATAGAAACAGTGCGCCCTCAAACCCGTCCGGCCAATCCGTCAGATCAAAGCCCAGCAGCGCCGCGCGCTCGGGTTTGGTCAGGATCATGTCGGCATCCGGATCCAGCCCGCGATCCTCCAGCACCAGCAGCGAAAAGAACTCATCATAGCTCCAAGTCACGTCGACACCGGTCAACATCCCCTCGTCATTGGCCAAGAACCGCAGCGACACATCCACAAACACATGCGGATGCGCCCACGCTGCGGGCGTGGCCAGAAACGTGCAACACAGGGCGATCCAACGGAACATGCGACGTGTTTAAGGCCGCCCTGCCCTGTCGGCAAGACGGCCCATCACGCGATGCGCGGTTTGCCGCGTGTCAGGTCTTGCGCACGTCCGGATGCAACGATTTGCCAAGGATATGATCGGCGCCGTGCAGCACATGCTGCGCGGTGGCCACGATCAGCGGGTCGGGTCCGGTAACCACCGAATGATCCTTGCCGGGATAATCCAGCGAATTGAGAAAATGCATCATGCAATTCAGGCGCGCGCGCTTCTTGTCGTTGGACTTGATCACGGTCCATGGCGCATCGGCGGTGTCGGTGTAAAAGAACATCGCCTCTTTAGCCTCGGTGTAATCGTCCCATTTTCCAAGGCTTTGCTTGTCGATCGGGCTGAGTTTCCACTGTTTCAGCGGGTCATTGGCACGGCTTTCAAAGCGGCGCTTTTGTTCGTTCTGCGTGACCGAGAACCAATATTTATACAGCCGGATACCCGAGCGCACCAGCATCTGTTCAAGGTCCGGGGTCTGGCGCATGAATTCAAGATATTCCCACGGCTCACAAAAGCCCATCACACGCTCGACACCGGCCCGATTATACCAAGACCGATCATAGAACACCATTTCGCCGACCGTCGGCAGATGCTCGATATAACGCTGAAAGAACCACTGGCCCTTTTCTTCCCATGTGGGTTTGTTGAGCGCGACCACGCGGGCCTGTCGCGGGTTCAGGTGTTCGGTAAAGCGCTTGATCGTACCGCCCTTGCCGGCTGCGTCGCGGCCCTCGAAGATCAACACGAATTTCTCGCCGGTCTCCTGCGCCCACAGCTGCACCTTCAGCAATTCGGCCTGTAATTTGGCCTTTTGCGCCTCGTATTCCTTGCGGCCCATCTTGTCGGAATAGGGGTATTCCCCCTGTTCAAAGGTCTGGCGGTATTGGGCCACCTTGTCGGTGGATTTGATCTCGGGGGCATCCTCGGCCTCGGCGGCGCGGGCGGCGACCGTTTTGGCACTGTTTGCGGCGTTGGCTTGTGGCTTGGTCGTGGCGTTTGCACTCATGCTGCGTCTCCTTCAAACTGATCGCATGAAGGGCTAGCGCATCATCTGGCACACCGCCTTGATCCCTGTCAAAAAACTGTAACAATCGCCCAAGCGTGGCAATTGGGTCAGCCCGAAATCAGTGTGTCCAGGTGGCGCGGCGATTGGTGGCAAAGTTTTCGCCATAGCCGCCGGGGCGGATATTGGGTTTGCGGCTGTGCGGCTCAAGCACCACGGCTTCGATCCCATGATCGCGGGCATAGTCCAGCGCCGCCTCTTTGCTGTCAAAGCTCAGTTTTACTTGCGCTTGGGTATCGCCAGAGCTGGTCCAGCCCATCAGCGGATCAACCTCGCGGCGGCTGTCGGGCGCGAATTCCAGCACCCAATGCTTGCTCCGGGCGGTGCCGGATTGCGTGGTCGAGCGGGCAGGTTTGTAAATACGCGCGGACATATGGGCAAACTCCTTGGTGCGGGTCGGTTATTCCAAAATCCGCGCGCCGGGGCAAGGGCGCAAATCGGCGCGGATCATCGCAGATCACCGCGGGCCAGCGATGGCCCAAGCGATAACGCCGATCACCGGCAGGATCACGATCAGCAAGATCCACAACAGCTTGGCCCCAGATCCGGCACCCGAGGCGATGACCCGGTAAATGGCATAGATGCTGACAGCCAGAACGATCAGGCCCAGAACGACATTCATGACAAACCCCTTCCGATGTCTTCAATCAGCCTAGCATGTTTTTTTCGTTATGGGGGACGGGGCCGAAATCTTCAAAAGATTTCGGGCCGATGTCTTTTAAAGACATCGGGGGCGGCGCGGTGAGCCAGCGCAAAGGCGCACGATTGCAGAAGATCAGCAATTGGCCGCCGTTTTCCGCCACCCGAAAGCCCCGGCGCTCCACCTCGCGCAGGAAAGCCTCCATGCCCACAAACCGCTCCACATCCCGCCGCTTGCGCCGGATCACGGTGCCCTGTTGCACGGATTTGGACGTAAAAAGGTCATTCAACCAGACCTCAGGGGACAGAGGGGAGTTGCGGTTTTGCATGGGGGTAAGGTGCGGGCAGTATAGTTAAGACTTTGTAAAAAATACAATAAAACACCAAATAGAGGCGCCATCCTCCATTAAAATAAATTCCATGTAGTTTTCTGTTGGATAGATCAAATTCTGTTGGTCGACATTGCATAATATTTTACGCGGCTTAACATGCGCACACGTTTAAGATGAGAGAGTGACAAATGGCGAGAAAAGTTAAAGAATTTGAACACTACCTGATATCAGGTGGAGACAGCCATATTGAACTAGCAGATTATACTGACTCACCGGCCACGGCATTTTTGAAATATACGGTTGAAGCTAAAAGTGCCGTGGACCTATGCTCAAGGCATTTTCCAAAATTAACTAATGGTCATTACAACAAAGCGTCCAAGGATAGCTTGGAGCACATTGTAAAGGCCATGTTGCCCGCCCTAATGGGACATTTTGAAACTTACCAAAGGTTTTTGTTCGCAGGAGTCTTTGACCGTTCGACCTTAATCGGTGGTTTTGATGTCAACTCATTTTTTAAAAAATTGGAAAAGGAAACCAATATTAAACTTGATCTTTCTCGATTAGCTGCACATCGAGGGATTGGGGCCAGTTCAATCGGATTGCTGCTTGCTGATGCCATGAATGGTTGGCATTCCCCTGAGAAAGTAAACTCCTACTTTGATGCGTTTGGCATCAAAACACAG
>DATFJQ010000133.1:0-12643 GCA_035269125.1 Roseovarius sp.
TTGCGACGGTATTGGGGGATGCGGGCATTTCGATCGACCGGATGCGCCAGTATCGCCACGACGACACCACCGCCCCGGTTCTGATCGTGACACACAAAACCACCCGCAGCGCACTCGACAGCGCCCTGGACGCCATGAGCAAACTTGACGTCATGGCTTCAAGCCCCGTCGCCCTGCGGATCGAAACCGTTTAACATGCAACCCTGCACTTGTGCCAAGCCGGGCCCGCCGCTAATGCTTGGTAGGCTTGAAAAGACCGAAAACACCAAGGATATGCCATGACATCCCCCACTGATTTCAATGACCGCTCACTTTCTCTGGGCTTGGCCCGTGTGTCCGAAGCCGCCGCGCTGGCCTGCGCCGACATGATCGGTCGTGGGGATGAAAAGGCCGCCGATCAGGCCGCCGTGAACGCCATGCGTGAGCAGTTGAACCTGCTGGCCATTCAAGGTGTGGTTGTGATCGGCGAAGGCGAACGCGACGAAGCGCCGATGCTGTATATCGGCGAAGAAGTGGGCAGCGGCGACGGCCCCGGCGTGGATATCGCACTGGACCCGCTGGAAGGCACGACGCTGACCGCCAAGGCGATGCCGAACGCCCTGACCGTCATCTCGATGGCACCGCGCGGCACGATGCTGCACGCGCCCGACGTGTACATGGACAAGCTCGCTATTGGGCCGGGCTACCCCAAAGACGTCGTCTCGCTTGACATGAGCCCGCGTGAACGGGTTGAGGCATTGGCCAAAGCCAAGGGCTGCAAGCCCTCCGAAATCACCGTGTGCATTCTGGAACGCCCGCGCCATCAGGACATGATCACCGATGTGCGCAGCACCGGCGCTGCCGTCTATCTGATCAGCGATGGCGATGTGGCGGGCGTCATGCACTGCGCGGAACCCGATATGACCGGCATCGACATGTATATGGGCGCAGGTGGCGCCCCCGAAGGCGTGTTGGCCGCCGGTGCGCTGAAATGCATGGGCGGGCAGATGTGGGGCCGCCTGTTGTTCCGCAACGATGATGAAAAGGGCCGCGCCGCCAAGGCGGGCATCACCGATCTGGACCGCATCTATGCCCGTGATGACATGGTGACCAGCGATGTCATCATCGCCGCCACAGGTGTGACCGACGGCTCGGTCGTGTCGGGGATCAAACGCCGCCCGGCCTATGTGGAAACCGAAACCATCCTGATGCGGTCAAAAACCGGCTCGCTGCGCCGGATGATTTATCGCAGCCCGCTGCGATAAGCGCGCGGAGGGCGCGCGGTGACAGACGCCTACCTTGGGATTGAAACCTCGCTCAGCGGTCGACGCTGGATTGGCCCCGGCGCTGAGATCGATCGTCTGGCCGAGGCGATGGCGCAATCCACCGCCCTACCCCGCCCGCTGTGCCAGACGCTTGCCCGCCTAGGCGTGCCCGAGGCCGAGGCCGAGGCCTATCTGGCCCCGCAACTGCGCGACCTACTGCCCGACCCGCGCAGCCTGAAGGATATGGAACCAGCCGCCACGCGGTTTTTGCGGGCGGTGGCCGAAAAACAGCGGATTGCGATCTTTGCCGATTACGACGTGGATGGCGGCACCTCGGCCGCGCTGCTGATCGACTGGCTGCGCCAGATGGGTTTGACGGCCACGCTGTATATCCCCGACCGGATCGACGAAGGGTACGGCCCCAATGAGCCCGCCATGGCCGATCTGGCCGCGCGGCATGATCTGATCATCTGCGTCGATTGCGGCACGCTCAGCCATGAGGCCATTGCCGCCGCCAAAGGGGCGGATGTCATCATCCTTGACCACCACCTTGGCGGCGAGACCCTGCCCGATGCCTTGGCGGTGGTGAACCCCAACCGTCAGGACGAACCCGGCGATCTGGCCCACCTTTGCGCCGCTGCCGTGGTGTTCTTGATGCTGGTCGAAGCAGGCCGTCAATTGCGCGCGGCAGGCCAGAAAGGCCCTGATCTGATGGGCCTGCTGGATCTGGTGGCCTTGGCCACGGTCGCCGATGTTGCCCCGCTGAAAGGCGTCAACCGCGCCTTTGTGCGCCAAGGGCTGCGCGTCATGGCGCATCGTGACAGGCCGGGACTGGTCGCGCTTGGCGATGTAGCGCGGGTGGACAGCGCGCCTGCCGCCTATCACCTTGGGTTTGTTCTGGGGCCGCGCATCAATGCGGGCGGGCGCATCGGCAAGGCCGATCTGGGCGCGCGCCTGCTGGCCACGCGCGACCCGTCCGAGGCTCGGGCGCTGGCCGAACGGCTGGACCAGCTCAACACCGACCGCCGCGAGGTTGAGGCCGCCGTGCGCGCCGCCGCGCTGGAACAGGCCGAGGCGCGCGGGCTTGACGCCCCTTTGGTCTGGGCAGCGGGCGAAGGCTGGCATCCGGGCGTGGTGGGCATCGTCGCCTCGCGCCTCAAGGAACTGACAAACCGCCCGGCGATTGTCATCGGGCTGGACGGGGACGAAGGCAAAGGCTCGGGGCGGTCCGTGTCCGGGGTTGATCTTGGCGCGTCGATCCAAAGACTGGCCGCAGAGGGCCTGCTGATCAAAGGCGGCGGGCACCGCATGGCAGCAGGCCTGACCGTGGCCCGCGATCAACTGGACGCCGCAATGGCCCGCCTTGCAGACCTTCTGGCGCGGCAAGGCGCAGGCAGCGCGGGCCCCGCCGATCTGCGGCTGGACGGGGTGCTGATGCCCGGTGCCGCCAGTGTCGACCTGGTCGAACAGATCGAGGCCGCAGGCCCCTTTGGCGCAGGTGCGCCGGGGCCGCGTTATGTGTTTCCCGACATGTCCATAGGATTCGCAAAACGCGTGGGAGAATCGCATTTGAAACTGAGGTTCGGCGACGGTTTGTCCGGGCAATTGGATGCCATCGCCTTTGGCGCGTTCGACGGCCCACTGGGGCCAGCG
Organism: Roseovarius sp.; assembly: GCA_035269125.1. Classification (GTDB taxonomy): domain Bacteria; phylum Pseudomonadota; class Alphaproteobacteria; order Rhodobacterales; family Rhodobacteraceae; genus Roseovarius. Next base: position 2,898 of record DATFJQ010000133.1, read on the forward strand.
ATGGAAAACCACGGCGGCGCGCGATTCCATTTGGCCGGCCGTTTGGACATCAACACATGGGGCGGGCGCAAAACCGTGCAATTGCGCCTCGAAGACGCCGCCCCGGCCAGCGCCTGACCACATTTGCGCACTGCAAATTCAGGGTTTTTCGGGCATTTATGGCCAAGCGCCCAACCAAAGATGCCCCGCATGCACTTTTTTACAAAATGCCTCTTGCGTCGGGGCCGGGTTTTTTCTAGGTAGCGTCTCACGCCACGGTATGGCCCGTTCGTCTATCGGTTAGGACGCCAGGTTTTCAACCTGGAAAGAGGGGTTCGATTCCCCTACGGGCTGCCACTTTTCAAAAAATTGCAGATTGCAGACAGTTCCATCCTATGGGCTGTGTATTTGTGTGGTCCTGACGTGACTCTCGTCGGCCTTGCACGCACGATAGACCGCTTCCGAACGGCGAAGCCTGACGTTAGAACCGTATTCAAGCCGACAGCCCCTCACCCCACCCATAGGAAAACGCTATATCCAAACGGACATCGCGGCTCTCATCTTGTCGTCTTCCACACTTGGCAGTAACAATTGCCCCATCCAATAAGGGAGGAATTTCAATGTCTATTTTCCGCAGGTTAGCCACCGCAGGGGCGTTCGCAGCACTAGCCGTACCCGCGCTCGCGCAAACCGAGATCAAGCTGGGCTATGCTTTGGCCCCCGATAGCCACTACGGCGTGGCCGCCAAGAAATTCGAAGAGGTCGTTCTGGCCGAAACCGGGGATGACTTCACGTTCCGGCATTTCCCGTCGTCCGGTCTGGGCGGTGAGCGCGAGGTGATCGAAGGCCTGCAGATCGGCACCGTCGAGGCCACGATCGTGTCCTCGGGCACGCTGGCCAATTTCGTGCCCGATACCGGTGTGTTCGACATCCCCTTCCTGTTTCGGGATTTGGGCCATGCCCGCCGCACGCTGGATGGCCCCATCGGCCAAGACATTCTGGCCAAGTTCGACGCGGTCGGCCTGAAGGCACTGACATGGGGTGAACAGGGCTTTCGCCACATCACCAACAACCGCAACCAGATCGAAACCCCCGAAGATGTGCAGGGCCTGAAACTGCGCACCATGGAAAACCCGGTGCACCTGTCGGCGTTCAACGCCATGGGCGCGGCCCCTACCCCGATGGCCTGGCCCGAGGTGATCTCGTCGCTGCAACAGGGCGTCATTGACGGGCAGGAAAACCCGCTGTCGGTGATCGTTTCGGTCAAACTGAACGAAGTTCAGGAATACCTGACCCTGTCGGGCCATGTGTATTCGCCGGCGATGCTGCTGGTCTCGAAACCCTTCTGGGACGGGCTGAGCGACGATCAGAAAGCCGCCATGGAAAAAGCCGCGTCCGAGGCGGTGACCGCAATGCGCGGGTTCGTGGATGATGTGGAAACCTCGGGCGTGGAAACCCTGAAAGAGCGCGGCATGAAAGTGGGCGAGCTGTCGGCCGAACAGAAAGCCGAGTTTCAGGCAGCGATCCAGTCGGCGTATGAGGGCTATTATGAGACCTACGACAAAGCCCTGATCGACGCCATCGTCGCGACCGAGTAAACTTGGGCAAAGCCAAATCCGGCCGGTGCCGAAAGGTGCCGGCCGACTGCCATCAAGGGGCGCCGTGCAAAAACTGGAACGCATTTTCGTGGCGCTGAACGGGTGGGCGCTGATCGTCATGTTATCGGCGATGGCGCTGATCGTGGGCACGAACGTGGCGCTGCGGTATTTCACGTCGCATTCCCTGCCGTGGGCCGACGAAGCGGCGCGTTATCTGATGATCTGGATGACCTTTGGCGGTGCGGGGTTGGCGCTGCGGGTGGGCGGCCATGTGGCGATCACCAATCTGCACGATACGCTGCCAACCCTTGCGCAACGGCTGTTGCGCGGGGCGATTGTTCTGGTGCTTTTAGGCTTTTTCGCCTTCATGGTCTGGGTCGGCTGGACCTACGCACAGCGGATGCAATACCAGATGAGCCCCGCCCTGCGCCTGCCGTTTCTTTACGTCTATCTGGCGATGCCTGTCGGCTTCAGCCTCATGATCGCGCATCTGTTGCTGATTGCGAAACCCTTCGTCATGGCCGGGGCTTACAAGCCGCAACATGACGACAATGCACAGGACGACAGCCTGCCGGGGGCTGCCAATGGCTGAGATACTGTTCCCTGCCCTGTTCCTGCTGTTGGCACTTGGGCTGCCGGTGGCCTTCGCCATGGCGATTTCGGTGTTTCTGGCGCTCAGCTTTGGCTCAAGCTACCCGCATCTGGTGGTCGTCAAGGAAATGTTTGCCGGGCTTGACAGTTTTCCTTTGCTGGCCGTGCCGTTCTTTATTCTGGCGTCCGAGATCATGACAGGCGGGGCTGTCACGCAGGCACTTTTGCGGCTGGCGCAATCGCTGGTCGGCCATCTGCGCGGCGGGTTGGGCCACGCCAATATCGTCAGTTCCGCCATGTTCGCAGGCATATCGGGCAGTGCTTTGGCCGATGCCGCCGGGCCGGGGGCGATGATGATCCGGATGATGGACAAAGGCGGTTATGACAAAGGTTATGCCGGGGCGCTGACCATCTCAAGCGCGGTGGTCGGGCCGATCATCCCGCCGTCGATCACCATGATCATCTACGCCATGCAGGACCAGAACGTATCGGTCGGGTCGCTGTTCATGGCCGGTATTTTGCCGGGGCTGTTGATCACCGGCTTGATGCTGGCCGCCAATGCCCGGATGAGCCACAGGCGCGGCTATGCTAGCGGCGCGGCACAACCCGCGTTGGCTGAAATCGCGCGCATCGCGCTTTATGCGCTTCCGGCACTGTTTTTGATCGTGCTGATCGTGGGCGGCATCCGCTTTGGCGTGTTTACACCCACCGAGGCTTCGGTGATTGCGGTGTTCTATGCGCTGTTTGCGGGCTTGTTCATCTATCGCTCTTTACGGCTGCGCGATTTGCCGGGGATCGTGCTGAAGGCGGCGCTGACTTCGGCTGCGGTGCTGTTGATCCTTGGCGCGGCGCGGGCCTTTGCATGGGTGCTGATCATCGAAGGCGTGCCGCAATTCTTGGCCGAAACCATTATTGCATGGGATCTGTCGCCCATCGTGTTTTTGCTGGCGGTGAACCTGTTGCTGCTGGCCTTTGGCCTGTTCATGGATCCGCTGCCGGGGGTGATGATCCTTGTGCCGATCCTTGCCCCGATCAGCTATTCCTTGGGCATCGACCCCAACCATTTTGCCATCGTGGTGATCGTCAACCTGACCATGGGCCTTGCCACACCACCAGTGGGCAGCTTGATCTTTGTCGTGTCGTCCACCGTCCGTTTGCGGCCCTCAACCCTGATCCGCGAAATGCCACCGTTTTTCATGGCGCTGATGCTGGCGCTTTTGGCGATCACATTTGTGCCTGTCCTGTCGACATGGCTACCGACGATCAGTGGATTTTGACGCATGACAGACCCGGGTGACACCCCGCGCAACGCGCTGTCCGTGATCGTGCAAGAGCTTGAACCGATCCGCGGCCTGTCGGTTCTGGATGTCGGCTGCGGTGCCGGGGGCCTGCGTGCGGCACTTGAAAAAGCCGGGGCGATATGGCGTGGGGTTGATCCCTTTCCCACGACGCAAACCGACCAAATCGACACCGCCCCGGCACAGGCCATGCCCTATGATGATGCAGAGTTTGACGCGGCCATTTGCGTCAACGCCCTGCATCACGTGCCCGGCCCAGCCATGCCCGACGCCCTTGCCGAAATCGCGCGTGTGCTGCGCCCCGGCGGGCGGCTGGTGGTGATCGAGCCCAAGGCCAGCGGCCCCCTTAGCCAAGTGATCGCGTTGATTGATGACGAAACGGATATTCGCACCGCCGCACAGGCCGCGATGGATACCACAACAGCTTTGGTGCAGCTCAACGCCTATGACTATCCGCGCATCGAACGCTATGCCGATTTCCAAGCCTTCTGCGACAGCCTAACCGCCGTTGCGCCTGCACGTGGCACACAGATCACCACGCATCGAGACGCGCTCAACCGGGCATTTTTGCAGCATGCAGCCCGAAATGACGACGGCTTCATGCTGTCACAACCCATGTCCTTGCGCGTGTTCCGACCTGCCATAGCGCGTCACGGCTGAGATCCTCAAAATTCATATGGCTTAGGTCGCAGCAATACCCCCACCCTATACCCTGCATCGAAAACATATATTTCCACTCGGACGCCCCTCCGACCTAGATTGGTCAAAACAGCCACCCAAACGACACCGAGAACGAGGCGTGAATGAATTTTCTGAACGACGAGTATCAAGATATCCGCGACGGTGTGAAATCGCTTTGCGCACAATTCCCGCCCGAGTATCACCGCAAAGTGGACGACGATCGCGCCTATCCCGAGGAATTTGTCGATGCCTTGACGCGCGAAGGCTGGATGGCAGCCCTGATCCCCGAAGACTACGGCGGCTCGGGCCTTGGGTTGGTCGAGGCCAGCATCATCATGGAAGAGATTAACCGCGCCGGCGGCAATTCCGGCGCGTGCCATGGTCAGATGTATAACATGACCACGCTGGTCCGCCACGGATCAAAGGAACAGCGCCAGCGTATTCTACCAAAACTGGCCAGCGGCGAATTGCGCCTGCAATCCATGGGCGTGACCGAACCCACCACTGGCACTGACACCACGCAGCTCAAGACCACCGCCATCAAGAAAGGCGATCGCTATGTCGTCAACGGCCAAAAGGTCTGGATCAGCCGGGTGCAGCATTCCGATCTGATGATCCTTCTGGCCCGCACCACCCCTCTGTCCGAGGTGAAAAAGAAATCCGAAGGTCTGTCGATCTTTCTGGTCGATATCAAAGAGGCCATGCAAAACGGGATGCAGGTGAAACCCATCCCCAACATGGTCAACCACGAAACCAACGAACTGTTTTTCGACAATCTGGAGATCCCCGAGGAAAACCTGATCGGCGAAGAAGGCAAGGGCTTCAAATACATCATGACGGGCCTGAACGCCGAGCGCGCCCTGATCGCTGCCGAATGCATTGGTGATGGCTATTGGTTCACCGACAAGGTCACCGCCTATGTCAGCGAACGGCAGGTCTTTGGGCGGCCCATCGGGCAAAATCAGGGGGTTCAATTCCCGATTTCCGAGGCCTTCATCGAAGTGCAGGCCGCCGACCTGATGCGCTATAAGGCCTGTGCACTTTATGACGCGGGCCAGCCTTGCGGCACCGAGGCGAACATGGCGAAATATCTGGCCGCCAAGGCCAGTTGGGAAGCGGCAAACGCCTGTATCCAATTCCACGGCGGGTTCGGCTTTGCCAGCGAATATGATGTCGAGCGGAAATTCCGCGAAACCCGGCTGTACCAAGTCGCGCCGATCTCGACCAACCTGATCCTGTCGTACGTGGCCGAGCATGTTCTTGGCCTACCGAGGTCGTTCTGATGCGCGCGCTGGAAGGTCTGGAAGTTCTTGCCATCGAACAAGCGGTTGCCGCGCCCTTCGCCTCGGCCCGGCTGGCCGACGCGGGCGCGCATGTCACCAAGATCGAACGCCCCGAAGGAGATTTCGCGCGCGGCTATGATGACGTGGCAAACGGCCAGTCCAGCTATTTTGTGTGGCTGAACCGGGGCAAGGACAGCGTCACGTTGGACTTGTCCTCGGAGGATGGGAAATCCGCATTGTCCGCACTTATGGACAAGGCTGACGTGCTGATCCAGAACCTAAAACCCGGCGCGTTGGCCCGCCTTGGGTTTGATCTGGATCGGCTGCATGCAGAAAACCCCCGGCTGATCTCCTGCTCAATCTCGGGCTATGGCGAAGACGGGCCACTGGCGGATCGCAAAGCCTATGATCTGCTGATACAGGCCGAAAGCGGGCTGTGTTCGATCACCGGCGGCCCATCCGAGCCGTCCCGCGTGGGTGTATCCTTGGTGGATATCGCCACCGGTGCCACCGCGCACGCCGCCATTCTTGAGGCACTGATCCGGCGCGGCACCACCGGCCAAGGCGCGCGCATCTCGGTGTCGATGTTCGACGTCATGGCCGATTGGCTGACCGTTCCGCTTTTGAACCACGAAGGCGGCAACAGCCCGCAACGTGTGGGTCTGGCGCATCCGTCCATCGCGCCCTATGGCGTGTTCCAGCCCAAGACCGGCGCACCGATCCTGATCTCGATCCAAAGTGATCGCGAGTGGCGTGTGTTGTGCCGCGACTTTATCGGCGACGAGGGACTTGGCACCGAGCCGCGATTTGCCACCAACGTCGCGCGCGTTCAAAACAGGGATCAGACCGACGCCATCGTCGCCGACGCCTTTGCCAAATACGAGGCATCAGAGGCGACAGAGCGGCTGGAAAACTGCAAAATTGCCTTGGCGACGGTCAACGATATGGCCGGGCTGGCCGCGCACCCGCAACTGCGCCGGATCACCGTCGACAGCCCCAATGGGCCGGTATCTTATCCGGCGCCGGGCGCGCTTTTCGTCGACGAAGATCGGGATTACGGCCCGATCCCGGCGCTGAACACCGCAAAGGATTAGACGCCGCTGGACAGGCCGGGCAAATCCGTGCTGCACTGGTTGCCACAGGCCACACCCCGCTTGTCCTGCCCAGAAACCGGAGCCCCGCATGAGCCAACGCCCCACACCGGAACCGCGCACGGCCTTCGCGCATTTCTGCCCGATCAGCACCCGCTGGATGGACAATGACGCCTATCTACACGTCAACAACGTGGCCTATTATTCGTTCTTTGACACGGCGGTGAATGAATACCTGATCCGTGGTGGTGTGCTGGACATACGGCGCAGTACAGTCACCGGGTTGGTCGCCCATTCAGAATGTAATTACTTCAGCCCTGTCGCCTTTCCCGAAGCGATCGAAGTTGGCCTGCGCGTGGGCCGTTTGGGGCGCAGCAGCGTCACCTATGAATTGGGCGTGTTCCGCGAAGGCAGCGACAGCGCCGCCGCGCAGGGCCGCTTTGTGCATGTCTACGTCGATCGCGAAACCAGCCGCCCAGTCACCATCCCCGACGATATGCGCAGCCTTCTGGAACGGCTAATCATGCCCGGCGGCGACACAGCTTGATCAAAGGCTCACCATGACCCGCACCATCACCGAAGCGCACCTGATCGACAGCATCGCCGACGCGCTGCAATATGTTTCGTATTACCACACGCCGGATTTCGTGCAGGCCATGGCCCGCGCCTATGAAGGGGAACAAAGCGCATCGGCCCGCAACGCCATGCGCCAGATCTTGATCAATTCGCGCATGGCCGCCATCGGCCACCGCCCGATCTGTCAGGACACCGGCAGCGCCAATGTGTTTCTCAAGGTCGGGGTGCAGGCCCCCATCGATTGGCAGTGCGCCCCGCAAGAGTTGATCGACGAGGCCACCCGCCGCGCCTATGATTTCGCCGCCAACCCGTTGCGCGCGTCGATTGTCGCCGATCCGTTGGGCGCGCGGCGCAACACGCGCGACAATACCCCGGCCATGATCCAGACCGAGCTTGTCGCCGGTGACAAGGTATCCGTGACCGTCTCCGCCAAGGGTGGCGGTTCGGAAAACAAAACCAAATTCACCGTCTTGAACCCGTCAGATTCCGTGGCTGACTGGGTGGTGGAAACGGTTTCAAAACTGGGCGCGGGCTGGTGCCCGCCGGGCATCATCGGCCTAGGTGTGGGCGGCAGTGTCGACAAGGCGATGGCGATGGCCAAAGAGGCGCTGAACGACCCGCTGGACATGGCCGATCTGCAAGCGCGCGGCGCGCAATCGGCAGAAGAGGAATTGCGGCTGGAGCTATACGAGCGGATCAACGCGCTTGGCATAGGCGCACAGGGGCTTGGCGGGCTGGTCACGGTGCTGGACGTCAAGGTTAACAGCTTTCCCACCCATGCGGCGTCTTTGCCCGTGGCCTTGATCCCAAATTGCGCGGCCACGCGGCATGTGCATTTTACCCTTGATGGCAGCGGCCCGGCCCAACTTACGCCGCCTGATCTGTCGCTCTGGCCCGATCTGGGCGATGCGGGCATGGTTGACGGGCGGCGCATTGATCTGGACGCGTTGGATGACACGGTGCTGCGCTCTCTGTCACCGGGTGACACGCTGCTTTTGTCGGGCACGCTTTATACCGGGCGCGACGCGGCGCATCGCCGGATGCTTGACGATCTGGCCAAGGGCATCCCCCTGCCCGTCGATCTGAAAGGCCGCGCAATTTATTATGTCGGCCCGGTTGATGCCGTGGGCGACGAGGTGATCGGCCCCGCCGGCCCCACCACCTCAACCCGAATGGACAAGTTCACTGGGCCTTTGCTGACGGCGTCGGGCCTGAAGATGATGATCGGCAAGGCCGAACGCGGCGCGCAGGCGATTGCGGCCATAAAGGATCACGGTGCGGTTTACCTGATCGCCGTCGGCGGCGCGGCCTATCTGGTGTCCAAAGCCATCCAAAACGCCCGCCCCGTCGCTTATCAAGACCTTGGGATGGAGGCGATCTATGAGATCAAGGTCAAGGACATGCCGGTGACCGTCGCGGTCGACACGCAAGGCGCGTCAATCCACACCAGCGGCCCCCGTCAATGGGCGCGCAGTAGTTGAGCCGCGTTACCAACCTTGGCTGGCGCCATCACACCCACATTCGTGACATGGATTTGTGAGACCCCAACGCGCGGGTCCAAGGCCGAAGGCCGCCGCGCCATCGACGGGCCGCCCCATCGGCCCGGCGATTGGGGTGACGTTAACACGTCGCCTGATCATCGCGCGCCAGTAACTTGGATAAAGACCGTCCTATCAGGCGTTGTCTCGCCGCGCCGCGGCCCATCGCTATCGCGGCTCGTCGTCACGCGCCCCAAAGTGGATCGCCCCCCAAGGCACGCCCGCAATGCGGACGCGCCGAAGGGTATAATCCATCAGATGGTGCGTCCGCCATCCACCTCAAGCACAACGCCGGTGATAAAATCGGCCTCGTCCGAACCAAGATAAAGCGCGGCATTGGCAATATCGCGCGGTTGCGACATCCGCCCCATCGGAATGGTCGAGATGAATTTCTCGCGGTTCTCGGGGGTGTCAGGCACGCCCATGAACTGTTCCAGCAGCGCGGTCGCGCCCATCACCGGCGCGATGCAGTTGACGCGGATGTTGTCGGGGGCCAGCTCAACCGCCAGTGACCGGCTCATCAGGTTCACCGCCCCCTTGGACGAGTTATACCATGTCAGCCCCGGACGCGGGCGGATACCGGCTGTCGAGCCGATGTTCAGCATCACACCGCCACCGGATTTGCGCCACAGCGGGACGCAGACCTTGGTCATGTGAAAGATCGACAGCACGTTGATGTCATAGATCTTGCGAAAGGTCGCCTCGTCGGTTTCCATCAGCGGGCGGTTGGGGTTGGTCCAGCCTGCATTGTTCACCACGATATCAAGGCCGCCAAAGGCTTCGACCGTGGCGTCAACGGCGGTTTGCACCTGATCGCCCTCGGACACATCGCAGGTGACGGCAATGGCGTTTTCGCCCAGTTCCTCGGCCACGGCCTTGGCGCCGTCACCGTTCAGATCGACCACAGCCACCTTTGCGCCTTCGCGGATATAGGTTTCGGCAATCCCCTTACCAAACCCCGAGGCCGCGCCGGTGACCAATGTGCGTTTTCCCTCAAGTCTCATTGTTCAAGTTCCCTTTATGCGTCTGCCAAAACAGCCTGTTTTCAGCCGTGATTGTTGATGATTGTCTTGATGTGCGAAAATTCATGCAGCGCGGCAAAGCCCTTTTC
>DATFJQ010000134.1:0-8303 GCA_035269125.1 Roseovarius sp.
GTGACTTCGCAATTCTGAATGATATCGACGCCGCGCATATCCGCGCCGCGGGCATAGCCCCATGCCACCGCATCATGGCGCACGGTGCCGCCGCGCCGCTGAAAAAGACCGCCCTTGATGGGAAAGCGTGCGTTGTCAAAATCCAGAAACGGCAGTTCCGCGCGCAACTGATCGGCATCGGCCAGTTCGGCATCAGCCCCGGCCAGCCTCATCGCATTGCCCCGGCGCACAAAGGCGTCGCGCTGCGCGTCACTGTGGAACAAGTTCAGAATCGAGCGTTGGCTGATCATGGCGTTGTAGTTGAAATCCTGTTCAAGCCCTTCCCAGAGCTTGAGGGACATCTCATAGAACGGCTCATTTCCCGGCAGCATGTAGTTGGAGCGGATGATCGTGGTGTTGCGCCCGATATTGCCCGATCCGATCCAGCCCTTTTCAAGCACGGCAATATTGCGCATGCCGAATTCCTTGGCCAGATAATAGGCCGTGGCCAGACCATGCCCGCCACCGCCGACGATGACGATATCATATTCGGGCTTCGGGTCAGGCTCGCGCCAGACGGGTTTCCAGCCTTTGTTCCCGGTCAGCCCCTCGCGGAAAATCCGGAATGCAGAATAGCGCATTTGCGTTTGGTCCCATGTCAAATCTAGCCTCAGCGTGACCCATATTTCGCGATTGCACTTTCACGAAAAGGTCGGATACGTTTCTGAAATGGACAAACCCGTGACATCTAGCCCCGCAACCCGTGGAAAACGCAGAATCGGCATTCTGCCGATTCCGGGCTTTGCGATGATGGCCTATGCCGCGCTGACCGAACCGATGCGCGCGGCGAACCTGCTGGCCGGGCAAGACCTGTATGAAATGATCAATATCGGCACCACAAGTGAGACCGTGGCCAGTTCCGGCAATGGTATGGTGGCGGTGCAGGCGATGACGGGGGATGACATGAAGCTGGATTACCTTTTTGTTGTCGCAGGCGGCGATCCGGCGGCGTTTCATAACCGGGCTGTGACAGGCTGGTTGCACCGCGTCGCCCGTCAGGGCGTGGTTTTGGGCGGCGTATCAGGCGGGCCTGTTATTCTGGCGCAGGCCGGGCTGATGGGCGGGCGGCGCATGACCGTGCATTGGGAACATGCCGCCGCCTTGACCGAGGCACAGCCGGATCTGCTGATCGAACGCACACTTTACGTGATCGACCGCGATCGGGTGACCTGTGCAGGCGGCACCGCACCGATGGACCTGATGCATGCGCTGATCATGCAACACCACGGAGCGCCGTTTGCCCGGCTGGTCAGCGACTGGTTCATGCATACAGAAGTGCGCCCGTCAATCGGGCCGCAGCGCGCCGGGCTGGTCGAGCGCGTGGGCACCACCGCGCCTGCCATTCTGGACGCGGTCGAGGCGATGGAGGCCAATCTGGGCGACCCGCTGCCATTGGCGCGGCTGGCCGAGGTGGCAGGCCTGTCGCCACGACAATTGAACCGGCTTTTCACCGACAAATTGGGCCGCCCGGCGATGCGGTATTACCGAGACTTGCGGCTGGATATGGCGCAAAACCTGTTGCGCAATTCAGCACTGAGCCTGACCGAGATCGCGCTGGCCACCGGCTTTGGAAGCTCTTCGCATTTCTCACGGGTCTACGCACAGCGGTTTGGGCAACCGCCATCGACCTACCGGTAGCGCATACTTGTCCGGCCCTGACGTGCCGGCCTCGTGCTGGAGAGCAGGGATGGGGGCGCTGCCCCCGTCGCAGCAAGCTGCGACTCCCCCGGAGTATTTTTGGAACAATGAAGTGGGGCGTCAGCCCTGTCCCCAGCCATCGGATTGCATTTCGCGCAGGCGGCTGGCGGTGCGTTCAAATTCAAAGCTGCCTTCGCCTTCGAGGTAGAGGTATTCGGGTTCGGCGGCGGCTGAGCAGATCAGGCGCACGCGGGCCTCGTAAAGCGTATCAATCAAGGTGACAAAGCGCTTGGCCTCGTTAAAGTTCGAGCGGCCCAGTTGCGGGATATTGTCGAGCAAGAGCACGCGGGCGGCTTCGGCCAGAGCAAGGTAGTCGGCAGGACCGAGCGGTTTGCCGCACAGATCATAGAAGCTGGCCCGGGCCACGCCGTTGTGGAAAGCTGGGATCTCGACGGTGCGTTTCTTTATGTGCAGGGTCAGCGGTGTTGCCGGGGCATCATCGGTAAGATCATCCCAGACGGCCTGCATTTCAGCGCGGGCATCCACGCCCAAGGGGGTGAAATAGGTGGCACTACCAGCCAAGCGATTTTGGCGGTAGTCCGTGGGGCTGTTCATTTCATGGATGACCATTCGGTCTTTCAGAAGGTCAATGAACGGCAGGAACAATTGCCGGTTGAGCCCGTTTTTGTAAAGGTCATCGGGGGGCCTGTTTGACGTGGTCACCACGACAACGCCCGCGTTGAAAAGCGCCTCGAACAGGCGGCCCACGATCATCGCGTCGGTGATATCGGTGATCTGCATTTCGTCAAAGGCCAGCAGGCGCAGATCATCCGAGACCGATTTGGCGACAGGGGCCAGCGCGTCTTCGACGCCACGTTGGCGGGCGGCATGCATTCCGGCGTGAATTTCCTGCATGAAGGCGTGGAAATGCACACGGCGCGCGCGCACCGGCAGGTTTTCCACAAACAAGTCCATCAGCATGGATTTGCCGCGCCCGACACCGCCCCAAAGGTACAGCCCCTTGGGGGGCTCGGGTGCGCGGCGGAACCAGCGCTTTTGCTTCGTCGCGTCAAGGCCCTTGTGGATGTGATCGAACAGGGGCAACGTGGCCTGCTGAGCCGGATCGGGTGTCAGCGTGCCTTGTGCTACCTTGTGGTCGTAAAGAGAGGTAAAGCTGTCCATGCGCCCTCGCATAGCGCGGCGCGGCGCGCAAGAAAAGACGCAAGCTTGGGGTGATGGTCGGCATCACAAAGGCTGAATTGACCGTGCGCCGGTTTCGCCTAGAGTTGCGCGGCGCAGAAACAGGATACCGCGATGACCCCGAAACCATCAATTTTCACGCCCGTCTTGATTGCGGGCTGCATGATCATGCTGGTGTCTTTTGGCATCCGGGCCTCGTTCGGGGTGTTTCAAATTCCGATTGCCGAGGACTTTGGCTGGCTGCGGGCCGAGTTCAGCCTTGCCATTGCCATCCAAAATCTGGCCTGGGGGATCGGGCAGCCGATTTTTGGGGCGCTGGCCGAGCGGATGGGCGACCGCAAGGCGATTGTTCTGGGCGCCTTGGCTTATGCGGCGGGGCTGGTCTTGTCATCCTTTGCGATGTCACCCGAAGCGCATCAGATTTACGAAATTCTGGTCGGGTTCGGCATTGCCGGAACCGGCTTTGGCGTGATTTTGGCGGTGGTCGGGCGGGCCAGTTCCGATGAGAACCGGTCGATGAGTCTTGCCATCGCCACCGCGGCCGGATCGGCCGGGCAGGTCTTTGGCCCGCCGGTGGCCGAGGCGTTGCTGGGCGTGATGAGTTGGCAGATGGTGTTCATCGCCTTTGCCGGGTTGATCCTTGCAACGCTGGCCTTGCTGCCGATGATGCGCGCCCCCGAGGCCGCCAGCCGTGCCGAGCTGGAGGAAAGCATCGGCGCGTTGTTGGGGCGGGCGTTTCGCGACCCGTCCTATACGCTGATCTTTTTGGGCTTTTTCAGTTGCGGCTATCAGCTGGGCTTCATCACCGCGCATTTCCCGGCCTTTATCACCGAGATGTGCGGCCCGATCGTACCCGGTGGGGTGCTGCATTCGATTGGGGTGACAACCACGTCGGCGCTTGGGGCGGTGGCGATTGCGGTGATCGGGCTGGCCAATATCGCGGGCACCCTAAGCGCCGGGTGGCTGGGCAAGCGGTATTCCAAGAAATACCTTCTGGCAGGGATTTATGCAGCGCGAACCGTGGTGGCGGCGGCGTTCATCATGACCCCGATGACGCCCGCAACGGTGCTGCTGTTTTCGGTGTCCATGGGCGCACTGTGGCTGGCCACCGTGCCGCTGACCAGCGGGCTGATCGCCCATATATACGGGCTGCGCTATATGGGCACGCTGTATGGGATCGTATTTTTCAGCCATCAAGTTGGCAGCTTTATGGGAGTGTGGTTAGGCGGGCGGCTGTATGACGTATACGGCGATTACACGCTGGTATGGTGGGTCGGCGTGGGGGTTGGCGCGTTTTCAGCGCTGGTGCATCTGCCGGTGAAGGAAAAGCGCGATTTGCCGCCGTTGGCGGCATAGGCGCCTGCCTGTTCAGCGGATCAATTGGGCGCTTAACAGGTCCAGAACCTCGGCGTCATGGGTGTAAGAAATCGCATGCCCCGCGCCGTCGACCACCTCTTGCCGGGCGGCACGGTTCCATTCGGCCAGCTTGCCAAGGCCCGCAATCGGGATCACCTCGTCCTCGCGCGCCCAGATGGCCAGAACGGGCAGACCTGCCGATGCGATAGCATGGTGGGCAGGCTGCATGTCTTCGTCCAAAACCCCGCGCAGGGACGACAGGACAGCCGGGCGAAAACCCCGCAAATCCAGTTCCACCAATTGCAGATCAACCGCATCTGGGATGGATGAGGGCATATCGCGTTCGGTCTCAAGCGCGGCACGATAACTGCGGGCATAAAACGCCATGAACAGCCATTGCCCCAAGCGGTTGTGATTGACCACCAGACGCGCAACCGGGCCCAGATCATGGCCCATCCCGGCAGGGGCAAGCAGAACAATTTGGCGGATCCGCTGCGCATGCTTGGCGGCAAAGGCGGCCGCGATCGCCCCGCCCATGGAATAGCCCAGAAGCGTGACAGGCTGATCAACGCCAAGCGCATCCAGCAGATCCTCAAGCTGCGCCACGAAAAACGCCGCGCCCTGCGCCCCGCGCGGACGGGCGGAATACCCCCGCCCGTAAAGATCGTAGGTCAGCACCCGAAAGCCCTGCTCTGCCAGCCCCTGCGCAATAGGCCCCCAGACAAAAGAGGGCGTTGTCAGGCCATGGATACAGACCACGATTGGCCCATCTTGCGGCCCGGCCCATTGATAATGCGTGGCCCCGCGCGGCAAATCGGCCATCTGCCCCGGCGCGTGGGGCTGCGCCTTGGCGACCGTCGGGCGCAGGAGTTCCAGCAGGAAGGGCGCGGCGATAATGGCCAGCGCGACCCCTGCCAACGCCCACCAGATCATTGCGCCGCCAACCACGCGTCAAGGATGTAGCGGCTGGTCATCAAGTCCAGATGCGCGCCACCGCCATTCTTGAAAAGGGTGATCTCGTCACCCGAGCTACGGCAGAACTGATCAGGCTCGTAATAATCGGCGATCAGATCGTCGCGGGTGATCGTGCCCTGCTCCAGCGGAATCTTAATCTCGCCGATATGGCCAACTGTGGTGTCGTAGCTATCCACGAAAAGGCGGGCGCGCGTCATGCCTTTGTCATCCACTTCACGCATATCCGGGCGATAGGCACCGATCACGTCGATATGCTGACCGGGCTGGAACCATTCGCCGCGCAACACCGGATCGGTCGACATGGTGGCGGATGTGACGATATCGGCATCGCGCACCGCGCGTTCCAGATCGTCCGCCACGCGCAAGCCGGGGCAATCTAGGACCATGGCCTCGGCATTGGCGCGGGTGCGGTTCCAGACGCGAAAGCGGGCGTTCGGGAAGGCCGCCGAATAGGCCTGAAACAGGGAGCGGCCAACGGTGCCCGCGCCCACGATCAGGATGTTTTCGCTATCGGGGCGGGCCAGTTTGCGCGCGGCAAACAAGCTGTCGCCTGCGGTTTTCCATTTGGTGACAAGGTGGAAATCCACCAAAGCGGCCAAGGTTCCGCCTGCGTCGTCATACAGATTGACCGCGCCATTGATCATTGGCACGCCTTTCTTGGGGTTGCCGGGAAAGATGGTGGCGGTTTTCACGGCCATGCCCATCCCGTCGATCCATGCGGCGCGGTTCAGCATCGTGTCGGGATCGCGATACAGAAAGTTGTCGGCAATTTCGGCCTTGGGCAGTTTATGCCCGGCCTCGAACGCATCGCACAGGGCCAGCCAATCCAGATGCTTTTCGCCTTCGTCGAAAGGGATGATGGTGATGGTCATGCGGCCTCGTCCTTTGTCAGTAATCCGTGGTCTACCAGACAATGCGCCCAACCGGCGGGGCCGTCAAACAGGTGGGTGCGCCAGCAGTGCGCCTGCGCCGCGATTTGCGCCGATGGTTTCTTCGCCGATATCGAAAATCACGGCGTTGATGGTCTTACGCTTACCTGCGTCTTGGGGCCTTGGCCGCAACCACGCGGCCCTTGGCGGTTTCACGCCACAGCAGATACAGCCCCGATCCGATAATCAGTGCGATACCCGCCCAAGCGGTGGGGGCCGGCCATGTGCCAAACACTGTCACGCCCCACATGATCGCCATCGGCATGGCGACATATTCGAACGGCGCGGCAAAGGCCGCTTCGGAAAGGCGGTAAGCTTGGCTGATAAAGAACCCACCCAACACGCCGGTCAGACCCAGAAGGCCGAACAGCGGCCAGTCACCTGCGGCCACCGGCCCCCATGGGCGCAACAAAAATTCCAAAGACGGGTGGCCCGAGCCTGCAAAGTTTCCATGACCAAGGGTGACACCAAAAATCACGCTGGCCACGATGAATGTGGCCTGAATGTAGAACGCCATGGTGGCCGCGCTTTCGGTGCCGCCAATCTTGCGCGCAACAATGTGAATCACCGCATACAGCGTGGCCGCCGCCACCGGCAGAAGCGAGGCCAGTTGAAACGCCGCCGTGCCGGGGCGCACGATCACCAGAACACCGATAAAGCCCACGGCAATCGCCGCCCAGCGCCGCGCACCAACGGTTTCGCGTAAAAAGATTACCGAAAAGATCGTGATCACCAGTGGCGACACAAAGAACACCGCCACCGCATCGGCAATCGGCATCGCGGCCAGCCCCAGAAACAGGCACATATTGGCAAACACAACACAAATGCCGCGCAGCAGATGCATTTTCAGGCGCCGTGTGCGGATCAGGGCAAGCCCGCCGCTCAGGGGCATGATAAATCCCAAAAAGATCAGCATTCCGATGGTCGAGCGGATGAAGATCACTTGGTGCAACGCGTAGCTATCAGAAAGAAACTTGATACCCACATCATTGAGTGAAAAACACACCACCGCCACAAGCGCGCAAAGCGCGCCCATCAGGTTGGATCGCTGAACGGCTGCGGATGTCATAAGTGACCTCGGGGCGGGTTATCGGGCGGCTGCACGCAACGCCCGTTCCAATGCGTCCAGAAAACGAGAGCGGTCCGCCTTTGTAAACCCCTTGCCACCGCCTTGTCGAAAGGGATCGGCGGCGCGCAGATCCGTCATCAGGTCACGCGTGGCCAACACATTGCCGATATTGGCGCCGGTCAGCGCCTCGCCGTTATGCTTTAGCACCTGTGCCCCGGCCTCGACGCATTTGGCGGCCAGCGGGATATCCCCGGTGATCACCACATCGCCCGGCCCTGCACGATCTGCAATCCACATATCGGCCACGTCCGGGCCATCGGGCACGATCACCGTTTCAACCAACGGATTTTGCGAGGGGCGCAAGCCGCCGTTCGACACGATGAATATGCGGACCCCATGCCGTGTGCCGACCTTTTCCGCCTCGGCCTTGACCGGGCAGGCATCGGCATCGACATAGATGCTCACGCCTTGGCCTGCTTGGTTTGGCCCTCGTCACGCTTGACCTTGTATTCCTTGGGGATTGGCATGCGGTTGAATGCGTCCAGCCCGGCGATTTTATAGGCTTCGGCCAAGGTGGGATAGTTAAAGGTGTTCTGCACGAAGTAATCCACTGTCCCTTTGAGGTTCAGCACCGCCTGCGCGATGTGGATCAGTTCGGTCGCGCCCTCGCCCACGATCTGCACACCCAGAACGCGGCGGGTTTTCAAGCTGAACAGCATCTTCAGCATACCATGCTCCAGCCCCATGATATGCCCGCGCGAGGTTTCGCGGAACCGGGCAACACCCACTTCGTAGGGAATGCCACGTTCCTGCATTTCTTCCTCGGACATGCCGCAGGTGGAAATCTCGGGCACGGAATAGATGCCATAGGGAAACCACGGGCTTTCGGGCAGGGTTGGCGTGTCCAGCGCGTGACAAGCCGCCACACGGCCCTGTTGCAACGACGTGGACGCCAAAGACGGGTGCCCGATTACGTCACCGGCGCCATAGATATGCGGCACCGCAGTCTGGTAGGTCTTGCGATCGACCGACAGGCGACCCCGGTGATCGGTTTCCAAACCCGCCGCCTCGACGTTCAGCTTGTCGGTGGCCCCCAT
>DATFJQ010000135.1:0-4558 GCA_035269125.1 Roseovarius sp.
CCAAAATGATCGCGGCGCAAGGCGGCCAGTTGATCCTCGTTCATGGCCGACAGATCATGGCCAAGCGCTTGCACCTGTCCTGCGCTGGCCTGTTCCAGCCCGCCCATCAGCATCAGCAGCGAAGATTTGCCGGATCCGGACGGGCCGACAAGCCCCACCGTTTCGCCCTTCTGGACATCCAGGGTGATCCCGTGGAGTATCCGGACAAGCCCCGCGTTGCCCTGAAGCGACAGCGTGGCATCCTTGAGCGAAAGAACGGGGGTGGTCATGCGGTTCTACCTGATTACTAACGACCTTCTGACATATGGGGTAACGGCCCTACGAGGCAAGGTGCTGGCCGCGCTTCTTTTGGTCGCGCCGCCTGTGTTCGCCGAACAAGTTTCGGTCTTGGCGTTCGGTGACAGCCTGACGCAAGGCTATGGTTTGTTGGATCACCAAGGGCTGGTGCCGCAGCTGGATCAATGGCTGGAGGATCACGGCCACAATGTGCGCGTCGTCAATGCGGGGGTGTCCGGTGATACCACTGCAGGCGGTGCGGCGCGCATCGACTGGAGCCTGACGCCCGATATCGACGCGGTGATGGTCACGCTTGGCGGCAACGACATGTTGCGCGGGATTGATCCGGCGGTGTCCCGCGCCAACCTTGAACGCATCCTTACCGCAACCCAAAAGGCCGACGTCGAGGTGTTGCTGGTGGGCATGCGCGCACCGGGCAATTACGGGGTCGAATATCAGGCCACGTTTGACAGCATCTACCCGGATTTGGCGCAGAGGTTCGACACGCTGTATTTCGAGAATTTCTTTGCCGGTCTCGGGGCCGACGATCCGGCGGAGCTGCGCGACTATTTTCAGCCTGACGGCATCCACCCCAATGTCAAAGGCGTGCGGCGTATCGTCGAGGCGCTTGGCCCGAAGGTGGCGCAATTGGTCGAAGCGACAAAATAAAACTGACCACAGAAGGCAAGTGGGCTTGGCATGTCGCGCCCTTATGCCGGGTCAGAGGTCCGCGCGCCCACTGATCCTAAAAGCCGTGAAGTCTCTTTGCCCATTGAAGGCCGATAAACAGACCTTTGACGCGGGGAAGGATGACCAGCGCCAGACCCGTTGCCAGCACCATCATCGACAGGGCCACCCAAAGCGGGTTGGGTTCCGAGACGGAATAAATCAAGCCAAACAAGGGAAAGACGACCGCCACCACGACCATCAGAGTGAAATAAGCAGGCCCGTCATCGACGCTTGCGTGATGAAGCTCTTGCCCACAACAGTCGCATGTGTCTTTGACCTTGATGTAACCGGAAAGGATTTTTCCCTCTCCACACGATGGGCACTTCAGCTTGAGACCTCTGAAAATCGCTTGTCGCGTATCGCGTTCCGCGTCTGTTGTCATGGCATTATCCGTTTCACTCCTGCGCTTTAGGGCTGACAGAAGTGAAAGCGTGAGGCAAGGCCATCTGCGGCAAGATATTGCTGTGACCCGAAATAAAAAACGGGCCCCGGCAAGGGGCCCGTCGGCTACCCAAGACCCTGCTTAGGCCAGGGCGATATTCGTCGCCGATTCACGGCCATCGCGGCCCGGCTCGATGTCGAACGTCACTTTCTGGTTGTCGGCCAGCCCGGTCAACCCCGCGCGTTCAACCGCCGAAATGTGCACAAACACGTCTTTGCCGCCACCTTCAGGCGCGATAAAGCCGTAGCCTTTTGTTGTATTGAACCATTTTACGGTGCCATTAGCCATCCGTTTATCTCCTTTGGTTGTTGTTGCCCGCGGTGTTGCGGCAACCCGGCTATGTCAGAGCAAGATCGAGTGACTGTGCCGGTCGTAACGGAGCAGATGGTCGATAGAGGTAACGTCGCGATAAAATATATGGGGCGGCAATTCGCATCGCGCAAGAAAAAATGCGCGCCTGATTTGGGGCGCGCAGGCTGGCTTGGGACGGGCCCAGCTTAGATGACGGTGACGACCGTGCCCACCGGAACCCGTTGGTACAGGTCTTTCACATGCTCGTTCAGCATGCGGATGCAGCCGTTGGACACCGAACGCCCGATCGAGCGCGGCGCGGTGGTGCCGTGGATGCGGAAATAGGTGTCGCGCCCGTTTTGGAACAGGTACAGCGCGCGCGCGCCCAACGGGTTGTCGGGGCCACCCGGCTGCACATAGTCATTATCCTTGAAGCGCCCATACGCCTGCGGATCGCGCTCGATCATCTCGTTGGTGGGGCGCCAAGTTGGCCATTCCTTTTTGACGTCGATGGTGGCCGTGCCGGTGAATTGCAGCCCTGCCTTGCCAACCCCAACGCCATAGCGCAGTGCTTCACGCGGGGCAGTGACGAAATACAGGAAATGCGCGCGCGGCAGTACCAGCAATTGGCCGGGCGCGTATTTTTCAGAGATACGCACCTTGGTCGGTTTGAATTTCTCTTCAAGCTCAAAGGCTTGGACAGCGGCGGGCAGGGTGGTGGCGGCCAGGCCAGCCCCGATGAAAAAGCGGCGGTCGATCATGTTTGATTCCCTTATAGGCACACGGCAACGTATAGTTTGCCACCAACGCTCGATAAAATCAAAACCCGGTGAGGTGGCGCAATGCCGGTCAGCATATGGTTTTGGGGGCACGCGGGCCTTGCCCAGCAGAGTGGCCCCACAACCGCAAACGGGGCAGGCCCAATGGCCCGCCCCGTTCGTATTCATCCTGTCGTCACCGTGGTGACGTGCGGCACTTATGCCAGCTGCAGGTTGGTCGCGCTTTCGCGGCCGTCACGGCCTGCTTCAACGTCGTAAGTCACTTTCTGGTCGTCTGCCAGGCCGGTCAGGCCCGAACGCTCGACGGCGCTGATGTGAACGAACACGTCTTTGCCACCTGTTTCAGGTGCGATGAAGCCGAAGCCTTTGGTGGTGTTGAACCATTTCACTGTGCCGTTGGCCATGTGAAGTCTCCTAATCAAGTATCCTGCCCGCGGAAGTGCGGCAGCGTGGCGTTGTCGTCTGGATCGAGTGACTGAACGCCGTTTGAAGGGAGACAGTAGGTCGAAATAGAAAAACGTAGCAAAGCGCGTATGACAGGTATTGTTCGGCTTGGCAAGGATAATCGGCGATTGGGATGCCGCGACTGTGCCGCGCGGCTTGGTTTTGTCGTGTATGTTGGAAAGGCCTGCATTTAAAAGGGTAGGGTGCGCATTCATGCGCACCGATCGCGGGTGGGTCGAATGCGGTGCGCATGAATGCGCACCCTACGTTAAGGTCGAATTAACCGTTGGTGGGCATGGTCTGGCCATGCCGAATTACAAACGCCCCAAGGTGCCCGGCGCCACCATATTTTTTACCGTCACCCTTGCCGCGCGAGGGACGTCGCTTTTGGTGGATGAGGTTGGCGCACTCCGGCAGGCAGTGCGCGCCACGCGGCAGGATCATCCGTTTTATATCGATGCTTGGGTGGTGTTGCCCGATCACTTGCACGCGGTCTGGACACTGCCGCCGGGGGACCATGATTTCGCAACGCGCTGGCGCGTGATCAAAGCCCGGTTTTCCCGGCAAGTGCCAGAGGGGCTCAGGCGTCCCAGTCATATCCGCCGCCGCGAGCGTGGCGTCTGGCAACGGCGCTATTGGGAGCACCATATCCGAGGGCCGGAAGATTACGCAGCGGCTGTTTCTTATTGCCATTTCAATCCGGTGAAACACGGATTCGTCGGGCGCGCGCAGGATTGGCGGTATTCCTCTGTGCATCGCGATATTCGCGCAGGCCGCTGGGCCGCGTAGGGTGCGCATTCATGCGCACCGTTTATTCGGGTATGGGGGTGCGCAGTGAATGCACACCCTACGCTGATTACCGCGCGAACTTCTTGTGTTTGATCCGTTTCGGCTCAAGCGCATCCGGGCCGAGGCGGCGTTTCTTGTCTTCCTCGTAATCCTCGAAGTTGCCTTCGAACCATTCCACGTGGGCCTCGCCCTCGAACGCCAAGATATGCGTGCAGATGCGGTCGAGGAAAAAACGGTCGTGGCTGATCACCACGGCGCAGCCGGCGAAATCCACAAGCGCATCTTCCAAAGCGCGCAGGGTTTCGACGTCCAGGTCGTTGGTCGGTTCGTCAAGCAAAAGCACGTTGCCGCCCGATTTCAACAGCCGCGCCATGTGGACGCGGTTGCGCTCACCGCCCGACAGGAGCGAGACCTTTTTCTGCTGGTCCCCGCCCTTGAAGTTGAAGGCCGAGCAATAGGCGCGCGAGTTCATCTGCGCGTCGCCCAGTTGGATGATTTCCGCGCCGCCGGTGATCGCCTCCCACACGGTTTCACCATCCTTGAGGTCATCGCGGGATTGGTCGACATAGGACAGATCCACGGTATCGCCGTATTCGACGGTGCCTTCGTCGGGCTGTTCTTGTCCCGTCAGCACCTTGAAGAGCGTCGATTTACCCGCCCCGTTGGGGCCGATCACGCCGACGATGCCACCGGGCGGCAGCGAGAACGACAGATCTTCGATCAACAGCTTGTCGCCCATGTGCTTTTTCAGGCCCTCAACCTCGATCACCTTCGAGCCAAGGCGCGGGCCGTTGGGGATGACGATCTG
>DATFJQ010000136.1:0-6921 GCA_035269125.1 Roseovarius sp.
GGTCGAAGATCTGTCTGACGCCGAAGCGGCCAAGGTGATCGACGCCAGCGGCGATCTGGTCAGCCCGCCGTTTGTCGATCCGCATTTTCACCTTGATGCAACCCTGTCCTATGGCCTGCCGCGCATCAACACCTCGGGCACCTTGCTGGAAGGCATCGGGCTGTGGGGCGAGTTGAAAAAACTCGTCACCCAAGACGAAATGGTCGAGCGCGCCCTAGCCTACTGCGATTGGGCCGCCAGCATGGGCCTTTTGGCGATCCGCAGCCATGTCGACACCTGCGATGACCGGCTTTTGGGGGTCGAGGCCATGCTGGAGGTGCGTGAGCGTGTGCGCGATTATATCGACCTGCAATTGGTGGCCTTTCCGCAAGACGGGTTTTACCGCGACCCGACAGCACGGGCCAATACAATCCGCGCACTGGATATGGGCGTGGATGTGGTGGGCGGCATCCCGCATTTCGAGCGCACCATGACCGATGGCGCGGCCTCGGTCCGGGAATTGTGCCAGATCGCGGCGGATCGAGGGCTGATGCTCGACATGCATTGCGACGAAACCGACGATCCGCTCAGCCGTCACATCGAAACCCTTGCCTTCGAGGCCCAGCGCCTTGGGCTTCAGGGCCGCGTGGCGGGCAGCCACCTGACGTCGATGCATTCGATGGACAACTACTATGTCTCGAAACTGTTGCCGCTCATCGCCGAGGCCGGGCTGGCGGCCATTCCCAACCCGTTGATCAACATCGTGCTACAGGGCCGTCATGACACCTACCCCAAACGCCGCGGCCTGACCCGCGTCAAAGAGATGCAAGCACATGGCATCACCGTCGGCTGGGGTCAGGATTGTGTGCTGGACCCGTGGTATTCGCTTGGCACCGCCGACATGCTGGATGTCGCCTTCATGGGCCTGCACGTGGCGCAAATGACCAGCCCCGAAGAAATGGCCCGCTGCTTTGACATGGTCACAAACCAGAATGCGCAAATTCTGGCCCTTGAAGGGTATGGCCTTGCTCCGGGCAAACGCGCATCGCTTGTGGTTCTGGATGCCGGCAGCCCGATTGAGGCGTTGCGCCTGCGCCCGTCGCGTTTGGCCGTCGTCTCGAACGGCAAGGTGATCAGCCACATGCCGCGCGAAGACGCCACACTGACCGTGCCGGGCCGCCCCGACAGCGTGCGCCGCCGTCATCGCGTCAATTGAGGGTGCAGCGCGCCTCGGTTCAAGACGCGGGCGGCGATTGGCCCGGTTTTGCATAACGCAGGTCAATTGCCGTCGGTTTGCACAAACCTCAAATCGGTTTCACCTCGGGCTTGCCTGCGGGTTTAAGAACTTCCAACGGGCGACGCACTGTCTCGCGTAGACCCGGCCCCGAAGGCGACTGAACGCGCTTGGTGGCCTCCACCAGCAATACGCCCCCCGAAACCACCATGGAAAAGCGTCCCCCCAAGCTTTCCCACATGCCCGCCGTGCGGCGCCAAAAGCGGCGCTCGGATGGAGGTTGATACAAGGTTGTGGCATGGCTGATCGGCAAAAAACTGTGCAACTTGAGCTGGCTTTCCAACTGGCTTTGCGAATAAGGTCGGCCATACCCGAACGGCGTCTTATCCGAGCGCGACCACAGCCCGGCCCGGTTGGGTACCATGAACAGCGCCGATCCCCCCGGACCAAGGACGCGCCAACACTCTTCCAGCAGCGCGCCGGGGTTTTCGCTGGTTTCCAGCCCGTGCATAACCAACAATTTATCGACCCGCCCTGTCTCCAACGGCCAGCGTGTTTCTTCGCATAGCACCGATACGTTTGGCATCCCCTGCGGCCAGCCGATAACCCCTTGGGGCCCCGGCATTAACCCGATCACGCGCCGCGCATCGGCCAGATATGGGCGCAAGAACGGCACCGCGAATCCGTAGCCCACCACGGTCTGACCCTGTGCCTCGGGCCAGAAACGCGTCACTTCTTCACGCACAGCTTTCTGCGCCGCACGCCCAAGACGGCTGCGATAATAGAAATTCCTCAGGTCCTGAACGTCCAGATGCATTGCAGCCAAGCCCATGATCGGTCACTCTTGAAACTAACATTAACTGGCAAACGGGAAAATACCATGACCCTTGAGATCGAAACCATCCCATGCCTGTCGGATAACTACGCCTATCTGGCGCACGACCCCGACACCGGCATGACGGCGGCTATTGACGTGCCCGAAGCGGGGCCGATCCTTGCCAAACTAGAAGAAAACGATTGGGAACTCAGCCATGTGCTGATCACCCATCACCACGCCGACCATGTGGATGGCCTGCCGGAACTTTTGGAAAACAGTTTCGCCAAAGTGATCGGCGCAGCGGCCGATGCGCATCGGTTGCCACCTTTGGACATTGCCGTCGAGGATGGCGATAGCATCATCATCGGCAATGCCACCGGTGAAGTGATGGATGTGTCGGGGCATACAGTGGGCCATATTGCCTTTTATTTCCCTGAAAGTGCAGCCGTCTTCACCGCCGACAGCCTTATGGCGCTTGGCTGCGGTCGGGTATTCGAAGGCGCGATGGATCAAATGTGGAACAGCCTGTCGAAACTGGCAGCCCTGCCCCCCGAAACCGCCGTCTGTTCGGGCCATGAATATACCCAAGCCAATGCAAAATTCGCGCTGACCATTGACCCTGACAATGCAGCGCTTACATCTCGGGCAGCAGCGGTTGACGCCGCTCGCGCAAAAGGACATCCGACCGTTCCCTCGAAACTGTCCGAAGAATTGGCCACCAATCCTTTCTTACGCGCCGCGGATCCGGCGGTGCAGGCCAATCTGGACATGAGCGGCGAAGACCCCGCGAAAGTGTTCGCAGAAATACGCCGCCGCAAAGACAACTTTTAACCCCGATACGCCGCGAATCTTGTCCCTGCGAAGGAAAGTGACAGGATTTGACCAAAAAAAACTTGAAGCCGCGGCCATATCGACCAAACTTTAATACTATGAGGCCACGGTTGGAGTAACCACTCCGACCCAGATCAGAAGGAGCACCGACGTGCCTTCATTCTCGAACACGCTGGAACAGGCGATCCACTCGGCACTGGCCTTGGCCAATGCCCGCCAACATGAATTCGCAACGCTGGAACATCTGCTTCTGGCCTTGATAGACGAGCCTGACGCCACGCGCGTGCTGAAGGCATGCAGCGTGGACACCGAAGATCTACGCGGCACTTTGGTGGAGTTCATCGACGAAGACTTGGCGAATCTCGTGACCGATATCGAAGGGTCCGAAGCCGTGCCGACCGCCGCGTTTCAGCGCGTCATTCAGCGCGCAGCGATCCATGTGCAATCGTCGGGCCGCACCGAAGTGACCGGGGCCAATGTGCTGGTCGCGATCTTTGCCGAGCGGGAATCGAACGCGGCCTATTTCCTGCAAGAACAGGACATGACGCGTTATGACGCCGTAAATTTCATCGCCCATGGTGTCGCCAAGGACCCCGCCTTTGGCGAGGCTCGCCCGGTCACCGGAGCCGATGAAGGCGACAGCGACAACACGCACAAACATCCAGAATCCGACGCGGTCGAGGCGGGCGAATCCGCATTGGCCAAATACTGCGTGGACCTGAATGAAAAGGCGCGCAAGGGCGACATCGACCCTTTGATTGGCCGCGACTCCGAGGTCGAGCGCTGCATTCAGGTGCTGTGCCGTCGGCGCAAGAACAACCCCCTGTTGGTCGGTGACCCGGGTGTCGGCAAAACCGCTATCGCCGAAGGCCTTGCCCACAAGGTTGTCAAAGGCGAAACCCCCAAGGTTCTGGCCCATACGACCATCTATTCACTGGACATGGGCGCACTGCTGGCGGGAACCCGCTATCGCGGTGATTTCGAGGAGCGTCTCAAGGCGGTGGTGACCGAACTGGAAGATCACCCCGATGCCGTTCTGTTCATTGATGAAATTCACACGGTGATCGGCGCAGGGGCCACATCAGGGGGGGCAATGGATGCATCGAACCTGCTGAAACCTGCGTTGCAAGGCGGCAAGCTGCGCTGCATGGGATCGACCACCTACAAGGAATTCCGTCAGCATTTCGAAAAGGACCGCGCCCTGTCGCGCCGTTTCCAAAAAATTGACGTGATCGAACCCACAACCGATGACGCGATCAAGATCCTCAAGGGCCTCAAGCCCTATTTCGAAGAGCATCACAGCGTGAAATACACCAACGACGCGATCAAAACCGCCGTTGATCTGTCTGCACGCTATATCAATGACCGCAAACTGCCCGACAAGGCCATCGACGTGATCGACGAGGCCGGCGCAGCCCAGCACCTTGTCGCCGCCTCCAAGCGGCGCAAGTCGATCGGCACGAAAGAGATCGAAGCCGTCGTCGCCAAGATGGCCCGCATCCCGCCCAAGAATGTCTCGAAGGACGATGCCGAGGTGCTCAAGGATCTTGAGAAAACCCTCAAGCGCGTGGTGTTCGGCCAAGACAAGGCGATCGAAGCGCTTTCGAGCGCGATCAAATTGTCACGGGCGGGCCTGCGCGAGCCTGACAAGCCCATCGGCAACTACCTGTTCGCCGGGCCCACTGGCGTCGGCAAGACCGAGGTCGCCAAGCAACTGTCCGACAGTCTGGGTGTTGAACTGCTGCGGTTTGACATGTCTGAATACATGGAAAAACACGCTGTTTCGCGCCTGATCGGTGCGCCTCCCGGCTATGTGGGCTTTGATCAGGGGGGGCTTTTGACAGATGGTGTCGACCAGCACCCGCATTGCGTTTTGCTGCTGGATGAGATCGAAAAGGCGCACCCGGATGTCTATAACATCCTGTTGCAGGTGATGGACCACGGTACGCTGACCGATCACAACGGCCGCACGGTGGATTTCCGCAACGTGGTGTTGATCATGACCTCAAACGCAGGCGCGACAGAGCAGGCGAAATCCGCCGTTGGCTTTGGCCGCGACCGCCGCGAGGGCGAAGATACTGCAGCCATCGAACGCACCTTCACCCCGGAATTCCGCAACCGTCTGGACGCTGTGATTTCCTTCGGACCGCTGCCGAAAAAGGTGATCTTGCAAGTGGTCGAGAAGTTCGTCCTACAGCTTGAGGCGCAATTGATGGATCGTAATGTGACCATCGAATTGACCAAAACCGCCGCTGAATGGCTGGCCGATAAGGGCTACGATGACAAGATGGGCGCGCGGCCTCTGGCGCGCGTTATCCAAGAACACATCAAAAAGCCACTGGCCGAAGAGCTGCTTTTTGGCAAACTGGCCAAAGGCGGTGTTGTCAAGGTGGGCGTCAAGGACGGGCAGATTGATCTGCGTCTTGATGGGCCTGATCGCCCGCGTCTGTCTGGTAAAAAGCCACCGCTGCTGACGGCGGAATAATGCGCCGCCTCTGGTCGGCCCTCGGCTCGATACTGATCTCGGTCGCCGCACCAGCGGCGGCCGAGATGCCAATATTGGACCTACCGATTGACTGCACCCTTGGTCAGACCTGCTATGTCGAGGATTATGTCGATACCGACCCCGGCAGCGGGCAGCGTGATTACGCCTGCGGCCTGAAAAGCCGCGACGATCATCGCGGGACCGACATCGTTCTGTTGTCATTCGAGGCCATGGAGGCCGGGGTAGACGTGTTGGCCGCCGCACCCGGTATGGTGGCCGCAACGCGCGATGGTGTGCCAGATGTGGCCGTAACCCCCGAAAACCGCGCCGATATCGCAGGGCGCGAATGCGGCAACGCAGTGCGCATCGACCACGGGGGCGGCTGGCAAACGCTCTATTGTCACCTCAAAAGAAACAGCGTCGGCGTCAAACGGGGCGATCTGGTGCAGGCCGGTGATGTGCTGGGGTTGGTTGGGCTCAGCGGTCTGACCAACGTGCCGCATGTCCACTTGGGTGTTTTGAAAGACGGACAAATCGTCGATCCCTTCAATCCAGAAGACAGCAACACCTGTGGCACTGCCACGGACAACGGCATGTGGAAAGATGCGCCGGACTATGACCGCGCGGGCCTGTTTACCGCCGGGTTTTCCACCGCTGTCCCGGACTTCGACGCCGTGAAATCTGGCGCGGCACGGGTGCGCGATACGGCACCTGACCAGCCTTTGGTTTTATATGGGCATGCGTTTTATGCCAAACCGGGCGATGCCCTAAGCCTGAGCGCCTCCGGCCCCGAGGGCGAGATTTTTCGCCACGAGGTGGTTTTGGACAATCCGCAAGCGCAATTATTTCGCGCCTTTGGCCGCCGCGCGCCCGAAGGCGGGTGGCCCGAAGGCGCTTATCGCGGCTATGTGCACCTGACGCGCGAGGGCCGCGTGATCGCCGTGCGGCACGCCGATATCACCGTCACTTCCCGGTAAATTTCAATTCGATCCGCCGGTTTTGCGCCCGTGCTTGGGGGCTGTCGGCAGGGTTGACCGGCTGATACTGGCCAAACCCATTCGCCGATAGCCGCGCGGGCGGCAGGCCAAGCGCGTTGATCATGTAACGCACCACCGACAAAGCGCGCGCCTGACTAAGTTCCCAGTTGTCCGCAAAGGCCGCGCCGGGACGCAGCGGCACGTCATCGGTATGGCCATCCACCTGCAATACCCAGTCGATACCCGGCGGAATCTCGTCAATGACCTCGCCCAGAATATCCGCGACATTCGCAATCTCGCGCCGCCCGGCGGCAGACAGGTCAGCCTCGCCGGGGGCGAACAGAACTTCGGAAGAGAACACAAACCGGTCGCCTTCAATTCGAATCCCCGCCCGGGTGCCCAGAACATCGCGCAACCGCCCAAAGAATTCCGAGCGGTAGCGTTCCAAATCCTCTTTCTGGGCTTCCAACAGGCGCGCACGCGCCTCTTCGGCCTCGCGGCGGCGGCGTTCTTCGGCGGCCACGCGGGCCAGCGCGGTGTTCAATTCATTGCCAAGCGATTGCAACTGCACATCTGTCGCGGCCTCTCGTGCCTTGGC
>DATFJQ010000137.1:0-7319 GCA_035269125.1 Roseovarius sp.
CGCATACCACGTCATCGCCAGCACCAAGAGCGGCGAGCGCAGCGCGCTGCCGCCCGGAAAGCGCGGCGCGGGCACGCGCGACAGCGTGTCAAAGCCTTCGGCTTGACCGGCTATGGCGTCTGACATCAGCTTGCCCGCATGCGTAGCGGTGCCAACGCCGTGGCCGGAATAGCCCGAGGCCGACAGAATGTTGGGCGCAATGCGGCCCAGATAGGGCATGCGTTTCATAGTGATGCCCAAGGTGCCGCCCCACGTATAATCAAACCGCACGTCCGCCAGATGCGGGAAAATTTGCGCCATCGGTTTGCGCACTGTCGCGCCGATATCGGCGGGAAAGCGATAGCCATAGCTTTCGCCGCCGCCGAACAGCAGCCGGTTATCCGAACTCAGGCGGAAATAATTGACCACGAATTTGGTATCGGCCACTGCGATATCGCGCGCCAGCACCTGTGCGGCGTCTGGCCCAAGCGGTTCGGTCGCGGCGATGAAATTGTTGATCGGCATGACGCGCGCGGCCACCTTTGTGTCCAGACCACCCAGATATCCGTTGCAGGCAAGCATCACATGATCGGCGGTCACGGCACCCTTGTCGGCCTGAACGCGTGCGGGCTGTCCTTGGTGGATTTGCGACACCAACGTATTTTCATAGATGCGCACGCCAGCCTCACGCGCTGCACGGGCCAGCCCAAGCGCATAGTTCAGCGGGTGCAGATGCGCTGCCGTCATATCCAAAGTGCCGCCCACATAGCGCGGCGACGGGCAGATCGCCTGCGCCGCGTCACGATCCAGCTTTTCAAGGGCGGTGTAGCCATAGCGTTCGGCCAAATGATCGGCATAGGCGTGCTCGGCGGCGACCTCGGAGTGGGTAAAGCACATATGCGCAATCCCCGGTTTCAGATCGCAGTCGATTGAATGCGTGTCGATCAGCCCCTTGACCAGTGCCTTGGCGTCTTCGGCCAGCTCCCACAGTTTCGCGGCATCATCGCGGCCCACCAGCCGTTCCAGCGCGTCCTGTTCCATCCGCTGGCCCGAGCCAAGCTGCCCGCCATTGCGCCCCGATGCGCCAAAGCCCACGCGATGCGCCTCAAGCAGCACCACGTCATAGCCCCGTTTGGCCAGATGCAGCGCCGCCGACAGGCCGGTATAGCCCGCACCGACGATGCAGACATCGGCCTTTTCCTGCCCGCGCAGGGGCGCGAAAGGCTCCAGCGGTTTGGCGGTGGCGGCATACCAACTGTTGGGATATTGGCCAGCGCGGTCATTGGCAAAAAGCAGGTTCATGCAGGTGCCCCGGCTTAGACGTTCATCAACAGGTGTTCACGTTCCCAAGGGCTGATGACTTGCAGGAATTCTTCGTATTCTGCGCGCTTGACGATGCTGTAAACGCGGGCGAATTCCGGGCCCAGCATGTCGTGCAAGTCCGTAGCCTCATCAAACATATCCAGCGCATTGCCCAGAACACGGGGGATATCGGCCTCGCCGGCATAGGCGTCGCCCTTGAACTCGGCATCTGGGTAATTCTTGTTGATCATTCCCAGCAAGCCACAGGCCAGACTGGCGGCGATGCCCAGATAGGGGTTGCAATCCATGCCCGCCAAACGGTTCTCCACACGTCGCGCCGAGGGCGGGGCCAGCGGCACCCGAATGCCGGTGGTGCGGTTGTCGCGCGCCCAAGCCAGATTGATCGGGGCGGCGTGATCCTTGACGTAGCGGCGGTAGGAATTGACGTAAGGTGCCAGCACGGCAATTGCGTCGGGCAGGTGCTTTTGCAAACCTCCGATGAAGGTCTGGAACAGCTGGGTTTCGTTGCCGTCGCTATCAGAGAAAAGGTTTTCGCCGGTGGTCGCATCAAGGATCGAATGGTGGATATGCATCGAGCTTCCGGGCTCGTCCTCGATCGGTTTGGCCATGAAAGTGGCAAAGCAATCGTGTTTCAGCGCCGCCTCGCGGATCAGGCGTTTGAAAAAGAACACCTCATCGGCCAGTTTCACCGGATCGCCATGCAGCAAGTTAATTTCCAACTGACCGGCGCCGCCCTCTTGGGTGATGCCGTCGATCTCGAAGCCCTGCGCCTCGGCGAAATCGTAGATGTCATCAATCACCGGGCCAAACTCATCGACCGCTGTCATCGAATAGGCCTGCCGTGCCGCCGCGGGGCGGCCTGAGCGCCCCATCATCGGCTGGATTGCCTTGGCCGGATCCAGATTGCGCGCGACAAGGAAAAATTCCATTTCTGGCGCGACCACGGGGGTCATGCCGCGGGCGTGATACATCTCGACCACGCGTTTCAGAACATTGCGCGGGGCAAAGGGGATCGGGCTGCCGTCGCGGTCAAATGCGTCGTGGATCACCTGTAAGGTCCAGTCGCCGGTCCACGGCGCGGCGGTGGTGGTGGACATATCGGGCGTCAGGATCATGTCACGCTCGATAAACCCGTCTTCGCCCGCCGCTTCGCCCCAATCGCCGGTAATCGTCTGGTAAAAGATGGAATCGGGTAGGTGGAAATGCTCTTGCCGGGCGAATTTGCTGGCGGGCACGGCCTTGCCGCGCGCGATGCCGGGCAGATCGGCGATGATGCATTCCACCTCGTCAAGGCGGCGGCCTTCAAGATAGGCTTGGGCCGCGTCGGGCAGGGTGCTGATCCAGTTGGACATATTATGTTTCCCGTTTGAAAAATGCCGCCATGTGATCGGCGATCGCCTGATTGGCTGTGCTGTCCGGAAGGCGCTGTTGCGCCGCGTCCAGTTGATCATCGGGCACCACGCCCCGGCCACGATGCGCGATCAGATGTTCGATCACGCGGGCCGGAAATTCGGGGTGGGGCTGGATCGTCCAGATCCGGGTGTCATACAGCAGCGCGGCATTTTCGCAAAAATCGGATTGGCCAACCACCTGCGCGCCCTCTGGCAAGTCTACGACCTGATCCTGATGCCATGCGTTCAGCGGCAGGGTTTCATCGCCAATGGTATATTCGGTGCGCCCCACCGACCAGCCGCCGGGAAATTTGACAACCTTGCCGCCAAGCGCCTGCGCGATGATCTGATGGCCAAAGCAGACCCCGATCATCGGTCGCCCGTCGCCATAGACGGCCCGAATGAAATCCTCCAGCGGTGCGATCCATGGATGATTTTCGTAGGCCCCATGTTTCGATCCGGTCACCAGCCAGCCATCGGCGGCATCCACCGCACCGGGAAAATCGTTGTCGACGACATTCCATGTCTGAAAGTCAAAGCCGTGCCCATCAAGAAGCCGGGCGAACATGGCGTCGTAATCGCCCAACTCGTCAAGAACGACATCGGGGGCGTGGCCGGTTTGAAGAATACCAATCTTCATGGGGGCTCCGTAATTTGATCAAATTTAGGCTAACGCAGGCCTAGAGACAGGGCAAGCCCTGTTCTTTGCACGCGTTGGCTGGTTCGGATCATACCGTTTCGAGGTAAGTTTTCCACCACGCCTCATGCGGGATTCGCGACATCTGCTCCAGTTCCTGCCGTTTGGTCATCATCAGGTTTCGGATCAGCCCCTCGGGAAAGATGCGGGCCATCATCTCGGATGCGCCAAAGCGTTCGATTGCGGTGCGCCAATCGGCGGCAAGGCCCGGCACGTCATGCTCATAGGCGTTGCCTGTGATCGGGGCCGGGGGCGTCATGTTGTCCTCGATCCCGATCAACGCCGCGCCAAGGATCGCGGCAAAGCTGAGATAGGGGTTGATATCGCCGCCCGGCACACGGTGTTCGATCCGCCGCGCCACTGGCGGCCCGCCGGGAATGCGCAGGGCAGCGGTGCGGTTTTCATAGGCCCATGTCGCGCCGGTGGGGGCATGGGCGCCGGGCACCAGACGGTCATAGCTGTTGGCATGGGGCGCAAAGATAAGGGTTGCGGGTGACATCCCGTCGATACATCCCGCCACGGCGGCGCGCATGGTTTCGGTGCCATCCGGGCCACCATCGTCGAATACATTGCGCCCCTCGGCATCCAGCATGGAAAAATGCATATGCATGCCGTTGCCGGCATCCTCGTCAAAGGGCTTGGCCATGAATGTTGCGGCAAAACCATGCCGCCGGGCCAATCCCTTGATCAGCGCCTTGAAAAGCCACGTATCATCGGCGGCGCTCAGCGCATCGCGGTGGTTCAGCGTCACCTCGAACTGGCCAACCCCGGCCTCGATTGTGGCGGTTTGCGCGGGGATATCCATCGCCGCGCAGCCGTCATAAAGCGCGGTCAAAAACTCGTCAAAGGCATCCATCTGCCACATCGACAGAATGCCGGGCGCATTCAACCGCCGCCCCGAGCGCGGGCTGCGCACGGGTTTCAGCGCATCGCCGCTGTCATCGACCAGCGTGAATTCCAGCTCGGTCGCGGCCATCACCTGCCAGCCGCGCGCGGCATAGCGGTCCAGCACCGCGACCAATGCATGGCGCGGATCGCCGTCGAACGGTGTGCCGTCGTCATGATACATCGCCATCGGCACCAGCGGCTGCGGTGCGCTGAGCCATGGCAGCGGCACCGGGTTGCGCCCGGTGGGCCGCAGAACCCCATCGGCATCGCCAGATTCAAACACCAAAGGCGATCCTGCGATATCGGCCCCGAAAATATCAAGGTTCAGCACCGATAGCGGCATGCGCACGGCCCCGGCGTCCAGTTTTTCGGCATAGTCACCCGGCACACGCTTGCCGCGCATCTGGCCGTTCAGATCGCAGGCGGCAACGCGGATGGTGGAATACTTTGACAAGTCCATTTCAGCGGCTCCAGATCGTGGATCGCGCCAAGGCTAGCGCCTTGTTTGATCAGACGCCATAGGAATTTGATCAAAATATTTTAGGCGGTTTCAGTCCCTGTTTTGGCCGCCGAAAAAAAGCAGGGGCCACCGCCCTTTGCAATAAATGATGCAGCGCGGGACTTTGCTGCCGGTCCTTCGATGTCCTGCTCGGAATCAAGGCCGAAGGCCGCCGCGCATCGCCTGACCGTCCCGCGGTCTGGCGATTTGGCGGGGCTTGATGCGCGGCCTGACTGAAGCAATGACTTGGCGGGCATAAAACTCTGCATCTCGCAGGTCGGATCGCCAGCCCACGGTCAGGCGATGCGCGGCTTGTTCCAGCGGCCGATTGGGTCTCGAAGCGGTCATTGCTCTTCAAGCCCACTGCGTGTTCTCACGTGCATCATATACTGCAAGGGGCTGGGCATGCCCCTGCTTTTGTTTTGTCTGAATTATCCCAAGCGGGCGCGGCAACAGGGCCGCTGCCCGCGCCAGGGGTCAGCCCGCGACCGATGCGGCGCAAATACTGTCAATCGAGGCCGCAATCGTGCTGTTGAATGTGTCATCCGATTGCTGTGCCGACAGCCCTTCGGTCAGGGCGCGGCTGAAGCTGGCGATCATGCCGGTGTTGCGCGACAGGCGGGCATTGGCCTCGTCCCGGCTATAGCCGCCCGACAGGGCCACCACGCGCATCACGCGCGGATGGTTGACCAGCGGTTGATAAAGATTGTCGGTTTCCGGCAGGGTCAGTTTCAGCATCACCTGAGCGTCGCCATCCAGCGCGTCCAACTGGGCGGTAATCTCGGCCAGCAGCATTTCTTCGGCCTCGGCCTTGTCGCTGATGGAAATCGTCACTTCGGGTTCGACAATCGGGATCAGCCCGTGACCAAGGATTTGCTTGGCCACCTCGAATTGCTGGGCGACGACCGCCTTGATCCCCGCCGGGTTGGCGGCATTGATTACCGAGCGCATCTTGGTGCCAAAAATCCCGGCCTTCACCGCGCGGTCCAGAAGCGCGTCCAGATCGGGCATCGGTTTCATGACCTGCACGCCGTTGTCTTCATCGGCCAGCCCCTTGTCGACCTTGAGGAACGGCACGACACCACGCTCTTCCCACAGGTAAGTGGCGGCGGGTTTGCCGTCCATCTGACGGTCCATGGTCATCTCGAACAGGATGGCGCCCAGAACCTTGTCGCCGGTAAAGGCCGGGGCCTGTGCAATACGGGTGCGCATGGCGTGGACAAGATCGAACATTTCGGCGTCGGTGTTGTAGTCGCTTTCTTCAACACCATAAAGCCGCAGCGCTTTGGGGGTAGAGCCGCCGGATTGATCCAAGGCCGCGATAAAGCCCTGCCCATTGCGCATCTGCTCTGCCTGACGTTCCTTGGACATCGTATTTCCCCGTTTTCGACTTGTGATTTGACTGGTGACACAGGCGCGCGCCATGAACGGCCCGCGCGGTTGGCTTGCTTCTAGGCGAGGCGCAGCGCGGTTGCAATCGTGGTCGCGCTAACAGCGCGTCAGCAGTCCCGGATCGCAATCTTGCAGCCCGACACCGCCCGAAAATTAGCCGCCAAGGGCGGCCACGCCGGGCAGGGTCTTGCCTTCCATCCACTCCAAAAACGCGCCACCGGCGGTCGAGATATAGGTGAAATCCTGCGCCGCGCCGGATTTGTTGAGCGCGGCCACGGTATCGCCGCCGCCTGCGACCGAAATCAGCTCCGCCGCCTTGCTGCGGGCGGCGGCATGGGCGGCGGCGGCGTTGGTGGCGGTGTCGAACGGCTCGATCTCGAACGCGCCAAGCGGCCCGTTCCAGATCAGGGTTTTGGCGGCGTCAATGGCGGCGGTGATCCGCGCCACGGATTGCGGCCCGGCATCAAGGATCATCGCATCGTCGGGGCAGGCATGGGCGGGCACGGTTTCATGCGCGGCCCCGGCAGCAAATTCGCGCGCCACCACCACATCCGCCGGCAGCAAGATTTCGCAACCTGCCGCCCCGGCCTTGGACATGATGGCGCGGGCGGTGTCGGCCATGTCATGTTCGCAAAGCGATGCGCCGACATTCAGGCCCTGCGCGGCCAGAAAGGTGTTGGCCATGCCGCCGCCGATCACCAGATGATCGACCTTTTCCACAAGGTTGCCCAGCAAATCCAGCTTGCTGGACACCTTCGCGCCGCCCACCACGGCGACCACCGGGCGCTTGGGCTGTCCAAGCGCGGCCTCCAGCGCCTCAAGCTCGGCCTGCATCAAACGGCCTGCGCAGGCGGGCAGGTGATGCGCCACACCTTCGGTCGAGGCATGGGCGCGATGCGCGGCGGAAAACGCATCGTTGCAATAGATATCGCCAAGGCCGGCCAGACGTTTGGCAAATTCGGGGTCGTTGGCCTCTTCTCCGGGGTGGAAGCGGATGTTTTCCAACAAAAGCACCTGCGCGTCGCGCGCTTCGGCGGTCAGGTTTTCGGCCCCGTCCAGCGTTTCGATGAAGGTGACTTTGCGGCCAAGCGCCTGTTCCAGTGCGGGCACCACTGGGCGCAGCGACATCTCGTCAACCACTTTGCCCTTG
>DATFJQ010000138.1:0-38102 GCA_035269125.1 Roseovarius sp.
CTGAGCGCTGCAATCCGGCCTCGATCATGTCGTACCAAGTATCGCTTTGCTTCCCCAGATCCCCGGCAGCCGCAACGATCAGCCATTTTTCAGCCCGCGTCATGGCGACGTATAAAAGTCGGTCACGCTCGGCCCGTTCGGGGGCTTTTGCGGCGTCATTCGCTTGGGTCATCACGCGGGGCATATCGCCCGCGCTGGTGCGCCAAAGTGGGGTGCCGTCACTGATGGCGATCTGATCACGCACAGTGATATTGCGTTTGCCGGTATCGGGCAGAATGACCAAGGGCGACTCAAGCCCCTTGGCGCCATGGACCGTCATCACGCGTATTCGGTCGCCTGCGCTGTCCAGTTGGCGTTTGATTTCCAGATCATCGGTTTCCATCCACACCAGAAACCCCGTCAGGCTATCGACGGCGCGTTGTTCATAGACCATGGCCTGTGACAGCAGGGCATCGATGCCATCTTCGGCCTCGGTGCCCAACCGCGCCAGCAATTTGCGGCGGCCATCGTGACGGGTCAGGATGCGTTCGATCAGGTCATAGGGGCGCAGATAATCAGCCTGCCCGCGCAGGTCATTCAGCACAGCCATGGTTTCGGGGTGATCATCCGCCCGCTCCCGTAACGCAGCCCACAGGTATTTCTGGCGGCGCCCATGAGCCAGCTTGTAAAGGTCAGCTTCGGACCAGCCAAAAAGGGGTGAGCGCAAGGCGATTGCCAGTGACAGGCTATCTTCGGGCGTGGCCAGAAACGACAGAAGCGCGGCCAAATCCTTGACCGCCAGTTCCGCCCCCACCTTCAGCCGATCGGCCCCGGCAATCGGCAGGTCTTGGGCCTTACATTCGCGGATGATCTCGTGAAACAGATCCGAGCGGCGCTGCACTAGGATCATCACATCACCGGGCCGGATACGGCGCATGCCGGTTTGCGCGTTGTCGTCCGGAATCAGTTGCCCCTCGTCCACCATCCGGCGGATTGTTTTAGCCACCCGTTGTGCCAGCACTGTGGCCGGATCATTGGCAGCCTTGACGTCGACAGGGCTATACCAAACCGGATCGTCATCCTTGGCCGGTTTTTCCACGACCGGCCATAAATCAACCCGTCCGGGCAAATCGGATTTGTGCGCCTTGTGGCCCTGTTTCGGCGTAAAACCGCTATTTTGGCTATTGGCGAAGGTTTGATCGACCAAGTCCAGAATGGCACGGGAGGAGCGGAAAGAATATTCCATCTCCATGTCCTGCAAGGGCTGCCCCATGGCCTTAAGGCGCTCGGCGAAATCGGCTTTCATACGGTCGAATTCACGCGGATCAGCCCCTTGGAAAGAATAAATCGACTGTTTCTTGTCGCCGACCACGAAAATCGTGCGGATGACATCGGCCCGCGCCCCTTGGCCGCTGGTGAATTCCTGCGCCAGCCGTTCGATCACCTGCCACTGTACGGGGCTGGTATCTTGGGCCTCGTCCACCAGAATATGGTCGATCCCGCCATCAAGGCGGAACAAGACCCAAGCGGCAACCGCAGGATCGGTCAGCAATTGCCGTGCGCGCAAGATCAGATCGTCGAAATCCAGCCAGCCGCGCTGGGCTTTGGCGTGGTCATAGGCGGGCAGAAAAACGGCGGCGAACTGGTGCAAGGCACGGGTTTTCTGGATGGCAAGCGTTGCAAGACGAGCCTCGCGCACGGCTTCGACACGGGCCATCCACTGTTCGATTTGAGTCATGATTGCGCCAAGGCTATCGCGGCACGATTTGGTCGGAAACGAGCCTATCTTGGCTGAAAACGGGTCTTTTGCGCCGGAACCGTTCAGAAAGACGCTTTCCAAAATGGGCAGGGCTGCGCCATCAAGCTGGGTAATCCCGCGAAGTTTGGCGGCGGCTTTTTGATCATTCGTGCCGCTGGCCTCAAGTGCTGAAATGAGTGGGGTCAGCAGCGCCTGCTCGCTCCCCAGGAAAACCTGTTTCGCAATATCCTCCAGCGTCAGGTTTGGTGATTGGCCGAATGCGGCGGAAAGATTGGCGTCCGATGTTTTTTCATCGAAAAACGCACGCCGCCGCACGATCTCGGCGGTGAGTGTGCCCAGATCGTCATTCGTATGATGCCGGGCAAGGGCGGTCAAAACTGCGGCATCAGGGCCGATGGCGATCTGTTCGACTATCTCGTCGCGCAGCAGGGCGGCGGTGCGGTCTTCCATCTCGGTGAATTGTGGGCTGACTCCGGCCTCAAGCGGAAAGCGCCGCAACAGCCCGGCGCAAAATGAATGGATCGTCTGGATTTTCAGCCCGCCCGGGGCCTCGATCGCGCGGGCGAATAGGCGGCGTGCGTTGCGCAGGGTGTCATCATCAATCAGCCCCTCGAACCCAAGCTTATCAAGGGCGTCGCGTAAATCGTCATCGGCCAACATGGCCCAACCGCCCAAGCGTTTGAAAAGACGGTTTTGCATCTCGCTGGCGGCCGCCTTGGTGTAGGTCAGGCAAAGAATATGCTGAGGATCGACGTCATCCAACAACAGCCGCGCCACTCGGTCTGTCAGAACCCGGGTTTTGCCCGATCCGGCATTGGCCGACAGCCAAGTGGACCTGTCAGGGCGGGCCGCATCAATCTGGCGTTGGGTGGCATCATCGCGGGGCATTACCCTACCTCCTGCGTGTCGGGGGCGTCGGTGATATCCCATTCGCCAAAGCGCGCAAGTTGGTCGTAATCGCCCTTGTCGATCTTTTTTTGCATTGCGCGACGCGAGACAAAGCCGCGATCGGCCTCCATATAGGCCCGCATAAGCGTCTCGAATTCCCTCCAGACCTGCGCAGGCGGCTCTTTGTCCAGCGGCGCAGGCACAGTTTTTGGTGGATTGCCCAACCCGATGAAGACCGCTTCCGCCACCGGAGAAGGGGTAAGATCGCCAAATCCGGCCTGCTCGGCGATTGCGGCTTCAAGCAGCAATTGCTTGTCAAAGAACTCTTGTTCTTTGTCCGAAGGTGGCGCGCCAGTTTTGTAATCGTAGATGTGCAGCGCGCCACGTTCGTCGATGTCGATCCGGTCGGCCTTGGCCGTCAGTGTGACACCAAGCGCTGGCAGTGTGGCTTTGCCGCCAGCCTCAAGCGCCGTGGGCTGCGCGATGGCGCGGCGGTCATGCTCGCCCTCGATGAACCAATCCGCGATCCTGTCCATACGTGCGCGCCAAACGGCCTGTGCCTGTGCCCACGGCACGATTTCCGTCAAAATAGTCTCGGTTTTTTCGATCAAGGCAGTTCGAGTGTAAAGCGTGGGATCTTTGCGGGCGTCGTCGATGAAGCGTTCCAGAATCTCGTGCAGGACAATCCCGCGCAACAGCGCGTCGGGTGTTTTCATCAACGGGTCAAGCGGCCTGAGCTGCAGAAGGTGCTTTGCATAGATCGCATAGGGATCGCGAATAAGTCGCTTGATTTCGGTCACGGACAGATCGCGCGGTCGTGCTTCCACGGGCGGGCAGGGCGCGGGGCGCGTAGCGGCGGGTATGCTGCCGGGCTCTTCCAGCTGGCGTGCTAAATTCTGCCAACGCGTGCCGCGTGCCGCCATAGCATCCAGCGCAACGCGTCCGCCCTGATCGGGCAGGCCGTTCAGCAGGTTCTTTATACGGTTCAGCCAGCGCGACGGCACGGTTTCGGCATCATCCGACCGGATCGAGCGCGTGATCCAGACCTCAGGCGCGCTGGCGGCCTGTTGGAAATCATGGGCTGACAGGCCAATACGACGTTCGGGCAGTAGCAAGCCCGCCTGATTGCGCAGGGCACGGTTCAGCCATGGGTCGGGCTTGGGGGCTTCGGGCCAACTGCCTTCGTTCAACCCTGCAAGGATCAACAGATCAGCGCCCTGAACGCGGGCCTCCAGCGTGCCCCAGATCAGAATCTTGGGATGCGGGGTGTCGGGGCTGCGAACCTCTTGGCCGGAGAGAATGCCGTAAAACAAATTGGTGTAGTCCGAGGCATTGATGCGCCCGCCATGTGGTGCATGGTCTTGCAAGGTGCTGACAGTTTTCCACGCTTCTTGCCCGGCATCCTTCGCCCACAGGTTGCCAGTGTCGACCGAATTTGGGCCGCTGGCGATGCGGCTTGCCAAATCAATGTGGCGGGTCACAAACTCGGCCAGTTGCAGATCGCCGCTAACCTCTTTTGCGGTGATATAGTCGCTGATCCATTCCGCCCATGTCTGCGCCATCGGGTCAGATTGTGTGTCCGCCCACGCCGTCAGATCATCGGCTTGCGGATAGGGCGGCCCATGGCGGCGCAGATGCAACTCCAACTCTCGCGTCAGGCGCAGATGTGCGCCACGATCCGCGCCGGAATGGGTTAGCGGATGTTTGAGCAAGGTCAAAAGCAACTCGGCGGTCAGCTTGTCCCTGAACAGATCACCCACATGCCGCAGGAACCGGCCCGGCGCGGACAGATGCAAGGGCATCCCGGCACTGTCATCGGGCAGGATGTTCCAGCGGTCCAGCGCGGCGGTGACCTGCCGGGTCAACGTGCGATCCGGCGTGATCAGTGCGGCGGCTTGGCCGTCTTCGGCAGCTTGCCGCAGGCGCATGGCGATGGTCAGCGCTTCGATCCGGGTCGAAGGCGCTTCGACCAGCGTGATATCGGCGGTGGCGCTGTCCAGATCGGCCAGCTTCGGGCCATCCTCAAGCCATTGATCGGTCACTGGTGCCGGGCGCAGCGCCAGTGACAAAAGCTGGTTGCGCGCCGGGTTGGCGGGTGGCGTATCGGTCCAGCGGGCAATGGCATCAGGTGTCAGGCCAAGACCGTTCATCAGATCGGCAAAGCGGTATTGTGGGTGATCCTCGGACAGCATGGCATCAGACAGCGCGCCCCAGACCTCGGAGGGCATGTCGAAATCGACACCCGGTAAAACAACGGCCCCTTGCGGTAATTGAGCGACCGCGCGCATCAGTAATTGCGTCGCACCACGTGATCCGGTTGATCCCGCGATGATCACCGGATGATCGGGCGGGTTATCTTGCCATTTCCGGATCACATGTTCGATCACCATCCGTTGCCGGGTTTCGACATCAGGATGGTCTGTGCCAGTTTCAAAATAGTGTCTAACAATGCCCAAAAATGCTTTGACTCGTTCCCAGTGTCCGGATTGGTCAGTGATGTCCAGATCCGCGATCATATCCGGCGACACACCTTCGCCGTGCATCTCATCCATCAATGCGGCAAGACTGTCGGATAGCGCATAAAGGGACGAGCGCGGCGCGATATCGGGCTGAGCCTGCAATAGCGACGCGACAAGTTGGGTCAGTTCAAGCCGCCGACGCAAAGGCGGCACCGGATCGGGAATATCAGCCAGATCCCAGTCTTCGCCAAGATCGGTCAGCAGGCTGATGCGCGGCAGCAACAATGCCGGCCCTTGATCAAAAAGGCTGCGGATACGCCGGGCCATGCGGCGGGTGTTGACGATCAGATGCACCCGCGCCAGCGCCTCGGGCGGGTGGCCGCGATGGCGGGCCAGCAGACCGTCGACCAACGCATGCGGAAAATCCACGCCCAGCGGTAGACCGAAAACGCGGGGGGTATCGGACGGATCAAACATTGTCATAGCCCAGCAACGTCTCTGCCAAAACGATGCCATCGGGACGGCCCACATCACACCAGCGCCCCGGATAGGTGGCGGTGAACAGGCGCTCTTTGGCTAACATCTGGTCCCACAAAACATTCAGTGAAAAGGCGGTTTCCGGGATGTCGTGCAGGGCGTCGGTTTTCAGGATTTGTAGGCCCGAGTACACCAAGCCCGGCCCTCGTTTGGCGCGCCCGTCAATGCCCTGAATAAAATCGCCCGGCCCGTCATGCCCAATGGCGTTTTCGCGCGGCAGGCACAAAAGCAAAGCATCCATGCGCGCCGGATCCCATGCGGCAGCAAGCTGTTCCAATGGGTTCGGCCCTGACCAAACGGCATCGGTGTTCATGGTAAATATCGGCCCATTGTCCAGATGCGGAAGCGCGGCGCGCAATCCACCACCGGTGTCCAGGATTTCGGGCGCTTCATGCGTGATCAACACCTCTGAATCCTCCAGGTGGTCAATCAGCGGCTGAGGTTTGTAGTGCACGTTCGCCACGATGGTTTCGGGTTTGTAATCGCGCACCAAGTCCAACGCGTGATCAATCAGCGGACGCCCCGCGACCGGGATCATCGGTTTGGGCTGGTCGTTTGTCAGCGGGGCCATGCGCGTGCCGAACCCGGCCGCAAACAGCATCACGGCTTGGGGTTTGGTGGGCACTGGTCTTTTACCTTTCGCAAAATGGCAGGGGTGGGCTGTGGCAGTGCAGTTGATAAGATTGCGGCCACGTCGGCAAGGGCGGGGTGAGTCAGATCGCGTTGCAAAAGCGCCCAAACACGGGGGATCAGGTCCACATAATGGGCTTTGCCATCGCGCACGCAAAGCCGAGTGAACACGCCCAGAATGCGCAGATTGCGTTGCGCGCCCAGCACCGCATAGGCGGCGCGGAACGGATCGGGCGGCGCTTGCGTGGCGGCGATATAGCGGTCGATCATCGCGGCTTCGATGCCAAGGGGGACATCGCGACGCGCGTCTTGTAGCAGCGACACCAGATCATAGGCCGGGTGACCCAGCATGGCATCTTGGAAGTCCAATAGGCCCACACGCGCGACGCCTTCGCGATCCGGTAGCCAAAGCAGATTTTGCGCGTGATAATCCCGCTGGATCAGAACCTGGCAATCAGCAGCGTGACGTTGCAGCGCGTCCAGTATGGCGGCGCGGAACTGGCTTTGCGCATCGGGATCGGGGGCTGTTGCGGCGGGCAGATACCAGTCCAAGGCTAGCGCGGCCAGATTGGCCATCAGTGGCGGATCATAAGCCTCCAGGCCTTCGGGCGGCGTTTCACCGTGCAGGGCGGCCAAAAGGTCTGTTGCGCAAGAGTAGAGACCATTTTCAAGCTCTGGCTGCTGCGGGATGACCGAGGCGAACAGATCGTCGCCCAAATCTTCGAGCAACAGGAAACCAGCCTGAGTGTCCTGCGCCAGAATGCGCGGCGCGCTAAGGCCGATACTGGTAAGATAGTCGGCGATCTGGATGAAAGGGCGCACATCTTCGCCACGGTCGGGCGGGGCGTCCATCAGCACTGCGGTGTCATTCCTGACTGTGTGGGCAATACGCAGATACCGCCGGTTCGACGCATCGCCAGCCAGTGGCACGAGGGTAGCACCGGCCCAATCGGTGCTGTCCACAAAAGCCCGGATCAAGGTGTTTCTGTCACTCATAAGGAAGGTCTTTCAACTTGGCGTCCCAATGTGGCGATGTCCATTTGGCGATCATCATGCGGGTATCGTTGTGATCGCGAGGCTCAAGCGTGATCCAAAGTGCTGTCTCTGGTGCCAGAGTATGTAAGCGGTTGGGCCATTCAACAAGACAGATCGCGGACTCGAATGCGTCGAGCAGGCCAAGCTCTTCGATCTCGGACGTGTCACTTAGCCGATAGAGATCGGCATGCCAGATTTCACCGGCCCGACTGGGATAGGTTTGGACCAAAGTGTA
This sequence comes from Roseovarius sp., assembly GCA_035269125.1. Taxonomy (GTDB): domain Bacteria; phylum Pseudomonadota; class Alphaproteobacteria; order Rhodobacterales; family Rhodobacteraceae; genus Roseovarius. The sequence continues at coordinate 7,523 of DATFJQ010000138.1, forward strand.
AGTCGGTGACGGCACATCCTCTGGTGTGTCCAGCAACGAAAGGATCAAACTGCGCGCAAAATGCGATTTTCCAGCACCCACCGGGCCCGACAAAAGGATAACATCGCCAGGGCGCAAGCGCGGCGCCAGCGCCTGTGCCAACGCGGCGGTTTGTTCAGGGCTTGCAAGGTGAAATTCGCGCGTGGTGTCGGACATGCGCTGAGACTACACGCACCGCCCCTGCCTGCAAGTCAGATCAGTCGCTGGCAAGCATATGTGTGTGCGTCGCATCTGCTGTGGCGGCCACTGGAGAGATTGTCAGCATCGCCGCGCCACCCGGCAGGGGCGCCGCGCGGCAGTGGTAGCAAGTGTTTCGCGTATCAAAAAGCTGTGCGTCAATCGGATTGGCCAGCCTGCGACCATCAAGGCCTTGTGCCACCTCAGCCCAAAATTTGGGGTTTGGCAGGCGATCATTGCAGATCTTTGTCAGGTCATTCAGAGTCATTTCGGCAAAGCTGCTGTCAGGGTCGATGCTTAGTAATTTTGAACAGGTCGAATTGCACAGCAAAACCGTTTTGGCCGACGACAAGACAACGACTGCCTCTGACAGATTGTCCAAAACCGCTTGCCGCACGTCCACTTGCGAGCGAAAACGCCGCGTCACCGAAATTTCATCCGATATATCCTCGAACAGGAAGGCCACTGCACCGTCGGGGTGCGGGCGCCCGGTGACGCGATAGGTCAACCCCGAGGGCAAAGTCCATGTTTCGCGATATAGCCCGTCGCTGGCGGTTTCGATGATTTGCAGGATCTGTGTGCGCCAGTCGCCATAATTTCGCGGTTCGGGCAAAACGTGATTGTCGCGCAGATTATCGAAAAACTCCATCAGATTGGGCTGCGCGCTCAGGAACTCGGGGCCGAGGCCCGTCAGGTCCACAAGCGCGGGGTTGAACAGTGCCAATTGTTTATCGCGGTTGAATATGGCCAGACCGGTCGTCAGGTTGGCAAATGTCTTGGTAAGTGTTTGCACGAATTCGCGACGCAGGTTTTCGGCGGTGACCACTTTGGTCACATCTGCCACATAGTGGATCGTTCCGGCTTCGACCGGAACAGAGCGCGTCTCAAGCCATTTGATGGTTGTTCTGTCATCAATACAGCGGCGTTCGGTCTTGGGTGTGCCATCATCTGGCAGCGACTGGACATTGGGAATAGCGTCGCCGGGGGCTGTGATTTTAAGGGCATCGAAAGCGCTATTCGTCCACAAGATTTGCCCTTCGCGGTCCGTCATGACAACGCCACAAGTCGCATTTTCCAGACAAGCCCCCCAATTGCGTCCCTCGGACAGAAGGCGCAAGTGTTCGTGCCTCTCGATCGCGTCAAGCGTCTTTGGGTCTTGCAAAACAACACGGGTGGTGTCGTCTGTCTTGGTGCAGACAAGCTGTGCAGGATCACCCGGATCGTCGTCGGCGGGAAAAACACTTGGCCCGTTTGGCAGGGCATCTGTCGTGTCGGGCAAACCAGAAAATCGGAACTGCAGCCAATTGCGCATTTCACGCCATTCGCCGGTTTTGAAGGGCGAGCTGTCGGGCGGCAAATCGTGATCCGTCAGGCTGTCTTGGTCGAATAGAAAGTGAATAGCCCCAGATGAGATCGTTTGCCCAACTTGCGAAAACACCGAAGCTGCCGGTCGTTGGGCGCCGATCAACCAGACAATTGCCAGCGCAAAGCATAATGACAAGACAGGAAAAGCTGCCCAAACCCAAATCGGAAAATCATACATGTCGCGCCCAATCCCTTGCCGGTCTTTCGGGTCAGCATCGGACGTTCAGGTTAAGCCTTGGTTAACCACAGAGGGGATACGGCGTCGGGCGCATTTTGATCAAATACGAATGGGCTGATTTTCTCCGGTTGCGGCGCGCGTGTCAGGGGCAATTTTGTGCCGTGGCCATGTCACCTCGACCACGGCACCGTGCCGTTTGGGGCCGCCCTCGTCCGGATGGGTCAGGTTGGCGCCATTGGCAAAGCTCAGCGTGGCACCGGACCGTTCCAGCAGCGTTTTGGCGATAAACAGGCCAAGACCCATCCCTTCGTATTCGGGGCGACGCTGGTCGGCGGCGGCGTTGCGGCGGCGCATGAAAGGCTCGCCGATCCGGTTGAGTGCATGCGCAGAAAAGCCGCGGCCGTCATCCATGATGCGCAAGGTCACGCGCCGATCTGTCCATTGGCTTTCGATCCAGACATTCGCGTTGGCGAAATCCACAGCGTTCTGCACGAGGTTGCGAAGACCGTGGATCACCTCGGGGCGTCGATAGATGGCTGGCTGGCTGTCTGGCGCATCGGTGTTGGCAGAATATTCGAAATGGATTGACTTGCCCCGGCCCAGATGTGGCTCGGCGGCCTCTTCCAGAACGGCGGTCAGGGGAGCGGTGCGCAAATGCAGATCATCTTTGCCGGCACGGCCCATTGAGCGCATTATATCGCGGCAGCGGTCGGCCTGCTCGCGGATCAACAGCGCGTCTTCGCGCAGCTCTGGGTGATCGTCCAACTCTTCTGCCAGTTCCGAACTGGTCAGCTTGATCGTTGCAAGGGGCGTACCCAATTCATGCGCGGCGGCGGCCACGACACCACCCAGATCGGTTAGCTTTTGTTCCCGGGCCAAGGCCATTTGTGTTGCTTGCAGGGCGTCCGACATTGAATCCATCTCGGCCACGATCCATCGCGAGTAGACGCCAAGAAACACCACGGCAATTACAATCGCCGCCCAATTGCCAAACAAAAACACCGTCGGCATCCGCAAAACGAACCCCATATCGGTGCGCAAGGGGAGATGCAATTGGGTCAGGAGGGACACGATCAAGATCGCTGTCAGCCCCAAAAACAGAGTTGACCGCGATGAAATGGCCGACGCCGACACTGTGACCGGCCCGACGATCAGGATCGAGAACGGATTGTTCAGCCCCCCTGTCAGATACAGCATCATCCCCAGTTGCAGCATGTCGAACAGCACCACCAGCAGCGTTTCGGTTTCTGATAGGCGCTTGTTTTCGGGATAAATGAAGGCAGCTATAAGATTTGAAATGACAGCGACGCCGACAACCAGATAGCAAAGCCCGATTTCCAGATCCAGACTATAGAGCCGTTGCGCAGCAATCAGGGCTGATACCTGACCCGCAATTGCCCACCATCGCAACAGGATCAAGGTGCGCAACCTGATCCAGTTGCCACGTCTGCGAGACTTGAAAACATCCGGCGAGATATCGGTCATCTGCGCGCTCTGGTCCCGTTGCAACTTCGTATTCCGGTGATAGATGTGCCATAGAACGCTAAACATGCATAGCACAATGAGGATTCACCCATGACCCGGATAATCGCGATTACTGCTGCGGCCTCTTTTGTGGCGGCGCTGGTGTTGGTTTACGTCATGACGATGGGAACAGGTGGCGACGATAAATTCGCCCAGTGCCGACAGGGACAGGTGGCAGGCGGAATGTCGCAGATCGGTGGGCCATTCACCTTGGTGAGCGAGACCGGCGAAACCGTGACCGACAAGGATGTGATCGACAAACCGGCGCTTATCTATTTCGGCTATACGTTCTGCCCGGATGTCTGCCCACTGGACACTGTGCGCAATGCGCAGGCCGTTGAAATCCTTGAGGAACGCGGGCGCATGGTGAAACCTGTATTCATCTCGATCGACCCTGATCGTGACACGCCTGATCTTCTGGCCGACTTCACCGACAATATGCACCCGCGCATGGTGGGGCTGACGGGCTCGGCCGAGCAGGTGAAAGCCGCCAGCAAGGCCTACCGCACCTATTATCAAAAACAGGAGCCGACCGAGGGCAATGAGGAGTATTATCTGGTTGACCATTCCACCAGCTCCTACCTTGTTCTGCCCGAGTATGGGTTCGCCGAGTTCTTTCGGCGCGATACCCCGCCGGAAGAGATGGCAGATCGCGTCGAATGTTTTATGAATGCTATGTGAGCCCCGCGCCGGTTTGACCAACAAAGCGCGGCAGGCTAGGTATACCATAGGGCACATTGTGCGGCTGAAAAGGACATCAGAATGGCCGAAACTTTGCAGGACTTAGGTGGTGACCGAACGCTTCTTTTGGTCGATGACGATGAACCGTTTCTACGCCGTCTGGCAAAGGCCATGGAAAAACGCGGGTTCGAGGTGGAAACAGCCGACTCGGTGACCACAGGCAAAGCGATTGCCATGGCGCGGCCGCCTGCATTTGCGGTATGTGACCTTAGGCTTGGGGATGGCAATGGTCTGGATGTGGTCGAGGCCATCCGCGAAAAACGCCCCGATAGCCGGATCGTGGTTCTAACAGGATATGGCGCTATTGCGACCGCTGTTGCTGCTGTCAAAATTGGCGCAACAGATTACCTGTCAAAGCCCGCCGACGCGACAGATATCACCAGCGCTCTGTTGGCCGGTGCTGATGAGCTGCCCCCGCCTCCTGAAAACCCGATGAGCGCGGATCGTGTGCGCTGGGAACATATTCAGCGGGTTTATGAGTTGTGTGATCGCAATGTCAGCGAAACCGCGCGTCGTTTGAATATGCACCGCCGGACTTTGCAGCGGATTTTGGCTAAACGTAGCCCCCGGTAATCAAGTCCTTGCGAATTGGGTGTCCATCGGATGCCTTCGGCGAGGGTATTTTTGCCAAGAAAAAACCCAAAGCGCCTCAAAGATCATAGCGTTTTGAAATCTTGTCGACGATCTGACCATTACAAAGTTTCTGATTGGACAGGCGGGCGTAATCCTCGAACCCACGGCTTTGGTAATAGGCCAGCCCCCCGGTGTTATCGGCGCGGATTGTGGCATTGATCCAGCCATAACCCAAATCGCAGGCGGCCTTTTTGGTTGTCTCGAATAGTTTCGAGCCGATGCCAAGGCCAGTTGTGCCAAGTTTCACGAAGGTCGCAATATCGCAGGCTTCGGGTGGCAGTTTTGCGTGGGGCTTGACGTATTGAAAGCCTAGGATCGCGCCCGTGTCGTCCTCGGCCACATGCCAAATGGAGTTCGGTGGCGTTTGTTCGAACCAGTCAAGGATGGTTTCGCGCGTAATCTCTTGGGTGATGGCCGTGCTGCCGCCTTTGCGGATGATAGCATTGAGCAGCTCTGCCATATCGCGGGCATCCATGGGCCCGGCGTGACGGATGTGAATCATCCGATGTCTTCCAAGAGGGCGTTATGTCGCATGACGTAGTCGCGCCGCGCCTCCAGCGGTGGGCGCAGAACGATATCAAGGCCTTGGGTCACATCGGCAACAGGGCGACCAAAGAACTTGTCAGCCTCGGGGATCGTGAAACCGGCAATTTGCGTGGCCTCCATCCATGCGCTGATCCTGTCGGCCCTCTTGATCTGCTTTTTGATCTGCGCGGGTATGTTAGCCGGCAGGCCAAACCGGATGTGAATGGCCGCTGTCAGGCGTTTGTCCAGCTCATCATATCCCGGCCCGACTGCATTTTTGACTGGGGAAATCATATCCCCGATCACGTATTCCGGTGCATCATGCAGCAATGCCGCCAGTTGCCATTTGGAAGGGGCGCCGGGGTTCAGCCGGGAAAACAGCTGCTCTACCAGCAAAGAATGCTCTGCGACTGAATACGCGTAATCGCCCAGGGTTTGCCCGTTCCAACGCGCCACAAACGCCAGCCCGTGCGCGATGTCCTCGATCTCGATATCGACCGGTGTGGGGTCAAGCAGGTCCAGTCGACGCCCTGACAGCATTTTTTGCCATGCGCGCTGTGTTTTCATCAAGGCCTCTTTGTCTTGTATTTAAGGCGGGCTTGGCGTTGCCCGCCGATGGAACCAGTGCTATCTGCACATCAAATAGATGTATTACAAGGAGCCATGGTAATGGCGAACGACTATATCGTTAAGGATATCGCACTGGCTGAATTCGGCCGCAAGGAGCTGGACATCGCCGAGACTGAAATGCCGGGCCTGATGGCGCTGCGCGAAGAATACGGCGCGGAAAAGCCGCTGGCAGGTGCGCGTATCGTCGGATCTTTGCACATGACCATCCAGACCGCTGTGTTGATCGAAACGCTGACCGCGCTGGGCGCTGATGTGCGCTGGGCGTCGTGCAACATCTTTTCCACGCAGGATCATGCGGCGGCGGCGATTGCCGCGGGCGGCACACCGGTTTTTGCAATCAAGGGCCAAACGCTGGAAGAGCATTGGGATTACCTTGATAAATCCTTCCTGTTCGATGATGGTCCCAACATGATCCTCGACGATGGCGGTGATGCCACGCTGTATATCCTGCTGGGCGCGCGCGCCGAAGCGGGTGAGGACGTGATCCCGGTTCCGTCGTCCGAAGAGGAAGAGGTGATCAAAGTTCAGATCGCGAAACGGATGAAGGAAAGCCCCGGTTGGTTCACCAAGGTGCGCGACCAGATCAAAGGCGTCTCCGAGGAAACCACCACCGGCGTGAACCGCCTGTATCAACTCGTCCGCGAAGGTCAGCTTCCGTTCCCGGCGATCAATGTCAACGACAGTGTGACCAAGTCGAAATTCGACAACAAATATGGGTGCAAGGAAAGCCTTGTTGACGGTATCCGGCGCGCCACCGACACCATGATGGCTGGCAAGGTCGCCGTGGTCATGGGTTATGGCGATGTTGGCAAAGGCAGTGCCGCGTCGTTGCGCGGTGCTGGGGCTCGTGTAAAAGTGACTGAGGTTGATCCGATTTGCGCGCTGCAAGCCGCAATGGACGGGTTTGAGGTTGTTTTGCTTGAGGATGTTATATCCAGCGCGGATATCTTCATCACCACCACCGGCAACAAGGACGTCATCCGCATCGAGCATATGCGCGCGATGAAGGACATGGCCATCGTTGGAAACATCGGCCACTTTGATAATGAAATTCAGGTCGCCAACCTGAAAAACCACAAGTGGACCAATATCAAGGAACAGGTGGACATGATCGAAATGCCCTCGGGCAATCGCATCATTCTGCTGTCCGAAGGTCGCCTGCTAAACCTTGGCAACGCTACCGGCCACCCATCCTTTGTGATGTCGGCCAGCTTTACCAATCAGGTTCTGGCGCAAATGGAACTGTGGCAGCGTGGCGATCAATATAAGAACGAGGTTTATATCTTGCCCAAGCACCTGGATGAGAAGGTGGCGCGCCTGCATCTGGAGCGGATCGGCGTGAAACTGACCACGCTTGACGCTGAACAGGCCGCCTATATCGGGGTCAAGCCTGAAGGCCCGTTCAAGCCCGAGCATTACCGTTACTAAGGGCCTGCACGGCCTGACTTACCTCAAAGCCCCGGTCTTTTGGCCGGGGCTTTTTCGTGGCGCTCTCGGGTAAGGGGAGTGACCGCGAAATTTTCCCTTTGAGCGCTGCAAAACTGTCGCTATCGTAGCAAACAGCGCCAATCGGGGCTGCAGGTTCAATACGAAAACCGGCCATGTGTCGGACAGGTGGGAGAATTGACTATGGGCAAACGCGACGAACTAATCGCACAATATGCGGATGATCTTCGCAACAAATGCGGCATGACGCCGGATATGGACCTTTTGACAAAGGTCACGATCGGTTGCGGCCCAGCCATTTACAACGCCGACGCGTCGACCGTGGCAGCCACTCAAGCGGCCGAGCTTGAGACCGTCAAAAACAACTTTCTCATCAAAAAGCTGGGGCTGGCCGATGGCCCGCAGTTGATGGATGCGATCAACCAGGTTCTCGATACCTATGGCCGCTCCGAGCGCAACAAGTACCGTGCAGTTGTCTACTACATGCTGACCAAGCACTTTGGCAAAGAGTCTGCCTACGGCTAAGTCGTCTTTGCAAGAGATCCAAAACGCCCGCCAAATTGGTGGGCGTTTTTGTTTTGATGCGTATTCTAAGTATTCTGCATTTGGCCGGCCTGCCTGTTTCCGGTAATGTTATCTGACAGGCCAGTATGGCCGGGACCTATTCCAAATACACGTGTGGTGCGTAGGGAGCACGTGGGGTGACGGAGGGTGTCGGCATATAGCTGGCGCCCTCCGTTCTATTTAGGGCGCAACACCTGCCATTTCGCAAACAATGCGCCATTCTTCCTCACCGACCGGCTGAACCGACAAGCGCGGGCTTTTGACCAATGGCATCGCGGACAGGCGCGGATCGGCCTTGATCATGTCCAGTGTCACGGGCGTTATCACCGGTGTCACCGCCTTGATATCCACGCACTCCCAACGATCATCATCGGTTGTGCTGTCTGGATGGGCCGCAGCAATCACTTCGACAATGCCGACAACCGCCTTTTCTTTTTGGCTGTGATAGAAAAACCCACGATCGCCGACCGCCATCTCGCGCATGAAATTGCGCGCTTGATAGTTGCGCACACCATCCCATTCTTCGCCCGCGTCGCCCTTGGCAACCTGATCATCCCAGCCCCAAGTCGATGGCTCTGATTTGAACAGCCAATACCGCATGGTTCAGATCACCTTTTTCCACTCGATCAACTCGACCGAGTCAAACAGGCCTGCCTTTGCATAAGGATCGTTATCGGCCCAGTCTTGGGCCTCCTTCATATCTGCCACGTCTAGGATCACCAGCGATCCGGCCATATCGCCGCTGTCATCCAGCAAGGGCCCGGCTTGTGCGACAACGCCGGTTTCCTTGATATAGGCCAGATGGGCATCACGGTTGTCCAAACGCACTTGCGACGCGCCGGGTTTGTCTTTGGCAATTAGGGCAATCAGCATCATTCTTCCTTCAATGGGCGTGACAATAACATATCCATGGCCTGATCCACCTGTAAATCACCATTGATCAGGGCCGTGACCGCGCGTGTGATGGGCATGTCGACCTGCAACGTGTTTGCGCGGTCACAAACGGCGCGCGCAGTTGCGGCGCCTTCGACGGTGATTGCCGGATCAAACCATTCTTTTTGCCCCAAACTCAGCCCAAACCGGTAATTGCGCGACTGATCCGAGGTGCAGGTCAGCACCAGATCGCCAAAGCCAGACAGCCCGGATAATGTCTCGGGTTGCGCACCAAGGGCCGTGGCCATCCGCGCCATTTCTGCAAAACCGCGGGTCATCAGGGCGGCGCGCGCGCTATCGCCCAGACCGGCCCCGATCACTGCGCCACATCCGATGGCCATCACGTTCTTCAATGCGCCGCCCAGTTCCGCGCCAATCACGTCGGTTGTGCGATAGATGCGCAGATTAGGCGTATTTAGTGTCTGTTGTAGTTCTTTAGAGATGACCTCATCTGCGCAGGCCAGCGTCAAGGCTGTTGGCAGGCCATCTGCGATATCTGCAGCAAAGGACGGCCCTGTCAGGATCGCGCCCACAGCGTCAGGCACAACGGAATTGATGATCTGAACGGGCCCCAGACCGCTGCCCAATTCCATACCTTTGCAGCAGGCCACCAATTGCTTGTTGTGCAAGGATGCAGCGTGTTCTGTCAGAACATCCCGCAGGCGTTGCATCGGAACGGCCAGCAAAACAGGCGAGTGCGCCGGTATCGCCCCTAATTCGGCTGAAACAGTGATATTTTCGGGAAGTGTGACACCCGGCAACCGCCGATCATTGCGGCGGGTATCTTGCATCGCTTTGGCATGATCGGGGTCATGGGCCCATAAATGCACCGGGCCTGTGCGTGCAAGTGATATTGCCAAGGCTGTTCCGAATGCGCCAGCGCCCAATATGGTGATCATGCCTTGGCCCCTTTCTTGCCGCTGCCCAGCAAGGCAGGGCTGGTCTGATCCAACGGCCATCGGGGCCGCGCCACCAGATCCAAACCGTCGCGCTGACCGGCGGCAAACAACTCGGCCCCGGCATAGGCGATCATTGCCGCGTTGTCTGTGCATAATGACAGCGGCGGGGCGACAAACCCGGCACCGTTGTCGTCCGCCACCGCTTGGAGTTTGTTGCGGATTTCGCTATTGGCCGCGACCCCGCCAGCCACAGCCAGAGTCGGTGTATGTGGGGTTTCGGTAAAATAGAGCGCAATCGCCCGGCGGGTTTTTTCGGCCAGCACATCGGCGACAGCAGATTGAAACCCTGCGCATAAATCGGCTCTGTCCTGCCTGAAAAGGCCACCCTTTTTTGTAGCCAAGCTGTCGCGCGCACGAAGGACCGCAGTTTTCAAACCAGAAAACGACATGTCACAGCCCGGCCTGTCCACTAATGGCCGTGGAAACCGAAACCGGCCTGCATCGCCGTTTTTCGCGTCCTGTTCAACCGAAGGCCCGCCCGGTTGCGGCAATCCAAGCAGACGTGCGGTTTTGTCAAAGGCTTCGCCGGGGGCGTCGTCGATCGTGCCGCCAAGGCGCGTGAAATCCTGACAGCCTTTGACTATCAAAAACTGACAGTGCCCGCCCGACACGAGCAACATCAGGTAAGGATACGCGATATCATCGGTCAAACGCGGCGTCAGGGCGTGCCCGGCCAAATGGTTGACGCCGATCAGTGGCAGGCCGGTTGCCGCCGCAATCCCCTTGGCGCACATCACCCCTGAAAGGACACCGCCAATCAGGCCCGGCCCTGCGGTGACAGCCACGGCATCTATTCCATCAAAGGACAATTCAGCCTGTATCAGAGCCTGTTTGACACAGGTATCTAGTTTCTCGGCATGGGCGCGCGCGGCGATTTCTGGCACCACACCACCGAACGCCGCGTGCAGATCGGTTTGCCCGAAAACTACCGACGATAGAATGTCTGGCTGCCCGTTCGACACCCGCACAACCGCCGCCGCCGTATCGTCGCAGCTGCTTTCCAATCCAAGAATGGTCAATGGGGCGGTCATGGTCTCTGCCGTTGCGTGTTGCCTGACAGGCAGGTAACACCGGACGGGACGGCAAACAACTATGGACCAAGTATGACGCCCACGATCCTGATCACGCGGCCTGATCCATCAGGCGCGGCTTTTGCCAAGCAATTGCAAAAGGCGATCGGGGCAAAGGCAAAGGTCATCCTGTCACCGGTTTTGCAAATTGAGCCGTGTGGCGAATTGCCTGATCTGGCCCCAATCTGTCATCTTGTCTTTTCGTCCCGTCATGGGGTCGAGGCCTTTGCGCGACTGAGCGACCGACGTGATATTTCAGCTTATGCCGTAGGGGATGCTACGGCACAGGCGGGGCGGGACATTGGGCTTTCGATGACGGCCTGCGGTGGTAATGTGCATCAGATGCTAAAGCGTATCTGTCAAGATGCACCGAAGGGGCCGTTCCTGCATGTCCGGGGGGAGCATACGACAGGAAATCTGGCACAAGATCTGAATCGTGTTGGGTTAGAGACATATGAAGCCGTCATATACCGTCAACGGTCGCTTAGCCTGACAAAAGAGGCCAAAGAGTGCCTGCTGAAAAAAGCGCCTGTCATCCTGCCTTTGTTTTCGCCGCGATCCGCGGGCCTTGTGTTGGAAGGGGCCGTTGTCAAAGCGCCTTTGTTTGTGGCTGCAATCAGCCAAAACGTGGCTGATGAAATGCCACCGGGGCTGGTTCACGACATGGTTGTTGCACAAGACCCCACGGCCCATGCAATGTTACATACCGTTCATTGCCTGTTTGACGGGGCCAAGCGGCTTGAGGGTGGAAAGACAGCAAAGTAAGGTCATTTAAACGGTCCGAATGGTGGGATTCGAAAGGGTGGTACAAAGTGGCAAATAAGAAGACGTCTGAGAAAAGCACCGGAACGGATCAGGACATGCCTGAGACCGATAAGGTCGCCGATATCGAACAGTCGCAAGCCGACACTTCGGAGGTGACAGAAGCCGCGGCAGACGTTGAACCGGATCACGACAAACCAGACCAGCCCGACACGGTAGATGACGGTGATGCACCCGTAGATGTTTCCGAAACCACAGCCGCGACCGAGCACGCGCAGGACAAGGACGATGCCACCGGTACCGAAGAGGATAGCCAAGCCACACCATCTGCACCCCTAGCTGCCACAGAGCAGGTTGTTATCCGAAAGGGCGGCTTCTTTCCCACGCTGTTGGGCGGTGCGGTTGCAGCGGCTATCGGCTTTGGCGTCTCGCAATATATGGGCAACGATTGGCCATTCGCAGATAAAAAACCAGCCCAGCAATTCACCGCGTTACAAGAGCGCCTTGATGCGCAAAACACCAAGCTGGCTTCGCTCCAAGACCGTCTTGACCAAGCGCCGGATTTAACGGAGTTGACGGCCACACAAGCTGACCTTGCCAGCCAGCTTTCCGGCCTCGACGAAGAAATTGCGCAAATCGCTTCGCAGCTTGCAGGGCTGGATGACAGACTGACCGAGGTTGAAAAACGCCCTGTTAGTGAGGCCGCTTCGGACGCCGCCGTTGCCGCCTATGAGCGGGAATTGAAGGCGCTACAAGACTCAATGGTCCAGCAAAGGGCCGAAATCGAAGCCATGGCCCGAGACGCCCGCGCGATGGAGCAAAGCGCCGAAGAAACGGCCCAAGCTACCATGCGCCGCGCAGCTGTGACACGCATTCAAACAGCCCTTGATTCCGGCACCGGATTCGCCCCGGCGCTTGCCGATCTTGAGGCCGCGGGTGCCAAGGTTCCACAAGCGCTGCGCAGTGCGGCCAGTGCGGGTGTGCCAACATTGGCCGCCCTTCAGGACAGTTTTCCCGAGGCGGCGCGGCGTGCGCTACGTGTTGCGCGCGGGGCATCAGATTCGGATGGGGGCGGCGTAGGGAGTTTCTTGCGTGATCAACTGGGTGTCAGGTCTTTGACCCCGAAAGAGGGCAACGATCCTGATGCTGTCCTATCCCGTGCCGAAGCCGCAGTTGGCGATGGCCGCCTGCAAGATACGCTTGCAGAACTTGAAGCATTGCCAGAGGCAGGACGTGCCGAATTGGCGGACTGGTCAGAGCAAGCCAAGCAGCGGCTGGATGCCGTAAGCGCGGCCGAGGCCCTGATCCAGGACATGAATTGAGAGCGAGGAACGCGTTATGCTTTGGTCGATTATCAAGATTGTTGGTTTCATCGCTCTTGTCGCGGGCGCGGCTTTTGGTGCCGGCCATCTGTTGGAGCTTGAGGGCGGTGTGCGCATCGTGTTCGCCGGGGTCGAAATTAACCTGACACCGCTCAAGGCGGTGATTGCCCTGATCCTTTTGGTTCTGGCGGTGTGGGTGGTGCTCAAGCTTCTTGCGCTTTTGGTCGCGACGTTGAAGTTCATCAACGGCGACGAAACGGCGATTTCGCGCTATTTTGACCGAAGCCGGCAGGAAAAGGGCTATCGCGCTCTCTCCGAAGGTATGATGGCCTTGGCCTCGGGCGAGGGGAATTTGGCCATGTCACGGGCCAGCAAAGCCGAGAAATACCTTCGTAAACCGGCATTGACCAACTTGATAACCGCGCAGGCCGCAGAACTGACAGGGGATCGTAAGAAGGCCGAAGCCGTTTACAAGCGTCTTTTGAAGGACGAGACGACACGGTTTGTCGGCGTCCGTGGCCTGATGAAGCAAAAGCTGGAACAAGGCGAAACAGAAACTGCTTTGAAGCTTGCGGAAACCGCGTTCTCACTCAAGCCCAAGCATCCAGAGGTGCAAGATACGCTGTTGCAGCTTCAGGCGGAAACCGCAGACTGGAAGGGTGCGCGGGCCACCCTGAATGCCAAACTGAAATACGGAAGCATGCCGCGCGATGTCCACAAACGCCGCGATGCTGTTTTGGCCTTGTCCGAGGCGCGCGACGTTCTGGACGAAGGCAAAGATATCGACGCCCGCGAATCCGCGATTGAGGCTAACAAGCTGTCGCCAGATCTGGTCCCAGCGGCTGTGCTGGCGGCGCGCGGGTATATCGCGCAGGGCTCCAAACGTTATGCTGCGCGGGTCATCCGCAAGGCTTGGGATGCCCAACCGCATCCTGATCTTGGTGCAGCTTTTGCCGAGATCGAACCCGATGAAAACGCTGAAAAGCGGCTCAAGCGCTTTGCGAAGCTTCTGAAAGTTCACCCCGATCATCGCGAAACACGGCTACTGAATGCCGAACTGCATCTTGCCAACGAAGATTTTCCCGGTGCACGGCGTGCGCTTGGTGATCTTGTCGAGGTTGATCCGGATGCCCGCGTGTTGACGATCATGGCGGCGGTTGAGCGTGGCGAAGGGGGGTCGGATGCCGTCGTCAAAGGGTGGCTGGCAAGGGCGCTTGCCGCACCGCGTGGGCCGGCATGGGTTTGTGACAAATGCCACCACATTCATGCAGATTGGGTGCCAGCCTGCGAAAACTGCCATGCCTTTGACACCCTAAGTTGGACAACCCCGCCGAAGACGTCAGTGGGCACATCGACAGGGCTGGAAATGCTGCCTTTGATTGTGGGCAGCCTAGAAGACAAAAGCGACGAGCCAGCAGAAGAAGATGCGGATGTTCTGGACGCCGAACTGGTCGAGGACGAGGTGAAGAACAAACCCGAGGCTTCTGCCGAAACATAGGTGTTTTTGCACGCTTCAAATGGTAGCTGGATGCAACTTTTGGGGGAAATGGTGCCGGTGATAGGACTCGAACCTACGACCCCATCATTACGAATGACGTGCTCTACCAGCTGAGCTACACCGGCTTTATGGGCCGTCATTTAGACGCTTGCGTTCGGGCGTGCAAGACAGAATCAAGCGGTGTTTTAGGGGCTTTGAGACACCCAAATCGCTAATCACCAAAGCTGGTGTCTGGTCTATTGTCGGAATGGTACATTCAGGGCCTGTTTTGTGCGGAAAGCCTTATAGCCAGTCCCGCAAAATCGGGATCAAGGGAATATCGGCAGGCGGCATGGGATACTCGCGCAGCGCGTTGGCCCGGACCCATTTCAGGGCCTGACCTTCGCGGCCTTGTGGGGTTCCTTCCCATTTGCGGCAGGCGAATAGCGGCATCAGCAGGTGAAAGTCATCATAGCTGTGGCTGGCAAAGGTCAGCGGCGCGAGGCAACTGGCCCATGTATTGATGCCCAGCTCTTCCTCAAGCTCACGGATCAAGGCGTGCTCGGGCGTTTCGCCCGGCTCGACCTTGCCGCCGGGAAACTCCCAAAGGCCTGCCATTGATTTGCCCTCGGGGCGTTGTGTCAGCAAGATGCGGCCATCAACGTCGATCAGGGCCACGGCGGAAACAAGAACTGTTTTCATGAGCGGTAATCGGCGTTGATGTCGATATAGACATGGGTCAAATCGCAGGTCCAGACAACAGCCGTGCCGCCGCCCAAACCCAGATCGACATGAATGGTCAGCTCTTGCTGCTTCATGTAGGCGGCGGCGGCGGCCTCGTTATAGCTTGGGTCCACCCAGCCGTCGTGTGCCACGCGGATATCACCAAACCAGATCGCCAATGTGTCCCGGTCGGCGGGCGCACCGGATTTGCCGATTGCCATAACCACGCGCCCCCAATTGGCATCTTCACCCGCGATTGCGGTTTTGACCAGCGGCGAATTTGCAATCGCCATGGCATGGGTGCGGGCGTCGCTGTCGCTGGATGCGCCGGTGACTGAGATTTCGACGAATTTCGTGGCGCCTTCGCCGTCGCGCACGACTTGATGCGCCAAGTCCAGCATGACTTGCCGCAGGCCTTCCATGAACCCAACCGAGTTTTCGGTGACCCGAATGCCCGATGCGCCGGTGGCCCCAACGATCAAGGTGTCCGAGGTTGAGGTATCGCTATCGACTGTGATGCAATTGAATGTCTTGTTGTTCAGGGCCGATACCATCGATTGCAACACAGTTTGTTCGACGACAGCGTCGGTGAAAATATAGACCAGCATGGTTGCCATATCAGGGGCAATCATACCGGAACCTTTGGCGATTCCGGCGATGTGAATGGCTTGACCATCGACATGCACGGTAGTGCCCGATCCTTTGGGGAAGGTATCGGTTGTCATGATCGCTTGCGCGGCATCCTTGATCCCCTTCGGGGAGAGATTGACCACCATCTCATCCAGTTTTGTGGTGATCTTGTCGTGTGGCAGAGGCTCTCCAATCACCCCGGTCGAGGATGTGAAAACACGCGATTCCGGCATGTTTAGAGCCTTTGCGGCTGCTTCGGTCACCGATTTGACCGCGGCCTTTCCGTGACGCCCGGTGAATGCGTTTGCATTGCCCGAGTTTACCAATATGGCCGCGCCCTGATCGCTGATGTGCCCGGTTTTTTCCTGACAATCCAAGACAGCGGCTGACCGTGTGGCCGACCGGGTGTAAGCCCCGGCAATCGCCGAACCGGGGGACAGAACTGCCAACATGACATCGTCACGCCCCGTATATCGAACGCCAGCTTGTGCTGTCGCAAACCGAACGCCCGCAATTTCGGGAAGGTCGGGAAACGCGCCGGGCGCAAGTGGTGATAAGGGGGTAGGGGCGCCCATGATCAGTTCTCCAAAAGGTCCAGGTTGTTCACGGTTTCGGCGGCTATATCGGTGGTATCGGTGCGGTTGATTTTCGCACCCTCTGTCAGTGTTTCCAGATGCGCGTCAAAGGCAGCCTGACGCAGTTGCTCTTCGATGTCGGCGCGCACCTCCTCAAGATCAGGCACATCTTTAACGCGCGTTTCATTCAGCTTGATGACATGCCAGCCGAATTGAGTTTGTACCGGGTCCGAGATTTGTCCGGGTTCAAGGCCCGTGACCGCCTGAAAGAACGGCTCGACCATGACGCCAGCCCCAAACCATCCCAGATCACCGCCATTCGGCCCGGACGGGCCAGTTGATTTTTCCGCGGCCAGTTCACCGAAATCCGCGCCATCGGCCAATTCCTGAACAATGGTTTTTGCGTCATCTTCCGCGTTAACCAGGATATGCGCGGCCTGATATTCGGTTTCAGCCTCAGCCCCGGCGTAATCCTCGTCATACACGGCTTGAACGGCGTCGTCGGACAGATCGACATTCATGACCTTGTCGATCACTTCGCTGGCTATGATGCCACGCCGTTCATTTTCGAGGATCAAAGCATTCCGGCGCGACAGATCGCCGTCATGGTCCTGCATCAGAAGGGTCTGCTGGATCAGTTGATCCAAGATGCCGTCAAACAACAATTCAGCGGGCAATTGCGCGTATTGCGCAGGCAGGCTGGCACGCAGGGCAATCATGTGTCCAAGCGTGATATCGGTGCCGTTGACGGTTGCCATAACGGTGTCGGGATCGGGCGTATCTTGCGCGGTCGCAGTCACCGGCAGAGCCAGCACCGAGGCCAAGGCAAAAACCGAAAGAAAACCGGAACGAATGGGCATGGCAGACCTTTCTTGCAATACTGCATAACTTGGCCGCGCCGTTGCGCGACGTTGACACTCTATCAGCGGCCCCTTACATCGGCGATGGACCAATAAAACCGCCGTCTTGTGCCCGTTCTAGGGTGGCGTGAAGGGCGGGGCAAGCAATTGCCTGATACGAATAAGCACAAACATCGGAACGGATAAAACATGCTGGGTATCGGAACTGTCGCCAAGAAGATCTTCGGCACACCAAATGACCGCAAGATCAAGGCGACCCGCCCGCTGGTCGAAAAGATCAACGCCTTTGAGCCCGAATTCGAGGCGTTGAGTGACGAAGGGCTGATCGAAAAGACGCAAGAGTTCAAAAAGCGTGTCGCAAATGGGGAAAGCGTTGATGCGTTGTTGCCCGAAGCCTTTGCAAATTGTCGCGAGGCCGCACGGCGCGCCTTGGGTCTACGGGCCTTTGATGTGCAGTTGATGGGCGGCATCTTTCTGCATCAGGGCAATATTTCGGAAATGAAAACCGGCGAAGGCAAGACGCTGGTTGCGACGTTCCCCGCCTACCTGAATGCACTGACCGGCCGTGGCGTTCATATCGTGACGGTCAACGATTATCTGGCCCGCCGCGACGCCGAATGGATGAGCAAAGTTTATGGCGCTTTGGGAATGACCACCGGCGTCGTTTATCCGCAGCAGCCAGAGGACGAGAAAAAAGCCGCATACGAATCAGACGTCACCTATGCCACCAACAACGAGTTGGGCTTTGATTACCTCCGGGACAACATGAAATCGTCGCTCGAAGAGATGAACCAGCGCGACCATTTCTTTGCCATCGTTGACGAGGTCGACAGCATCCTGATCGACGAGGCGCGTACACCGCTGATTATCTCGGGGCCAGCGCAAGACCGCAGCGATCTGTATGTCGCGATTGATCAGTTGATTCCCAACCTGACGGATGAGCATTTCTCGCTAGATGAGAAAACCCGCAACGTCACCTTCACCGACGAGGGCAACGAGTTTCTTGAAAACCTGCTGCGCACCAACGGGTTGTTGGACGAGGGGCACTCTTTGTACGACCCTGAAAGCACGACAATTGTGCATCATGTCAATCAGGGCCTTCGCGCGCATAAATTGTTCCAGCGGGACAAAGATTACATCGTGCGCAACGGCGAGGTTGTTCTGATTGATGAATTCACCGGCCGCATGATGTCGGGGCGTCGTTTGTCAGATGGGTTGCATCAGGCGATTGAGGCCAAGGAAGGCTGCAACATTCAGCCGGAAAACGTCACCTTGGCCAGCGTGACGTTCCAGAATTATTTCCGCCTTTATGACAAGCTGTCGGGCATGACAGGCACAGCCGTGACCGAGGCCGAGGAATTTGCCGAGATCTATGGGTTGGGCGTGGTCGAAGTGCCCACGAACAAACCCATTGCGCGTTTGGACGAAGACGATGCGGTGTATCGCACGGCGCAGGAAAAATTCAACGCGATCGTTGAAACCATCCGCGAAGCGCATGAAAAGGGTCAGCCGATCCTTGTTGGCACCACCTCGATTGAAAAGTCCGAGATGCTGAGCCAGCTGCTGACCAATGCTGGGATCAAGCACAACGTTTTGAATGCGCGCCAGCACGAGCAGGAAGCCCAGATTGTTGCCGATGCCGGTAAATTGGGCGCGGTCACAATCGCCACAAACATGGCGGGCCGCGGCACCGATATCAAACTTGGCGGGAATGTCGATTTCAAGATCATGGAGGCGCTTGAGGCCAATCCAGACACCGATCCCGAAGAGATCCGCCAAAAGATCGAAGCAGAACACAAGACCGACGAGCAGTCGGTCAAGGATGCAGGCGGGCTTTTCGTTCTGGCCACCGAACGCCACGAAAGCCGCCGGATCGACAACCAGCTGCGCGGTCGTTCGGGCCGGCAGGGGGATCCGGGGCGGTCGTCTTTCTTCCTGAGCCTTGAAGATGACCTGATGCGAATTTTCGGGTCCGAGCGGTTGGAAAAGGTGTTGTCGACCCTTGGTATGAAAGAGGGTGAAGCCATCGTTCACCCTTGGGTCAACAAATCGCTGGAACGCGCGCAAGCCAAGGTCGAAGGCCGCAACTTTGATATCCGTAAGCAGCTGCTGAAATTCGACGACGTGATGAACGAACAGCGCAAAGTGATCTTCAAGCAACGTCTTGATATCATGAAGGCAGAGGATCTCTCTGAGATCGTGCAGGACATGCGCAGTGAAGTGATTGACGACCTGATCGACACCTACATGCCGCCTAAAACCTATGCCGACCAATGGGACACCGAGGGTCTGCACGCGGCTGTTGTCGAACAGTTGAATATGGATCTTCCCGTCGTCGATTGGGCGGCAGAGGAAGGCGTTGACGACGATGAGATTGCCGAACGTCTTGATGCTGCCGCCGAAGAAATGATGGCCGAGAAAACGGCGGCCTTCGGTGCGGAAAACATGCGTGCGATTGAAAAGCAGATCCTGCTGCAAACGATTGACGCCAAGTGGCGTGAACATTTGCTGACCCTAGAACATCTGCGCAGTGTCGTCGGGTTCCGTGGCTATGCGCAGCGCGATCCGTTGAACGAATACAAAAACGAATCTTTCCAGTTGTTCGAAACAATGCTCGATAGTCTCAGGCAGGACGTGACGCAAAAGCTGTCGCAAATCCGGCCCATGACCGAAGACGAACAAAAAGCGATGATGCAGGAAATTGCGGACCAGCGCGCAGCGATGGAGCAGGCCGCCGACGCCAAGCAGGTTGGAAGCACGCCAGACGCAACTCCAGCACCATCCGCTGACGCAATCGAAGGCTTCGATGAAAACGACCCATCCACATGGGGAAATCCCGGTCGCAATCAGGCGTGTCCTTGTGGTTCGGGACGTAAATTCAAGCATTGCCACGGGCGACTGGCCTGACCAAAATAAGTGCGCCACTGGTCTAATTGAATCCTTGGGGTTGCCACAAGGCTGCCCATATCTGCGTCTATGGTTTCCATGTCTTTAATAGACATGGGAGTGATAGCGATGATCGGGCCAAGACGGATTTTGACGGCGGGCGGCACTTTTGCATGCGCGCTTGGAATCGGGTTTATCATGCAGAATACGGCATCGACGCCAAATGGGGCGGTGCCTGAAAACAGTGTGCAAGTCGCCAGTCTGGCGGCGACGGCCCCCCTCAAAGTGACGGGCAATCCAGAAAAAAATGCGGCCGCCGCACCGCGCGACACGCAGCGCCAAACGCCGCAGGACCAGACCGCGGTCATGTTCAAATCCGCAATGAACCCTGCGCCGCCAAAATCTGCACCACAGCCTAAGAGGTTGCCGTCACAGCCGGTTGACCGCGCTATGGCCATACCAGCGTCGCTGACCGATCAGCCGATTGCCAAGCTGCCAAACGATGTCCCGGCACCGGGGTTTTCTTGTGATATCGAGATGACGGCGAATGTTCAGGCCGCGGCAATGGTCGAGGTTTTGCTGAATGCGCCTTGCATGGCGAATGAACGGTTTACCCTGCATCACAATGGCATGATGATTTCCGAAGTGACGAACGACGATGGGCAAATCCGGATAAACGTGCCCGCGTTGTCCACAGCAGCCGTTTTCATGGCGTCATTCGTCAACGGCAAGGCCGCCATGGTCAGCGCAACGGTAGACACATTGGAATATTACGACCGCGCGGTTGTTCAGTGGCAAGGTGAAAGCGGCCTGCAACTTCACGCCTTTGAATTCGGGGCGGACTATGATGGCGCCGGACATATCTGGGCAAAAACCAAGGGCGACCTAGAGCAGGCTGTGAATGGTAAAAGCGGTGTCATGAGTCGTTTGGGTGCCGATCATTTGCGCGCGGCCTACATGGCCGAGGTTTATACTTTCCCGTCAGGCTTGGCGCAGCAATCGGGCGATGTCGCCCTCAATATTGAGGCAGAGGTAACACAGGCCAATTGTGGCCGGGATATTACCGCGCAGTCGCTTGAGGTGAGCGGCGCAGGCCCGCTTAGGGTCAGGGATCTGGAATTGGCAATGCCGGGTTGTAATGCGATTGGTGATTTTCTGGTGTTGAAAAACATGTTGAATGACATGAAGATCGCTCGGAGGTAATCCGCAGCATTCGGGGGTCAATTAATGACGATCGTGCGTGCGGCGCTTGTCGCCGCACTTTATTTGTTTTGTTTGGCCGGTACAGTCGCAGCGCAGGATGTAACGCTGATTTCCCGTGATGGCGACGTGGAAATTTCTGGGAATTTGCTGGGATTTGACGGTGAGTTCTACCGAGTTGAGACGATCTACGGTGAATTGACTGTCGATGGCTCGGGTGTGCGTTGTGAGGGGCCAGGCTGCCCCAATCTTGAAAGCTATGTTGCGCGCGTCGGGTTCTCGGGTGCGCCGACCATCGGGCGCGTTTTAATGCCCGCTTTGCTCGAGGCGTTTGCCCTGCGCTATCAATACGATCTGCACCGTGAAACCATCGACGCTGCGAGGTTTGTTTATATCCTTTCCGATCCCGAAACGGCCTCGGTGTTGGGTGAATTTACGTTCCGACTGTCTAATACCAATGAAGGGTTCGCTGATCTTCTGGCCAATGAGGCCGATGTCGTCATGTCTATGCGCGAAGTCCGCGAGTCCGAGCGCCGCCGCGCCCGTGAGGCAGGCTTGGGGGATTTGTCGGCGCGGGGCCGCAGCCGAATTGTGGCGTTGGATGCGCTTATCCCGGTCGTTGCACCCAGTAATCCTGTTCAAAGGGTCACAACCCCCCAACTGGCGCGCGTTCTGTCTGGTGATATCGCAAGCTGGGCCGAATTGGGCGGGCCTGACGCGCCTATAACGGTTCATGTTCTCGATGGTGCGTCGGGCATTGGACAGGCAACGCGCGATAGGGTGTTGGCGCCGGTTGAGCGATCTCTATCCGACCAAGCCCAAGAGCACCCCGATGGTCCGTCACTGGCCAAAGCCGTTGCAGACGATCCGTTCGGACTGGGCGTCAGCAGCCGCTCGGAATTAGGAAATACTTGGGAATTGGCGCTTGAAGGTGACTGTGGTTTTGCGCTTCGTGCGACACGGCGCGCCGTCAAAACTGAGGATTACCCGCTTACGGCCCCATTATTTTTGTATACGCCCGCCCGCCGGTTTCCAAAATTGGTGCGAGAGTTTCTACACTATTTGCGCGATCCATCCGCTCAGTTGGTTATCCGGCGCGCTGGTTTTGTAGACCGGGCACCAGAAGAGATCGTGATAAATGCACAGGGCGACAGATTTGCAAATGCCATCGCACGTGCGGGCGTCGAAATTGATCTACCTGAACTGCAAAGAATGGTGCAGATTTTGTCGCCCTTGCGACGGTTGACGACAACCTTCCGTTTTGAGGCAGGGTCGGCACGCTTGGATGCGCAGTCGCGTTCGAACGTGCAGCAATTGGCGCGCGCGATGGAGTTGGGGTTATATGATGCGCGCCGTCTGGTTTTTGTGGGGTTCAGTGACGGTGAAGGCCCCGCCGGGCCCAACAAAGCGATTGCAATGCGCCGGGCCGAGGCGGTGCAACGCGCCGTGACGACGGCGGCCGAAACCGCGAATTTGGATCGCATCACGCTGGAAACAGAAGCCTTTGGCGAAGCAATGCCCATGGCCTGTGACGATAGCGAATGGGGCCGGCAGGTAAATCGTCGGGTCGAAGTGTGGGTTCGCTAAAGATACCCCTGCGACCGAAAGCTGAGTTCACAGGATTTCCCGATGATGATGTGATCGTGCAGGGTGATCCCAAGCGCATCCGCAGCGATACGAATTTGATGGGTCATACTGATATCGGCCTCCGACGGGGTGGGGTCGCCCGAAGGGTGATTATGCACCAAAATCAACGCGCTGGCATTCAGGTGCAAGGCTCGTTTGACCACTTCGCGCGGGTATACCGGAACGTGATCAACCGTGCCGTCCGCTTGTTTCTCATCGGCAAGCAGAACGTTTTTGCGATCAAGGTAGAAAACCCTGAACTGTTCGACTTTTTGATGCGCCATGGTGGTATGGCAATAATCCAACAAAGCATCCCAAGACGAGATAACCTGCCGCTGCAAAATGCGCGCGCGCGATAGCCGATGTGCCGCGGCCTCGATGACTTTAAGCTCGCATATCACTGCGTCCCCTATGCCTGAAACTTCAGCCAGATCGTTTGGCGGCGCTGACACAACGCCGTTGAAGTCACAGAATTTCTGCAAAAGCTGATGCGCCAGAGGTTTCACATCGCGTCTAGGAATGGCCCGAAACAGAACCAACTCCAGCAGCTCGTAATCAGGCAGGGCTTGAGGCCCACTGGACAGAAACCTGTCGCGCAGCCGTTTGCGGTGATCCTTGATGTAGGAGGGCAGACGAGCGCCCTGTGGCATTGGCTGCGCCGAAGATTCGTCGCCGCTAAACAGAGGCAGGGGGCGTTCGTTGAAGGCGCAAGGGTCTGTCATGCGCATGAGCCTGCCGCAGTTGGGTTAGGGAATGGTTAACAAAGGCACGAAAAGCAAAGGGGCGCGCCGGACAAGCGCGCCCCTGATGATATTGCCTGAAGGCCGTCTAAGGCCCATGTCAGCCTTTCATGCCATCCCAAAAGCTTTTCACCGACGAGAAAAAGCTTTTGCTTTCGGGATTGTTGTCTTCTGACAAGGCCTCGAACTCGCGCAGCAGTTCTTTTTGACGCGAGGTCAGATTGACTGGTGTTTCAACCGCCAATTCAATGAACATGTCGCCACTACCGCCACCACGCAACGCAGGCATCCCCTTGTTGCGCAGTCGCATCTGGCGCCCAGATTGCGACCCGGCAGGAATTTTGACCCGGCTGCGCCCCCCATCAATTGTTGGCACCTCGATGTCCCCCCCAAGGGCGGCGGCGGTCACCGAAACAGGGACGCGGCAAAACAGGTTCGTTTCTTCGCGTTCAAAGATATCGTGCTTGGCGACTTCTATAAAAATATAGAGGTCTCCGGCTGGGCCGCCGCGCATTCCGGCCTCGCCCTCGCCGGCAAGCCGGATACGTGTCCCGGTTTCAACGCCAGCCGGGATATTCACGTTCAGTGCGCGTGTTTTTTCAATACGTCCCTGACCATGGCAGGTGTTACAAGGATTCTTGATGATCTGGCCTAGCCCCGAACATGTCGGGCAGGTGCGTTCAACCGTGAAAAAGCCTTGTTGCGCGCGCACCTTGCCCATGCCGGAACAGGTTGGGCATGTGGTCGGTTCTGCGCCGCCTTCGGCACCCGATCCGTTGCAGGCATCACATTGCACGGCGGTTGGGACATTGATCGACTTTTGAAGGCCGTTATAGGCCTCTTCCAAAGTGACCCGGAGGTTATAGCGCAGGTCCGAGCCGCGCGCGGCCCTTTGCCGTCCGCCGCCGGCGCGTCCGCCGCCCATGAAATCGCCGAACAGGTCGTCGAATACATCCGAGAACGCCGAGGCGAAATCGCCCTGACCGGGACCGCCGCCAAATCCGCCGCCCGGACGTGGGCCACCACCGCCCATGCCACCGTCAAAGGCCGCATGCCCAAAGCGGTCATAGGCCGCTTTCTTTTCGGGGTCTTTCAGAACGTCATAGGCTTCGCCTGCTTCCTTGAACTGAGCCTCGGATTCAGGGTTGTCTTTGTTGCGGTCGGGGTGAAGCTCCTTGGCCTTTTTCCGGTAGGCCTTTTTGATCTCGTCCTCCGAGGCGCCCTTGGATATGCCGAGCACTTCGTAATAGTCGCGTTTGGCCATCGGGGATCTCCTTTTGTTGGAACACGCGGGGCCGGCCCAATCATTGGACCGGCCCCAATGGTCCCGTCAGGCGCCTTACGAGCGCTTGTCGTCGTCCAGGTCCTCAAAATCGGCGTCGACGATATCATCGTCACCGGAACCTTGGTCGGCTGCGGAAGGCTCACCGCCTCCTTCTTCGGTTTGCGCTTTGTAGATCGCTTCGCCCAGCTTCATGGCGGCTTCGGTCACGTTCTGAATGCCCGACTTGATCTTTTCAGCGGTTGCGTCGTCTTTCTCAAGATCGTCTTTCAGCGCGGCAACCGCCAGCTCGATCGCTTCGACGGTGGTCGGATCAACCTTATCGCTGTGTTCTTCCACTGATTTCTCAGTCGAATGAATCAAGCTTTCCGCTTGGTTCTTTGATTCGATCAGCTCACGACGGGCTTTGTCGGCTTCGGCATTTTCCTCGGCCTCTTTGACCATGTTTTCGATGTCGTCATCGCTTAGGCCGCCTGACGCCTGAATGGTGATCTTCTGCTCTTTGTTCGTGCCTTTATCTTTGGCGGAAACAGAAACGATACCGTTGGCGTCGATGTCGAATGTCACCTCGATCTGGGGCATGCCACGTGGTGCTGGCGGGATGTTTTCAAGGTTGAACTGACCAAGCAACTTGTTGTCGGTGGCCATTTCACGTTCACCTTGGAACACCCGGATTGTCACAGCACCTTGATTGTCCTCGGCAGTCGAGAAGATTTGCGACTTGTTGGTCGGGATCGTGGTGTTGCGGTCGATCAGGCGCGTGAACACGCCGCCAAGCGTTTCGATGCCAAGCGACAGCGGCGTCACGTCAAGCAAAACAACATCCTTGACGTCGCCTTGCAGAACGCCCGCTTGAATCGCAGCGCCCATGGCGACCACTTCGTCGGGGTTCACACCCTTGTGGGGTTCTTTGCCGAAGAACTTGGTGACTTCTTCAACCACCTTGGGCATGCGGGTCATGCCGCCGACCAAAACAATCTCGTCCACTTCATTGGCCGAAAGGCCCGCATCCTTGAGGGCTGCGGCGCAGGGCTTCATCGACGCTTTGATCAAGTCGCCGACAAGGCTTTCCAGCTTGGCGCGGGTCAGCTTGATGACCATGTGCAACGGCTGACCGTCCGACCCCATCGAGATGAACGGCTGGTTGATTTCGGTCTGCGAGCTGCTGGACAGTTCGATCTTGGCTTTTTCAGCGGCTTCTTTCAGACGCTGCAGGGCCATCTTGTCTTTGGTCAGATCGACACCGTTTTCCTTTTTGAACTCGTCCGCCAGATAGTTGACGATCCGCATGTCGAAATCTTCGCCGCCAAGGAAGGTATCGCCGTTGGTGGCTTTGACTTCGAACAGGCCGTCGTCGATTTCAAGGATGGTCACGTCGAACGTGCCGCCGCCAAGGTCATAGACAGCGATGGTGTGCGTGTTTTCCTTGTCCAGACCGTAGGCCAGTGCAGCGGCCGTCGGTTCGTTGATGATGCGCAGCACCTCAAGCCCGGCGATCTTGCCTGCGTCTTTCGTGGCCTGACGCTGAGCGTCGTTGAAGTAAGCCGGCACAGTAATGACAGCCTGTGTCACGTCTTCGCCCAGATAGCTTTCGGCGGTTTCTTTCATTTTACCAAGAATGAACGCCGAAATCTGCGAGGGGCTGTATTTTTCGCCGCGCGCTTCGACCCATGCATCGCCGTTGCCGCCATCAATGACGTTGAACGGCATGTTTTTCTTGTCCTTGGCCAAATCTGGATCATCTTCGCGACGACCAATCAGGCGCTTGACGCCAAAGACGGTGTTTTCGGGGTTGGTTACAGCCTGCCGTTTCGCGGGCTGGCCGACAAGGCGTTCGCCTTCGGCAAATGCAACGATGGACGGCGTGGTGCGCGCCCCTTCCGAGTTTTCGATGACGCGGGCTTGGCTGCCGTCCATGATAGCAACGCAGCTGTTGGTGGTCCCGAGGTCAATACCGATCACTTTAGACATGTTTTTCGATCCCTTCGATTTCAAGGCGATGTTCCGGACGCCCGGCCCATTATGGCACCGGCCCCCCGATGGTTAGGCGGCCCCGGACAGAACTGGCCGGGTTCCGCGCTTTGCGCGTATATAGGCAGGCGAAAGTGCCCCTGCAAGCGCCGTAGGAATATGGATATACCTATTTTCACATAATTCTTGGCAGAGGGTATTAGATCAGGGGGGTAGTATGACGAATGCGGCGCTTAGGATCCGAGGGATCGACATTTACAAGGAATACCTGACACCGGATCGGCAGGCGGGTTTGGTTGAAGACGTTCGGCAGGTCGTGCGACGCGCGCCCTTTGCACAGCCGGTGACGCCGGGTGGGCGGCGTATGTCGGTCAGGATGACGTCAGCGGGCCGATTTGGCTGGGTCACTGATCAAAGTGGCTATCGCTATGAAAAACGGCAATCCAATGGTGATCCATGGCCTGAGATCCCTGCGTCTGTGTTGCGTATTTGGGCCGACTTGGTCAGTTCTAGCCGCGCCCCCGATTGTTGCTTGGTCAATTACTATGCGGATACTGCGAAGATGGGCATGCATCAAGACAAGGACGAGGCGGATTTTGGGTGGCCGGTTCTATCCATCTCGCTTGGCGACGCCGCGCTTTTTCGAATTGGCAACTTGCAGCGCGGTGGCAAGACCGAGTCACTTTGGCTGGAGTCCGGTGATGTCATGGTCATGGGAGGGGCCGCGCGCCTGACCTATCACGGCATCGACAGGATAAGGCCCGGATCATCAAGTTTGTTGCCGCGGGGCGGGCGGATCAATTTGACATTGCGTGTGGTGGAATAAGCGACCGATCTAACGCCGTGCGTCCCAGCTTTTGGAGGCATATTGCCGGGTGTAGAATTCACCCATCATACCGACAACAAGCAAGATAACCCCGATGGTAAGCGGATATTCATACGAGGAATTGCGTGGGAAATAATTCACGAAAGTAAATCCGCGACACTGGTCAATCGCATGAAACAATGGGTTCCAATCGAACATCGCCAACATGAAGGATGGAAGCGCATTGGCAACAAACATTTTGCCCGAGGCGATCATGTTGGCCCGTTGATAAATGATCGTGAACAGCCCGACAAAGGCGGGAAACCAAGGTTTGATTGCAAGCAAAACCAATCCGATCGATACGCCGGTAAACCATGACAGCAACAACATTCCAAATGCTGGAATGGGCTCGGAAATTTCAAACGGAGTGACCGCGACATGATAGGTAAACAAGATCACAGCGACCGACAGAACCTGAATGTAAAGAGACCCAAGCGCTGCCGCCGCAACTGAAATCACAGTGTTCATCGGCGCATGTTGCATCATCGGCGATGATGGCCCCTCAGCCCCTACAACCGCCCCCAGCGCCTTGATGTGTGTTAGGAACAGAAAAATACCTGACATCATGTAAAGCAAGAAATCGCCGCGCAATTTCGCACCGCGCAGGCCAAGAACCGAAAACATAAAGTAAAAGGCCAGAACAAAGATCACGGCCTGCATGATGTTGTTGAATAGGGCGAAAAATGCGTTCCCATGCGTTTTTCGAACGCTGCGCACCGTTGAGTGATAGAGCAACTCAAGAATTGAGATCGCCGATTGCAGGCCGCTTTTGGGGGTCGCTTTTTGGAACATAGCCTCACCTGACCGGCACTTCTGGGTGTTTCTTGCACGGATTTCTTGATGATCCGTTAGGAGCATACCATAAGGGGAGCCAATCTTTGGATCAACACACGCTATTTTCAACGTGTACGCAAGAGTGAACAGGAGTTGTGCCTTGAATTATGAACGACTGGAGCAAACCATGCGCCAACTTGCCCTTCAGGCCGGTGATCGGATCATGGAAATCTATAACTCGGATGATTTCGACGTAAAGGTAAAGTCTGATGACAGCCCAGTCACCGAGGCGGACGAGGCGGCCGATGCCCTGATTTCGGCAGGTTTGCGCAGCGCCTTCCCCGAGGTGGCCCTTGTCACCGAGGAACAAGCCAATTCGCACACCCAAAAGGTCGACACCTTTCTGATCGTTGACCCGTTGGACGGAACCAAGGAATTCATTCACCGCCGGGGTGATTTTACAGTCAATATCGCGTATGTAGAAAACGGTGTGCCCGTGCGTGGCGTGGTTTACGCACCAGCAAAAGGCCGCATGTTCTATACACAAGCCGACGGTGTTTCCGTTGAGGAGGATGGACCGTTCGACAAAGACAAACGCGGCACGGTGCACCCGATACAAGTTACACGGCCAGACAATGGCGCGCTTATGGTCGTCGCAAGCAAATCGCACCGGGATCAAGCCACAGACGACTATATCGGCAAGTATAACGTAAAAGACATGACCAGTGCGGGATCATCTTTGAAGTTTTGTCTGGTCGCGACGGGTGAAGCGGATATTTACCCGCGTCTTGGCCGCACGATGGAGTGGGATACCGCCGCAGGGCAAGCGGTTTTGCATGGAGCAGGCGGAAAGGTGGTGCACTTCGAAAACCACGCGCCGCTGCACTATGGAAAAGATGGATTCGCCAATCCGTTTTTCATCGCCTACGCCCCCGGTGTTGAGTTGCAGGACGCCTGATGCAGCCGCTTATCGTTATTCCGGCCCGCTATGCCTCAACCCGTTATCCGGGCAAACCCTTGGTCGAGTTGACGGGCGCAACCGGGGCAAGGAAAAGCCTGATCCAGAGAAGCTGGGAGGCGGCCAAGCAGGTCTCTGGCAACCCGCGGGTTGTGGTGGCAACCGACGATGATCGTATCCGAGACGCGGCGGAAGCGTTCGGTGCCGAGGTGGTCATAACGTCTCAGTCATGCCGAAATGGCACCGAGCGTTGCGCTGAGGCGCATACCGCTCTTGGTGGATCTTACGACGTGGTTGTCAATCTTCAAGGTGATGCCCCGCTGACCCCGCATTGGTTTGTCGAGGCTTTGATAGACGAGCTGTCGCATGATCCTGATGCAGGCATGGCAACACCAGTTTTGCGTTGTGATGGGCGGGCTTTGAACGGTTTTCTCGAAGATCGTCAGGCGGGGCGCGTAGGCGGAACGACTGCGGTTTTCGATGCGGCGCATCACGCGCTGTATTTTTCAAAAGAAGTTATTCCGTTCACATCACGCACCTATGCCGATGATGAGGCGACGCCGGTGTTTCATCATGTCGGTGTCTATGCGTATCGCGCGCAAGCCCTGAACGATTACCTTGGTTGGGCCGAAGGCCTGCTGGAAACGCTTGAGGGGCTGGAACAGCTGAGGTTCATGGAGAACGGTGCACCGGTGCGCTGTGTCGAAGTCAATGCACGTGATCGTCAGTTTTGGGAGCTGAACAACCCTGAGGATGTCGCGCGGATCGAAGCGATGATGGCGGAGATGGGGTTAGAGTGAAACTCAGTTTCGATAGGCTATGGTCATGCAATGACTCTCAGATGCCAATTCGCTTTGAATTCAAAGTTGGAGTTTACGATACAGCTGATTTACCGCATGTAGTGTGGAATAGTTAGCATCGTCTGGTTGAGCGGTGAAAAGCAGGTAGGAGTGAACATGCGTAAAAAGGTTACGAAAGCGATTTTTCCAGTAGCGGGATTGGGGACGCGTTTCTTACCTGCAACAAAATCTGTGCCCAAGGAAATCATGACGCTGGTTGACCGGCCGTTGGTTCAATACGCGATTGACGAAGCGCGGGCTGCCGGGATCAAGGAATTCATCTTTGTCACGTCCAGAGGCAAGGGC
>DATFJQ010000139.1:0-10471 GCA_035269125.1 Roseovarius sp.
CCACCCCCACAGGCAGATCAATTCCATCGCCACATGCGCGCCCGCGATTGCCGTGGCCCCGGTGGTGTCAAACGGCGGCGACACCTCAACAACGTCACCGCCCACCATGTTGATCCCGGCCAAATCGCGTAGGATAATCGCGGCTTGCCCGCTGCTCAGCCCGCCCCAAACCGGCGTTCCAGTGCCGGGGGCAAAGGCCGGATCAAGGCAATCAATGTCAAACGTCACGTAAACCTGAGAATCGCCCAGTATTTCTTTGATTTTACGCGCTGTTTCCGCCGGGCCACGTTCATGCACCTCGCGCGCGTCAATGGTCGGCACGCCCAGATTGTCGGCGTTGACGGTGCGAATGCCAACCTGAACGGATCGCTTGGGATCAATCAAGCCTTCCTTGACCGCCTTGTAAAACATCGTGCCATGATCCACGCGGGTCATATCGTCATCGGCCCATGTGTCCGAGTGGGCATCGAATTGCAGCAAGGATAGCGGCCCGAACTTTTCTGCGTAAGCCCTTAGAATCGGGAAAGAAATGTAATGATCCCCGCCCAACGCGATACTGCTGGCCCCTGCTGCCAGAATGCCCCGAATGTGATCGGTCAGCGCGCTTGGAAATGCTGGGATATTGGCGTAATCAAAGGCCAGATCGCCATAATCGACGATATCGAACTCTTCCAGCGGGCTGAAACCGTCCCATCCATAGGGCGGGTCAAACACTTGCAATGTGCTAGCCTCGCGCAGCGCCCGTGGCCCCAAACGCGTGCCCGGACGGTTGGTGACCGCCTGATCGAACGGTACACCGGTGATCGCCAGATCAACCCCTTGCAAATCCTTGCTGTAGCGCCGCCTCAGAAACGACAAAGCTCCGCCAAAGCTGTTCTCATAGCTCAAGCCACGCGAGCTTTGATCTGTAAAAGCGTGATCTACTTGATTTTTTGCATCTTCCAGAGCCATGCCCCACATTCCTTTGTTCGGCCGGTCAAGATAGCGTCGCAGCCTATAGCCTGAACATTGTCGGTATTGCCAATCGGATGCAAGCCTGTGCCACGGGTGGACTTCGGGAAATCCGCACGGCACGGTGCATATCACTCAACGGAAGGACAGACCGATGCCAAAGACCGCAGCGTTGAACACGCCACAGGATGCGATGCCCCGGTTGCTGGATATCATGCGCCGCCTGCGCGACCCTGACACGGGATGCCCTTGGGACATTGAACAAGATTTCACGACCATCGCGCCCTACACGATCGAAGAGGCCTATGAAGTGGCCGACGCCATCGAACGCGCCGACTGGGCCGACTTGCGCGATGAACTTGGCGATTTGCTGTTGCAGGTGGTGTTTCACGCACAGATTGCCGATGATCAGGGCCTGTTTGCCTTTGACGATGTCGCCCGCGCGATTGCCGACAAGATGGTGGCGCGCCACCCGCATGTTTTTGGCGTGGAAAGCCGCGATAAATCCGCCGCGCAACAAACCCGCGATTGGGAGGCGATCAAGGCCACCGAGCGTGCGCAAAAAGCGCAAACCGGCGTGCTGGATGGGGTGGCCATTGGCCTGCCCGCCCTGTTGCGGGCCGTCAAGCTGCAAAAGCGCGCAGCGCGTGTTGGGTTTGATTGGCCGGTGACGACACAAGTGCTGGACAAGCTGGCCGAGGAATCCACCGAATTGGTGCAAGCGGCCAAAGGTCTGAGCCAAGATGAGATCGAGGATGAAATGGGCGATCTTCTGTTTGTCATGGCCAATCTTGCCCGCCACCTCAAGGTCGATCCCGAAGCCGCCCTGCGCCGGACGAACGCCAAATTCACCCGGCGGTTCGAGCTTATCGAAACTTGGCTGGCCGAGGACGGCAAAACACCCGACCAATCCGATTTGGCCGAAATGGATGCCCTTTGGACCCGTGCCAAGATGAAAGAGAAACAAGGGGATTAACCGTTTACATCCGCAAGTGGCGAAACCGCGCCGACAGGGCCAGATGACTGGTGGACATTCCCCGCCCCAAGCCCCACGGTCGGCCCGGCCAATTCGATTGAAAAGGGTGTTTCTCCATTGCCTAACCTGACGCTTGCCAAACCAGACGATCTTGATCGGCTTGACGCTTTGGTGGCCACCCATCACGCTGAAACCGCGATTGTGCAGGACGCCGAAACCCGGCGCGCCGCGCTTGGCGCTTTGCTGGATGGGGCACCGCATGGTGCCGCCTATCTAATCGGGCCGGTGCGCGCGCCGATCGGCTATGTTTTGCTATCCTTCGGCTGGTCGATCCGCCAAGGCGGCATGACGGCCACGTTGGACGAGTTGTTCATCAGGCCGGGTGTGCGCAATCGCGGCATCGGGGCCGAGGTGCTGACCAGCCTGCCCAAAGCCCTGAAAGGCGCGGGCCTGAAGGCGTTGCATGTAGAAACCCTGCGTGCGGCGGCGCGCCCGCAGTCGCTTTATCGGCGTATGCGGTTTCAGCCGCACGATGATGTGCTGATCCTGACCCGTGAGGTCTAGCATTCCAACGACCAGATACTAGGTTTTAGGCATGAGCATGCACATCCCCTTTGACAACAGCTATGCCCGCCTGCCCGACAGGTTCTTCAGCCGCATGTCGCCGGTGCCGGTCAAGGCGCCGACGCTTCTGGCGTTCAATGGCCCATTGGCCAAGGAATTGGGGGTCACCCCCGGCCCCGATGATCTGATGGCGCAAGTGTTTGGAGGCAATGCGGCCCCCGATGGGGCAGACCCGCTGGCGCAGGTCTATGCCGGGCATCAGTTCGGCGGCTTTTCCCCGCAGCTTGGCGACGGGCGGGCGCATTTGTTGGGCGAGATCGTCACACCGGACGGGCGGCGCGTTGATCTGCAACTCAAGGGGTCAGGCCCGACACCCTACAGTCGCATGGGCGATGGGCGCGCGTGGCTTGGCCCTGTGCTGCGCGAATATGTCGTGTCCGAAGCGATGCATGCGCTTGGCGTTCCGACCACCCGCGCGCTTGCTGCGGTGGCCACTGGCGAAGCCGTCTACCGAGAAACTGGGGCGATGCCCGGCGCGGTGCTGACCCGTGTGGCGGCCAGCCATCTACGGGTTGGCACGTTTCAATATTTCGCCGCCCGGCGGGATATGCCCGGCCTGCAGGCCCTGTTCGACTATACCGTAGCCCGCCACGCCCCCGAGGCCGAAACCCCGGCGGACCTGTTGAAGACGGTGATCGACCGGCAGGCGCAACTGGTGGCGCAATGGATGTCTGTCGGGTTTATTCACGGCGTGATGAACACCGACAACACCAGCATATCGGGTGAAACCATTGACTACGGTCCCTGTGCCTTCATGGATCAGTTCCACCCCGATACGGTGTTCAGCTCAATCGACGCGCAGGGGCGCTATGCGTTTTCCAATCAGCCCAATGTCATTGTCTGGAACATGGCGCAACTGGCCACCGCCCTTGTCGGTCTGATGCCCGATCAAGACGCCGCGGTGTCCGAGTTTACGGGGCTGGTCCACGCCATGCCAGACCGGATCCACGGGTATTGGCTGGCCGCCTATGGCCGCAAGATCGGGATCGCGCAGGCAACGCAAGATGACGAAACGCTGATCACAGACCTATTGCAAGCCATGGCCGAAAACGGCGCGGATTTCACCAACACGTTCCGCGCGCTTGGCGACGGCACAGCCCGTGACCAGTTCACCGACCCCGCTGCATATAACAGATGGGAGGCCCGCTGGCGCGACCGGATCAAATCCGAGGCCACCCCTTTTGACACGATGCGCGCCGCGAACCCGGCCTATATCCCGCGCAATCATCGGGTCGAGCAGATGATTCAGGCCGCAGTCGCCGGCGATTTCCGCCCATACGACCGCCTGATGCGGGTTTTGTCCAATCCGTTCACAAGGCAGGACGGCGCCGAGGATCTGACGCACCCGCCCGGCCCGTCCGAAGTTGTCCATCGCACGTTTTGCGGCACCTGACTGGGTTACTTGCGGCGACGCTTGAACAGCCTTGGATTGCGCTGTACGAACTCATCGATCATCTGCTGGACACCGCCCCGCGCCTGCCCTTTGAGATAGGCAAACCCCGACGCGGCACCGATCACGGCCCCTAATGTGTTCACAATCAAATCGCCCATGGTATCGTTCAGCCCCGACTTTTGCATGTTCATGCCAAATGTCTGGTCCATGCCAAATTCGAAAACCTCCCACAGGGCGCCGATGGTCATGGCAAAGCAAAACGCGAAAAACGCCATTGCAATGGGCGGGGCGGCAAATCGGTCGCCTTGGAACATGATGAAGACCAGCACAAACCCGACAAGGCCAAACGCCACCGCCGAGCTGGCATGCATGGCGATATCCCACCACCAGAACCGTTCATAAAAATCGAACACTTCACCCAAAAACAAAGTGGCCGCGACGAAAAACACCACAGCCGCGATAAAGCCGGGCGGCACCCGGACATCGGCCCATTTCGCTGCCAAAACCGGCACGACCGACACGGCCAAAGTCCCCAAGGAGACAAACGCCAACTCTAACCGCCATTCCAACAAGGCCCACAAGCCGCCCAGCAAAAGCGAGAGCCAAATAAGTCGCGCCAGCCATGTTTGTTCGGAAAACACCGGGTGACAATTCCATTTTTATTGACTTTATTACATTTCATGAAGGCATCCGGGCTGAGAATTGCAACCTATAACCTGCAAAAATGCGTGGGGCTGGACCTGCGCCGCCGACCTGACCGCAGCCTGAATGTTCTCAATGCGCTTGGGGCCGATATCGCCGTTTTGCAAGAAGCCGACAAGCGCCTGCCGCCACGGCCCGCCGCCCTGCCCCACGATATGATCGAAGAGGACGGCTGGACCATCCTGCCCTTTGGCGCGCCGGGTGGCTCCTTGGGCTGGCATGGCAATGCCATGCTGACCCGGGGGGATATCCGACCCACGACAACCGCGCATATCGACCTGCCGGGGTTAGAGCCGCGCGGCGCGATCCGGGCTGATCTGGACACGCCGATTGGCCCGTTGCGCGTGGTGGGCCTGCATCTTGGGTTGGTGCGCCGCTATCGTTTGTTGCAAGTGGCCGCGATCTGTCGCGCCTTGCGCGACTTGCCCGTGCGGCCAACCATCTTTGCCGGAGATTTCAACGAATGGGGTAAGGGGATGGCCTTGGATGCGGCGGTCAAACGCGTGCAG
This sequence comes from Roseovarius sp., assembly GCA_035269125.1. Taxonomy (GTDB): domain Bacteria; phylum Pseudomonadota; class Alphaproteobacteria; order Rhodobacterales; family Rhodobacteraceae; genus Roseovarius. Next base: position 5,156 of record DATFJQ010000139.1, read on the forward strand.
TTTTTGCCGCCGCGCGCGTCCTTTCCCGCGCCCCGTCCCGTGGCCCCCTTGGACCGCATTGCACTCAGCCCCGATTTGATGGCGCAGGACACCGGGGTGCATATGGGCCGACCGGCGCATATCGCCTCGGATCACCTGCCGGTTTGGGCCGATGTGACGCTGAAATGAAAATCGCAATAGACGCACGTTGCCGTGCGGGGGGGGCGGCCCGGCGATGCGCGGCGGCCTTCGGCCTTGAAACCGGGCAGGAATTGCGGGACCGCACGTCCCAAGAGGCCTCGCAGCAATCATTGCGCGGCGAGCCCTTAACGATCATTTACACCACTTACGAGAACGGCCCGCCCCCTTGGGGGCAGGCCGTGTTATCAGAACCGATCAGGCCGCTTTGCGGCTAGGTCCACCGCGGCGGCGGCGACGCGGTGCGCCTTGTGGTTTGCCAGCAGGTCCGCCATTACCACCGCCATTGCCACGACGCGGGCCACCACGGCCCTTGGGTTTGGCATTCGGGTCAGGCAAATCGGCCCAAGGACGGCCAGAGGCCACCGGGATCGTAATCCCCATGACTTTCTGAATGTCCTTCAACTCGCCCATTTCATCCGGGGCGCAAAAGGCAATCGCCGCCCCGTCACGTCCGGCCCGTGCAGTTCGGCCAATCCGGTGCACGTAGTTTTCCGCGACGTTGGGCAGTTCATAGTTGTAGACGTGTTTGACGTCAGGAATGTCCAAACCACGCGCAGCCACATCGGTGGCAACCAAAACCTGCACTTCGCCTGCGCGGAAGGCCTTGAGCGCGCGTTCACGCTGTCCTTGGCTTTTGTTGCCGTGGATCGCGGCCACCTCGAACCCGGCGCCTTGCAAACGCTTGGCCAATTTGTCCGAGCCGTGCTTGGTGCGGCCAAAGACCAGCGCCAATTCCCCGCGATGGCCTTTCAGCAATTCGATCAGAAGATCGGGCTTTTCCGACTTGGCGATAAAATGCACCGATTGGGTGATCTTGTCTGCGGCCTTGCCCGGCGGGTTAACTTGAACCCGCTTGGGGTGGGTCAGATAGCTGGCGGCGATTTCTTCCATCTGCTTGGGCATAGTGGCCGAAAACAGCATGGTCTGACGCTCGGCCGGCAACAGCCCCGAGATTTTGCGCAGCGCGTGGATAAAGCCCAGATCAAGCATCTGATCGGCCTCATCCAGCACCAGAAAGCGCGTCGCGCCAAGTGTCAGCGCGCGGCGATCCAGAAGATCCAGCAAACGCCCCGGCGTCGCAACCAGAATATCGGTGCCGCGTTCCAGCCGCTTGATCTGTGGGTTGATCGACGCACCGCCAACAACCAGCCCAACCTTGATCGGTGAGTCCTTAACCAGCGGCACAAGCGTGTCGCGGATTTGGCCCGCCAGTTCACGGGTCGGCGCAAGGATCAGGCTGCGCACGGATTTCGGCGCGGGCTTGCCCGGCTCTTCCATCAGCTTGGTCAACAGAGGCAGGCCAAAGGCCGCGGTCTTGCCGGTGCCGGTTTGCGCCAGCCCCATGACATCGTGACCATCCAACGCGAAGGGAATCGCGCGTTCCTGAATGGGCGTCGGTTCGGTAATGCCCATGGCGGCCAGTTTTTTGACCAGCGGGCCGGGCAGGCCTATTTCCTGAAACAGGTTCATATATTTCCTTTCGGGCATCGCATATGCGCATGCCGCACCCCACCCAATCTGGGCCGGGATTTCGTGGTGACATCAAAACCCATGCCCGGCCTCTTGCCAGTCATCGCTCTGATGGTTCGGACCCACGCGTGATTTTGGGAACTTTCCACGATGTTTCATGATGGGTACGGCCACGGGCCGCCCGGCTGCTCACGCGGCAGGAAACATCGGTTGGGTTGCACATGCGCGTTTGTCAGCCCAAAGTCAAGCGTCCGGCTGAAAAACGACTGGATTCAATTTGATGTAAAAGCTATCCACCGCCGCGAAGATCACGGGGAAACGGCATGTCCGATACCATCACCGCACGTTGCGAGGCCAAGGGGCTGCGCATGACCGACCAGCGCCGCACCATTGCCTCGGTGCTTGAAACCTCGGACGATCACCCCGATGTCGAAGAGCTGTATGCGCGCGCCTCGGCGATTGATCCGCGCATTTCGATTGCCACGGTGTATCGCACCGTCAAACTGTTCGAAGAAGCGGGCATTCTGGACAAGCTTGAATTTGGCGACGGGCGCGCCCGCTATGAAGACGCCGAGCGCGACCACCACGACCACCTGATCGACATGCAAAGCGGCGAGGTGATCGAATTTGTCGATCCCGAGATCGAAGCCTTGCAGGAAAAAATCGCGGAAAAACTGGGCTATCGGCTGAAGGGTCATAGGCTGGAACTATATGGCGTGCCGATCAAGAAATAGCATGGCACTGCCGCAGCTTGCAAAGCCACCAAGACAGGCCTAGGCAGGTTTTGACGCGAACGATCTCCCGAGGCAACACAATGGAAAACCTGCGCGGCAGTGCGCTAATGGTGCTGGCGATGGCTGGCTTTGCGCTTGAGGACATGTTCGTCAAGCGGCTGTCCTATGATTTGCCGGTCGGTCAGATCCTAGTGTTTCTGGGCGCAGGCGGGGCCGTGATGTTTGGTGCGATTGCGATCGGGCGGGGCCATCGGCTGTTTTCGCGCGATTTGATCACTGCGCCGGTGCTGCTGCGCAATCTGGGCGAATTGATCGGCACCTTGGGCTTTGTGACCGCCATTGCGCTGACGCCACTGGCATCGGCCTCTGCCATTTTGCAGGCGACACCTTTGGCCGTGACCTTGGGGGCGGCGCTGTTTTTGGGCGAAGACGTGGGCTGGCGCCGCTGGAGCGCCATTCTGGTCGGCTTTGTCGGCGTTTTGATGGTGATCCGCCCCGGTTTTGCCGGGTTTGAGCCCGCCTCGCTGTTTGCGGTTCAGGCGGTGTTCGGTCTGGCCCTGCGCGATCTGGCGACGCGCGCGGTGCCGCGCACGGTCACCTCCATGCAATTGTCGTGCTATGGCTTTGCCACCATCGTGCCCGCCGGGTTGATCATGCTGTGGATCAGTGGTGGCGCGGTGCAGCCCGACGCCACTCAATGGCGCGATATTGCACTGGCCTTGATCCTTGGCGTGGCCGGATATTACGCGATTGTCGCCGCGATGCGGGTCGGTGAGGTGTCGTTCGTGACGCCGTTTCGGTATTCCCGCCTGATCTTTGCATTGATCATCGCCGTCACCCTGTTTGACGAACGCCCCGACGCCCTGACCCTGATCGGTGCCAGCATCATCATCGCATCGGGGCTATACACCTTGCTGCGCGAACGCCGCCTGCGCCGCCGTCTGGCGCGCGGCTGACCCGGCCCTAACTGACCAAGCCCAGTTGTATTCCCCGGCAGAATTGATATGCCTCGCGCAACCATTTTCATCCCGAGGGACAGCCAATGAGCATCATCATCGACATTCACGCACGCGAAATTCTGGACAGCCGGGGCAACCCGACCGTCGAAGTCGACGTCTTTCTGGAAGACGGCACCATGGGCCGCGCCGCCGTACCCTCGGGCGCGTCGACCGGGGCGCATGAAGCGGTCGAAAAACGTGACGGCGACAAGGCGCGCTATATGGGCAAAGGCGTGCTTGAGGCCGTGGCGGCGGTGAATGGCGAGATCGCCGAGGAACTGGTGGGCATGGATGCCACCGAACAGGTCGAAATCGACATGGCGATGATCGAACTGGACGGCACCCCCAACAAGGGCCGCCTTGGCGCGAATGCCATTTTGGGTGTTTCATTGGCCGTCGCCAAAGCTGCGGCGGATTTCACTACGCAGCCGCTCTATCGCTATGTCGGTGGCACCTCGGCGCGTGTTCTGCCGGTGCCGATGATGAACATCATCAATGGCGGCGAACATGCCGACAACCCGATCGACATTCAGGAATTCATGATCATGCCGGTCAGCGCGGGCAATATCCGCGACGCCGTGCGCATGGGCTCGGAAGTGTTCCACACCCTGAAAAAAGAGCTGACAGCCAAAGGCCTGTCCACCGGGTTGGGCGACGAAGGCGGCTTTGCCCCCGAACTGGGATCCACCCGCGAGGCGCTTGACCTGATCCTGGCCTCGATCGAAAAGGCCGGTTACAAACCCGGAGAGGATATTTATCTGGCGTTGGACTGCGCAGCGACGGAATACTACAAAAATGGAAAATATGAATTTTCCGGCGAGGGAAAGAGCCTGACAAGCGCCGAAAATGTTGATTATTTGAAATCCCTGTGTGACGATTATCCGATCATTTCCATTGAAGACGGCATGTCCGAGGATGACTGGGACGGCTGGGTCGCCCTGACCCAAGCGATTGGCGACAAGGTGCAACTGGTGGGCGACGATCTGTTCGTGACCAACCCCGCGCGTCTGGCCGATGGCATCGCACGCGGCGCGGCCAATTCGATGCTGGTCAAGGTCAACCAGATCGGCACCCTGTCTGAGACGCTGAAAGCGGTGGACATGGCGCACCGCGCGCAGATGACCAACGTGATGTCGCACCGCTCGGGCGAGACTGAGGACGCGACCATCGCCGATCTGGCAGTGGCCACCAATTGTGGCCAGATCAAAACCGGCAGCCTTGCGCGCTCGGACCGGTTGGCCAAATACAACCAACTGATCCGGATCGAAGAAATGCTGGGCGACACCGCCGAATATGCAGGCCGGTCGATCCTGAAATAATCCAATCCGCCCGCGCCTTGATACGTGTCAATTCAAGGCGCGGGCGGGTTTGCTAAACTCGTTCTGTAAACGGCCAATTCCGGCTTTAAAGACACGAGGTCAGCATGAATAACCTACTGAAACTTTTCGCCATTTTGATGGTCCCTGCGGTTCTGGCGGGATGCGAGAATGGCAACACTTATCCCATCAGCGGTGAAGAATGCGCGCCGGGTGATCCGGTTCAGGATATGGATGCTGCGGAAATGGACTGCGTGCCGCCTGCGGGCTGACACCAAGGCCGGCCACAACGTCAGGCCAAATGCTGACGCACATACGCCACCAAGGCGCGGGTTGAGCCATCTTTGCCCGCGCCACTGGCATCACCGCTCAGGATCTGCTCCAATTCGGTGGCCAGAACCTTGCCAAGCTCCACGCCCCATTGATCAAAGGAATTGATGCCAAGGATCGCACCTTCGACGAACACACGGTGTTCATAAAGCGCAAGGATCTGCCCCAAGCGGCGTGGGCCAAGTTGATCATAGATCAATGTGGTCGAGGGGCGGTTGCCCGGAAACACCCGGTGCGCGGCTTGGCGGTGCAGTTCGTCCCCCTCAAACCCGGCCTTGCGCATGAGAT
>DATFJQ010000140.1:0-22498 GCA_035269125.1 Roseovarius sp.
TGTATTGCCCGCCGTTCTTGGCAATCGCATCATCCAGCCGCGCCCGGTAGGCCTCGGCCTCGGACATGGGCATGGTTAGTGGCCAGCTTAGGATGTTGCACTCATTCTGCACGGCATACTCAAAGGTAATGGGCGCGCGGGCCGCCACCCAGACTGGCACGTCGCGCTGCACCGGCTTGGGGCAGGATGTGGCGCGCAGGAACTGCCAGTATTCGCCGTTGTGTTCATAGTCGCCCTTCCACAGCTCACGCACCGCGGGCAGCATTTCTTGCATGTAGCGATAGCTGTCCTTTTGATCGAGGCCGGGTTTCATCCGGTCAAACTCGCGCTGATAGGCACCTGATCCGATGCCGAATTCCAGCCGCCCATCGCTGAGCAGGTCAAGGAAAGCGGCCTGTCCAGCCAGATTGATGGGGTGCCAATAGGCGGCGTTGACCACGCCTACACCCAAACGGATGTTTTTGGCGTGTTGCCCCCACCATGTCAGGATCTGGAACGGGTTGGGCGCAATGGTCATTTCCATTGCGTGGTGTTCAGCCGCCCAAGCAATCTCGAACCCCGCCGCATCAGCCATTTGCACCATTTCAAGCGTGTGGTCGCGCACGTCTTTCATATCCGTGTCGGGGGTCATCCGCTCAAGATTGATCGCAAGTTGAAATTTCATGATAGCCTCCCTTTGCTCATCGCGACACGAACTGGCTGGCCAGCGGCTCGGACGAGGTGTTCATCCAGACGGTTTTCGGGCGGGTGTAGTCATAGACGGCCTGAAACCCGCTCTCGCGGCCATAGCCCGAGGTTTTCATGCCGCCGAATTCGGCAATCGGCGACACCGCCCGATAGGTGTTCACCCAAACGATCCCGGCACGCACCGCGCGGCTCATCCGCAGGGCGCGGGCGCTGTCGCGGGTGAAAATACCGGCGGCCAGCCCATGCACCGTGTCATTGGCCAGCACCAATGCCTCGTCCTCGGTGCGAAAGCGCAAGACGCTCAGGACCGGGCCGAAAAGTTCGGTATCGACGATGTGCAAATCAGGGCTGGGGCAGTCGATGATCGTTGGTTCATAAAACAAGTCCGATCCGGCATCGGCGCGCTTGCCGCCGCAGATGATCTTGCCGCCCTCTTCGACCGCGCGGGCCACCTCGCGTTCGATATTGTCCATCTGCCCTTGGGTGCATAGCGGCCCCATGTCGGTGTCCTCGGCCATGGGATCGCCGATGGTCACACCGCGCGCCACCTCAGCCATACGCTCAAGGAATTCATCGGCCACGTCTTCATGGATAATCAGGCGCGACCCGGCGACACAGCTTTGCCCGGAGGCCGCGAAAATCCCCCCGACCGAGCCGTTGACGGCGCTGGCTATGTCGGCGTCATCAAACACGATGAATGGGGATTTTCCGCCGAGTTCCAAACTGATCTCGGCAAAATTTTCGCGGGTGTTGCCAATGACATGCCGCGCAGACGCGGGCCCGCCGGTAAACGAGACCCGCGCCACCAAGGGATGCGATGTCAGCACTTTGCCGCACGGGTCACCATGACCAGTGACGATGTTGACCACACCATCGGGGATGCCTGCCTTGGCGATCAGTTCCCCGAATTCCAGCATCGCCGCCGAGGCATGTTCAGAAGCCTTCAGAACAACCGTATTCCCAGCCGCCAAGGCCGGGCCGATTTTGACCGCTGACAGGAACAATTGGCTGTTCCACGGCACCACGGCGGCGATCACACCCAGCGGTTCGCGATTGGTGAAAACGAACATATCGGGTTTGTCGATGGGCAAGGTCTCACCATGGATCTTGTCCGCCGCCCCGGCATAAAAGTGATAAAACTCGCTGATATACTTCGCCTGCCAGCGGGTTTCCTTGAACATCTTGCCGGTGTCGCGGGTTTCGATCTCGCCCAAATGCTCGGACTGGTCTGCCAGCAGATCGGCCAAACGGCGCAGGCAATGGCCCCGCTCGGTGGCGCTCATCTTTGCCCATGACCCCTCGTAGCAAGCCTGATGCGCGGCACGCACGGCGCGGTTCACATCATCTGCGCTGGCTTCGGGGATTTCGGCCCAATTCTCGCCTGTGGCGGGGTTCATACTGGGGAAGGTGTCCCCGTCCGAGGACGGCACCCACTCCCCGTCAATCAGCATCTTGTATGTCTTCATCTTACGCTTTCAATTCGCGGCCGCGAGGGCGCGTTGGGTTTGCGGCAGCACCCGGTGGTAGCGACCATCGCTGTAGGTCAGGGGGCGGGATGTTCCGGCAATCACATCGCGCACATGCCCCAACACGATCAGATGGCTGCCTGCGCGGATCGTTTGTTGCAGATCGCAACGAAACGCCGCCGCGCCATCAAGCTGCGGGGCGGTGCCCGGCGCGCCGTAGCAATCAATGCCGGAAAACCGATCCCCGACCCTTTGATCGTGCCGTCCGGCAAATCGGTCGGCGATCTCGGCATCGGTCTCGGACAGGACATTGACGCAGAACACCCCGTTTTCTGTTACAGCCTTGGCGATGCGGCTTTGCGCGAATAGGCAGATCAGCACTGTGGGCGGATCGGCAGAGACCGATGAAAAAGCACTGACAGTTGCGCCGTGACGGCCGGCACGACCATCGGTCGTGACAACGGTGACTGACGCGGCGACTTGGCGCATCGCTGCGATAAACGTCTCTCTCGGCGCGAGATCAAAGGCGTCTCTGAACATGATGATGCTCCTGAGGTTGCGGCAAATCTTTCGAATATCAGAACGTTGCCACAAAACCTTAATTCTTGATAACGAATAGTTTTGATGCATAAGTGCAAAAAATTCGAATTGAGGACACCAATGAATATCGTCTCGCTGAAAACATTCCTGGCCATTGTCGAAACCGGCAGCCTCGTGCGCGCCTCGCAAAAAATGCACGTCACACAATCGACCGTAACGGCCCGGCTGAAAACGCTGGAGGACGAGATCGGTCAAGTCTTGCTCAACCGTCAAAAATCGGGGGCAACGTTGACACCTGCAGGGGCCAAGCTTTTGGGGTATGCACGCATCATGACCGGGCTGTGGCGGCAGGCGAAATTCGACACCGCCCTGCCCGAAGGATTGAATGCGGTTTGCACCTTCGGCTGCGATCGCGAGCTTTGGCACGGGCCAGGGCGGCGGTTTTTTTATGACATCCTGTCGGAACATCCCGAAATCGCACTGTCAGTGCATCAAGGCAGCGCCCAAGATTTGGAGACCTGGCTGCTTGAGGGGTTGGTCGATGTCATTCTGACCTACGAGGCTGTGGCCCGGGGCAACCACACGATCCATGAATTACCGGCAGAACGGCTGGTGCTATACTCCAGTCGGCCCGACGCGCACGTCGTGGGCGACCCGGGTTATATCTTTGTCGACCATGGCGCAGACTACCGGCGCAGCCATGCTGAATCCTACCACGATGCTGGCGTCGCCCGGATCAACTTCGACAGTTCTTGGTGGGCGCTGCAATTCATCCTCGACAATGGCGGCTCGGCCTATCTGCCCGAAGCGCTGGCCAATCAGTTTCTGCGCAGTCGGCGGATCTTTGCGGTGGTGGATGCGCCTGTCTACACGCGCAAGAAATGCCTTGTTGTCAACGACACGGCAGCACTGAACTGGAACTGGTTCCCAAGCCTTGTCGATCGCATGAAAGAACAGGATGGCCTTGCGCTTGAATAGCGGCCTGTTCTTGCATCAGGCAGATTGGCGCACGTGGTCCATTGGCCACGGCAGCAATTGGGCCTGTCGCACTGACACGGCGGCGCCCTGCATGCGCCTCTGTTAGACAGCGTTTGTGTCGGTTTCGGCAATGGCATTCCGTTCGCGAACAGTGACCAAATCCGGTCGACAGGACGCTGGTTATTTGAGGCCTCCGATTGCGCATGGGGCCTTTGACCTCAAGGGGACAGATTGAAATCCAAACGATCGGCCAAAAGATCCTGAACCAACGGGTTGGGAAACCGGCGCCGCAAGGTGACGGCATAAAAGGTCTCGGTAATCTGCGGATGCTCAACGGCCTCAACCAGCCGGCCCGACGCCAGCTCGTCCTTGACGACGATCGGTGCGACCAGTGCCAATCCGATATCCTCGCGTGCCAAAAGACGCATCATCGCCATGTCATCAACCTCGGCCACCACCTGCGGGCGAACGGCCAAACGGCTGGCCAATGCATCAAAGGCGCTGCGCACCGTGCTGTCGATGGTTGGCAGGATAAATGGCTGATCTTTCAAAAGCTCTGCAATGGGGCTGGCCGGGTTCAACCTTGAGGGCGACCCCACCACGCTGACAGATTGTTCGATCAGCCTGTGCGAGACATACGGCGTCAGGCTGTCGACAGGGGGCTCACGGTTCATCAAAACAAGATCGAAGTTCAGTGTCGCAAGCCCGTCCAACAACTCGGCCGCGCTGCCGGATCGTAAAATCACATCAACGTCCGGGCGTGCCAGAACGGGACGCAGGAATCCGATCTGAAAGTTCCGCGACAGCGTCGCCAAAGCCCCGACGCGCAAAGCCTGTCGCGTGCGCCCAGTTTCTTGCAGCGTTGCCACAAGCTCTTGGCCCGTGGCGAAAATCGCATCAGCATGGTCCAGCGCGATCCGCCCGGCCTCGGTCAAATGCAATTGCCTTCCGCGGCGTTCGAACAAGGAGTGGCCCAACCGGTCCTCCAACTGCTTGATCTGCACGGACAACGCCGATTGCGACAGGTTCAGGCGCTGTGCTGTCCGGGTTAGGTTGCCGTCATGGGCAACGGCCCAGAAGTAGCGAAGATGATGATAGTTCAGCGGCATAATGTTCTATATTATAGAACGTTATCTTATTAACAATGTATTTTTATTGAAGTGCGCCCTGCCTTAATCCGATTGGACCGTAATTTTTCCAACGTCGATTTGGGGACCTGCACCATGATCCATCTGTTTTTGCCACTTCTGGCCCCGGTGATCTTGATCATCCTAGCCCTTACTGCGCGCCGCACGCCGGGCCTGCGCCCGGGCCGCCTGCCCAAACAGGCCGAATGGGCCGCTTTGGCCGCCTTTGGCGTGTCAGCCCTTGCCGCCGCCCTGTTGGCGTTGCAGGGACCGGGCACATCGCCGTTGATCGGGGCGCTTGGCGTGGGGCTGTCGGTTCGGCTGGATGCGGTCAGCGCCACGATGTTGATGCTGGTCAGCTTCATCGGCTGGGTCGTGTTGCGGTTTTCAGCCACCTACATGGACGGCGAGGCCCGGCAGGGCGCCTTTATCGGATGGATGGCCGCGACATTGGCGGCGGTGCTGCTGTTGGTCATGTCGGGCAATCTGATCCAACTTTTACTGGCATGGGGCGCGACCAGCCTTAGCCTGCACAAGTTGCTGCTTTTCTATCCCGAGCGGACCACCGCACAGCGCGCTGCCCGCAAAAAGGCGGTGATCGCCCGGATCAGCGAAGTAGCGCTACTGGGGGCCGTGGTGCTGTTGATCGCAACCTACGGCACGACCGACATCGCAACCCTGCTGGACAATGTTCAGCCCAACCTGACAACGTTATTGGCCGCGCTGCTGATCGCCACGGCCGCTGTTCTGGCCTCGGCACAGTTCCCGATGCATGGCTGGCTGACCGAAGTGATGGAGGCACCGACCCCGGTTTCGGCCTTGCTGCATGCCGGTGTGATCAACGCGGGCGGCTTCCTTTTGATCCGGTTCGCCGACGTGATGCTGGCCGCGCCGGGTGTGATGGCGCTTTTGGTCATGCTGGGCGGGTTCACCGCCCTGTTCGGCGGGCTGGTGATGCTGACCCAGCCTGCGGTAAAAACCTCTCTGGCATGGTCCACGATTGCGCAAATGGGGTTCATGGTGCTGCAATGTGGCCTTGCGTTGTTCCCGCTGGCGCTTTTGCATATCGCCGCGCATTCACTTTACAAGGCTCATGCGTTCCTGAGCGCCGGTGAGGCCGTCAAGAATATCGCGGCCATCAGGCGGCCCGGCCCGGTGGCCGTGCCCTCGGCGCGCAATGTTTTGCAAGCTTTCGGTGTCGCAATCGCAATCTATGCGCTGGTCGGGCTTGCGCTTGGGTTTGACGGCAAATCGGTGCAGGCCATTGCCCTTGGCGTGATCCTGATCTTCGGCGTTGCCTACCTGTTGGCGCAGGGCCTTGCCGATGCGGCCCCCGGCGCATTGACACGGCGCACCATGCTTTATGCCGGGATCACCTCGGTCAGCTATTTCGCACTTCAGATGGCCGCAAAGTATGTGACCGCAGGCACCTTGCCGCCGGTTCCACATCCCGGCCCGCTGGAATGGGCGCTGATTGTTCTGGCGCTGTTCAGCTTTGGCATCGTGGCGATTGCACAGGCCACCTTTCCACTATGGGCCGGGCACCCCGCCGCCGCCGGTATCCGCGTGCACCTGTCCAATGGGCTCTATGCAAACGCAATCTTCGACCGGCTGCTGAATGGCTGGTCCAAGCGGTCACAGACCTGAACAAAGGGAAACGAACATGTTCACAAAACACGAAACCTACCCTGCTGCCCTTTTGGAACTGGTCGCACTGGCCAATGAATCCGTCCAGCAAATCCCGCCCTTGTTCCCACTGGCCTCTAGCGTCGCTGTGAACCCATTCCTGGGCCAAGCAGACGAACCGCTGGCCGTGACAGCGGCGCGCATGGGCCGGGTGGCCGGGGCACGCATCACGCCCGAGCGGTCGATCTGGAAGGCAAAACATGACGCCGGACACTTGACCGACGCCGATATCCAAGACGCGCTGAGCCGCATCAGCGGCCCGTTTGATCTGCCCACATTGAGTGAGGTGACGGCGGCGCTGGACAGCACGCCCCCCGACCCCGTGGCACTGCCCACGGTCGCCGAACTTGCGGCGGATGTCTCGGGCACAGACTGGCCCGGCCTAATCGACGAACGTATCGGCGCATGGGCCGCCAGCTATTTCGACAAGGGTCAAGCCCTTTGGCAACCTGCCCGCACCGGCGGTGCCTTCAACGCGTGGCGCGAGTTTGCCTCGCGCGACCTGACACCGGAAATCCACGGGTTGAAAGGCTTTGGCGCATTTGTCTCTGAAACCGCACGTTCCCCGTGGCGGGCCGTGGGCCGGGCCTCGGAAACATTGGGGATCACGCCCGCCGAGGCGGGATCGGCCTATCATCGGCTTTTGATCACTCTGGGCGGATGGGCGCAATATGCGCGCTACCTATTGTGGCAGGCCGAATTGAACGGGGAAAACGACACCACAACCGCCGAATTGCTGGCCATTCGGCTGGTCTATGAAGAGGCGTTGTTTGAGCTGTATCGCGACCAGATCGCGCAGCGGTGGTCTGACATTCTGGCGCAGCACGCAACACCAGTCACCCCGACCAAAGACCTTGTGATCGACGCGGTTCTGCAAACCGCAACCGAACTGGCCGAGCAGCGCAGCCTCGCCGAAACTCTTGATGCAAGCAACGCGCTGCCATTCGACGGGCGCCCAGCCCTGCAAGCGGCGTTCTGTATCGACGTGCGGTCCGAGGTGTATCGCCGCGCCTTGGAAACCCAAGACGCCAGCATCGAAACCATCGGGTTTGCCGGGTTTTTCGGTTTGGCCACTAGCCATAACTGCGCCGGTTCGGACATCACCGAAACGCGTGGGCCGGTTCTTTTGCAGGCCGGCGCGACATCCCACGCCGCTGAGCCGCAAAAGGCCGATCTGGATCGTCGCTATGCCGCACGCGCCAAGCGGGCATGGGGCCGGTTCAAGCTGGCGGCGGTGTCGTCCTTCGCCTTTGTCGAAGCCACAGGTCCGCTATATGCGGGCAAACTGATGCGCGACGGGCTTGGCCTTGGCCCCCACAAAGCGAAACCCGAACCAACACCGCAGTTCGACGCCTCAATCGACTTGGAGACACGCATTGGAATGGCGAAATCGGTGCTGAACGCCATGTCGTTGACCCGCAATTTCGCCCCCATCGTGATGCTGGCCGGACATGGGGCCAACGTCACCAACAACCCGCATGAAAGCGGGTTGCATTGCGGGGCCTGTGGCGGGTACGCGGGCGATGTGAATGCCCGGCTTTTGGCAGGTCTGCTGAACGACAAGGCGGTGCGCGAGGGCTTGCGCGATGCGGACATAGACATCCCGGCAGACACCCTGTTTCTGCCCGCCCTGCATGACACCACCACCGACGCCGTCACCCTTTACGAAGAGGACCAGCCGACAGCGCAATGGGCGAAAGACATTGCCCAACTGCGGGAATGGCTGACGGCGGCGGGCCGTTTGGCACGCGCCGAACGGGCCGCGCGCCTGCCCCGCGCCAACAACGCCGAGCGTGATATCGCGCGCCGCGCCACCGACTGGGCCGAGTTGCGCCCCGAATGGGGGCTGGCCGGGTGCCGGGCCTTCATTGCCGCGCCACGTCACCGCACCACAGGAACCGCCCTGTCGGGCCAGTCCTTCCTGCACAATTACGATTGGCGGGCCGATGACGGGTTTGGCGTGTTGGAATTGATCATGACCGCCCCGGTCGTCGTGGCCAGCTGGATCAGCCTGCAATACTACGGCTCAGCCGTGGTGCCCAAGCTGTTCGGCGGCGGCAACAAGCTGCTACACAATGTGGCGGGCGGCATTGGCGTGCTAGAGGGTAATGGCGGCGCGCTGCGCCCCGGTCTGCCATGGCAGTCGGTGCATGATGGTGACGGGTTTCAGCATGATCCCTTGCGCCTGTCGGTGATCATCGAAGCCCCGCGCGAGGCGATGTCGGATATCCTGTCACGCCATACCGGGGTCAAGGCCCTGTTTGACAATGGCTGGCTGCACCTGATCGCCATGGACGACGATGGGACATTGGCTTGGCGCTATGACGGCGATCTGAAATGGTCGGCCATCGCCAATTCAGCTGTTCCGGCATCCATCGCAGCGGAATGACATAGTTCGGGGCCGGGTGGCGCACCTGCCACCGGCCCCGATCAGCCCATCTGCTAGACAAGCCCCGGCAGCCAAAGGACAATCGCCGGAAAGGCCACCAAAAGCGCGATGGTGATGCCATCGGCGATAAAAAACGGTGTCACGCCCCGGAAAACATCCTGCACGCTGATATCGGGCCGCACCCCGGCCACGACAAAGCAATTCAGACCGATTGGCGGCGTGATCAGGCAAAACTCGGCCATTTTGACCACCAATATGCCGAACCAGATCGCGCACATCGGGCCGGACATACCAAAGGCACTGTCCGCCGCGCTGACAAATTCGCCCCCGTTCAAGGCCATGACCGCCGGGTAGACCACCGGCAACGTCAGCAACAGCATGCCAATGGCATCCATGAACATGCCCAATATCGCGTAAGCCAGCAAAATGCAGATCAAAATCAGCATGGGCGACAGGTTCAAGGACGTGATCCAGTCAGCAAATGCGCCGGGCAGATCGGCAAAGCCCAGAAACCGCACATAGATCAAAACGCCCCAGATGATGGTAAAGATCATCACGCTCAGTTTGGCGGTTTCCAAAAGCGCATCTTTCAATTCGGTCCACCGCATCCCGCGCCAGACCGCCATCAAGAACACGATGAACGCCCCGATTGCGCCGCCTTCGGTGGGCGTTCCCCACGCGTCACCGCCAAAGGGGTTGTAGACAAAGAAGATGATCGTGACCACGACCAGCACAATTGGCAAGGCGGGCGGTAAGGCGACCAGACGTTCGCGCCATGTAAAGCCGCGCACTGGCGGGCCAAAGCCCTTGATCGTCAGCGCCAGCCCAACGATCAAAACGCCATAAACCACAGCCGAGAACGCACCGGGTATAAACCCGGCCAACAACAGCTTGCCCACGTCCTGCTCAACGATGATCGCATAGATCACCAAAATGGCCGAAGGCGGGATCAAGCTGGCCAGCGTGCCGCCTGCTGCCACAACCCCGGCGGCAAAGCGTTTGTCATAGCCGATTTTCAGCATTTCGGGGATCGCGATCCGCGCGAACACCGCAGATGTGGCCACGCTGGCCCCGGACACGGCCGCAAAGCCCGCCGTGGCAAACACGGTAGACACAGCCAAACCGCCCGGCACCCATGCGATCCAGCGTTTCGCGGCCTCGAACAAGGCGCGTGTCAATCCAGCGTAATACGCCAAATAGCCAATCAGGATGAAGGTGGGGATCAAGCTTAGCGCTTGGGAACTGACCTTGGAATGCGGCACCTGCCCGGCAGTCTTCGCCGCCACGGTTAACGCCCAGCCAAAATCATCCGGCGCATAGCCTTTCTTGGACCAGAAGATCCAGATCAGGCCCACCATGCCCGCAAGGCCGGCGGCAAAGGCCACGCGCATGCCCAGAACCACCAAGACCAGAAGGCCGCCAGTGACGGCAAGGCCGATGTCGATGCTATCCATCATCGGCCCCCTTTGGTGTCTTCGCGACCACTGACATGTTCGGCCTCAAGCGCGGCCTGCGTCGCGGCATCTATCACCAAGGGCACCGCGACCGGCTGATCTTCGCCGCGCAAAAACGCGCGGCCAAAGCCCCACAACTGCAACACTAGACGCAAACACAGCACCGCGAAGGCCACAGGCGCCAAAAGCTTTGCAGGCCAAAGCGGCAACGCGATATCCATCGAACTGTCACGGCTCCACATCGGGGCGTTCCAATCAAAGCTGCGGTCGAAATGCGCCCATGTGCCCCAAACCAGCAAAAGCATCAGGATGAGGATGGCGAATGTTGTGATCAATTCGGCCAGATACAGCCAGCGGCCCTTTAACGCGCCCACAAGGATATCCATCCGGATATGCCCGCCATCGCGCTGCGTATAGGCCACACCCATGAAGGCGATCAACGGCATCGCCTGTTCGATCCAATCGACGTAACCGGGCAAAGGTTGGTTGAAAAAGTTCCGCCCGGCCACGGACACGACGGCAAGGATCATCAAGCCAAATACCGCCAGCCCGCTGATCAACGCCAAGACGCGCTCAAGCTTGTAAAGCGTGTGGTCAATCCGGCTTAGGCGGCTGTCATCCGACAGCACAGATGCGGCACCTGCCATCCCTGCCCCCTTGTCTGTTAAGAAAGTGCCCCGCGCCCGGATTGAACCAGACGCGGGGGGTTTTCGGTCAGTAAACTGATTATTCGCCCTTCAGCTCTGACAGCTTGCCGGTCGCGAAGTCGTAAAGCTCTTGGGCGGGCAAGCCGCGGGCGCTCATGTCTTCGATCCAGGCTGTAGCGGCTGGCCCGGCCACGGCAGCCTCGAACGCGTTCAAAGACTCTTGGTCAAAGCTGATGCGCTCAATCCCGCGCTCATCCAGCGCCGGGCCCCACGCCGCCATCGTATTGTTGGTGTAATTGTCAACGTAGTGGTCCAGCGCCTCGTCAACCGAACTCAGCAGGGCCTCGCGGTGGTCATCGGGCAGCGCCTCAAGCGCATCGGTATTCACCACGACGGGGCAGTTGACGGTGCCGGGGTTGAGGTTCGTGGTCCACCAGGTGGCGTTTTCGATCGTCCCAAAAGCCATATGCGCATGCGGCGCAAACGCCGCCGCCGAAATCACGCCGCTGTCCAGAGATTGGCGCACCTCGGTGGCCGACATCGACGTGGGCACTGCGTCCACCGCTTCCATAGCAGAGCCGATGCCGCCGGTCGCGCGCACGCTGAGGCCTTCGAAATCATCCAGACTGCGCGGGGCATCACCAAGGCCCACAAGGTTATACTGCGGCATCGGCGAGGGCATCAGCGGGGTTGCATTCCAGCGCGCCAGATCTTCTTTGACGGCCGGTTGTTCATACAACGCCATCGACAGGGCACGTTCCTGCTCCAGCGTCTCAACACCAAGGAATGGCAGCTCCAGCACGGTGATGGTCGGGTTCTTGTCGCGGTGATACCCGGCGCAGAACTGGGCCATTTCAAACGCGCCAATGCTGATCCCGTCCAGATTTTCACGGTTTTTGGACAGGCCCCCATAGCTGATATTCAGTGTGAATTCGCCATTGGTTTTCTCGGCCACCAATTCTGCCAGCTTTTCCGTATTCTCCGTAAACGCACGGCGTTTACCCCAAAGCGAAACATTCCATTCAGTCGCCATCGCCTCGCCGGCAAACGCAATAGCAATCGCCGCCACGGCGGTTTTTGCAAGCAGTTTCTGCATGATCTCTTCTCCCTGTTTTTCATGGTATCGGGCATCGCCCAATTGCAATCAGATTGCCCGGGGCCAATGCCAATGTAAACCGTTGGCAGGAACTGGCAAAGACCAACGCCAGCTCTATGATTAAGGGCGTTGCATTGCAGGAGTGTCGACATGAGCGAGCACCGACCCACCCCCCGCGCGCTGGCGGTGCCCGGCACGCGCATCGCGCGACTGGCGCGGTTTGGCTCCATGGCCTCGGGCATGGCCGGGTCAATGGCGCTCAATGGGGCGCGGCAATGGGCCGGGGGGGATCGCCCACGCTGGCGCGACCTTTTGCTGACGCCAGCCAACGCCGCCCGCATGGCGGACGAGCTGGCGCGGATGCGTGGCGCGGCGATGAAAGTGGGCCAACTGATTTCCATGGACGCCGGTGAAGTTCTACCGCCCGAGCTGGCCGATGTGTTCGCCCGCCTGCGGGCCGAGGCGCATTTCATGCCGCCCAAACAATTAAAGCCCCTGTTGATCCGCGAATGGGGGGCCGATTGGCAAAAACGATTTCGCAAATTTGACGTGCGGCCGATTGCGGCCGCGTCAATCGGGCAGGTTCACCGCGCCGAAACCCGCGACGGGCGCGATCTGGCGGTGAAGATTCAATATCCCGGTGTCCGGCGTAGCATCGATAGCGATGTCGCCAATGTTGCGTCGATCATCCGGCTATCGGGCATGATTCCCAAGGGTTTTGACATGGCCCCGCTGCTGGACGAGGCCCGCGCGCAACTGCATGAGGAAGCCGATTACGATCGCGAAGGCCGATATTTATCGCGTTTTGCAACGCTTTTGGCCGACAGCCCGGAATTTTTGGTCCCGGGCCGGCACCCGGACCTGACCACCGAAAATATTCTGGCCATGACCTATGCGCCGGGCGACCCGTTGGAAAGCTTGGCCAACAGTCCGCAAGATCTGCGCGATCATGTGGCCACCTTGCTTTTCAAACTGCTGCTGCGTGAACTATTCGAATTTCACCTGATGCAGACAGACCCCAATTTCGCCAATTATCGCTATGACCCGACGACCGCCCGGATCGTGCTGCTGGATTTCGGGGCCAGCCGCGACTTCGCCCCGGCAAGCATCCGGATGTTCCGGGCCATGCTTCTGGCCGGGTCCAAAGGGGACCGCCACGCATTACAGGATGCCGCCTGTGACCTTGGGTATCTCAATCAAACCATGCCCGCCGCACGGCTTGAGACGCTGCTGGACATGCTGATGATGGCCACCAGCCCGATGCGGCAGAGCGGCCTGTTTGATTTTGCAGCCTCGGATCTGGCTGCGCAATTACATCAGGCCGGGTTAGAGCTGGGCATGGACAGCACACACTGGACGGTGCCGGAAATCGACGCCTTGTTCGTGCAGCGCAAGGTCGCGGGGCTGTATTTGCTGGCCCGGCGGATCGGGGCACGGGTGCCAATGGCAGAGCTTATCGCACCCTATCTGGCCGATTAACCAGCTGACCAGTCAGCA
The DNA here is from genome assembly GCA_035269125.1 of Roseovarius sp. Lineage (GTDB taxonomy): Bacteria > Pseudomonadota > Alphaproteobacteria > Rhodobacterales > Rhodobacteraceae > Roseovarius. The sequence continues at coordinate 13,568 of DATFJQ010000140.1, forward strand.
AAAAGCCCCGCCGGATCAACCAACGGGGCTTTTTGAAAGTTAGGGGGTTTTGCGATCACTCATCCCGGCTTTCGGGCGTGTCCACGACATTGTCGAACGCATCGCCACCAACTACGTCATCCTCGGACGGCGCAGCCAAAGCAGCCGCGGCGGCGGCTTCTTCGCGGCGGGCTTCGATCACCACGTTATCGCGGTTTTGCGCAACCTGACGCATTTGCTGAGTGGCGCCACCTGTGCCCGCCGGGATCAAACGACCGACGATCACGTTCTCTTTCAGGCCAACCAGCTTGTCGCGCTTACCCTGAACCGAGGCTTCGGTCAGCACGCGGGTGGTTTCCTGGAACGAAGCCGCCGAGATGAACGAGCGCGTCTGCAACGACGCCTTGGTGATCCCCAGAAGGATCGGCTCGCCCTGAGCGGGGCGGCCGCCTTTGGTGATCGCCTTTTCGTTCGCCGCATCGAACTCGGCCTTGTCCACATGCTCGCCTTTCAGAAGCGTGGTTTCCCCACTGTCAAGGATCTCCCACTTTTGCAGCATCTGGCGCACCACAACCTCGATGTGCTTGTCGTTGATCTTCACACCCTGCAGGCGATAGACCTCTTGCACCTCGTTGATCATGTAATTGGCCAACGCTTCGACACCCATGATCGACAGGATGTCATGCGGCGCCGGGTTGCCGTCCATGATGTAATCGCCCTTCTGGACAAAATCGCCCTCTTGAACGGGGATGTGCTTGCCCTTGGGCACCATGTACTCGACCGGCTCCATCGAGTCGTCGGACGGCTCAATGCTGATACGGCGTTTGTTCTTGTAGTCACGGCCATAACGCACATACCCGTCGATCTCGGCGATGATCGCGTGGTCTTTGGGGCGGCGGGCCTCGAACAGTTCGGCAACACGCGGCAGACCACCGGTAATGTCCTTGGTCTTGGCGCCTTCACGCGGAATACGCGCAACCACGTCACCGGCTTCGATCTTTTGACCTTCTTCGATCGACAGGATCGCATCCACCGACATCGGATAGGTCACCGGGTTGCCCGCTTCGTTGCGGACCGGTTCACCATCTTCACCGACGACAATGATTTCAGGCTTCAGCTCGTTGCCCTTGGGCGCGGCACGCCAGTCGGTCACGATCTTCTGCGTCATGCCGGTTGCGTCATCGGTCACGTCACGCACCGACACACCGCTTGTCAGATCGACAAACTTCGCCGTACCCGACTTTTCGGCCAGAATAGGCAGAGTATACGGATCCCATTCAAACAGCTTGTCGCCACGCTCGATCTTGTCGCCATCCTTGACGAACAGCTTGGTGCCGTAGCCAACCTTGTGGCTGGACAGTTCGGCATCGTTTTCGCCCATGATTCGCAACTTCATGTTACGGCCCATGACAAGGATTTCACCCGACGAGTTTTCAAGCGTCTGCGCGTTGTCGAACACGATCGTGCCCGATTGGCTGGCCTCTTGGAACGACTGCTGGCCACCTTGGGCAACGCCGCCGATGTGGAATGTCCGCATCGTCAGCTGCGTGCCGGGTTCACCGATCGACTGGGCTGCGATAATGCCCACCGCTTCGCCGGTGTTAACCAGCGTACCGCGTGCAAGGTCACGACCATAACACATCGCACACACGCCATCCTCGGCCTCACAGGTCAGCGGGCTGCGGATACGCGCGGTTTGCACGGCTGCGGTTTCGATCGCGTCGGCGGTGCGTTCGTCGATAAGCTCGCCTTCTTTGACGATCACCTCTTCGGTGATCGGGTTCACGATATCCTCGGCCGCGACACGGCCCAGAACACGCTCGCCCAATGTCGCCACGACTTCACCATCGTTAACAGCGGCCTCGGCGGTGATCGCACGGTCTGTGCCGCAATCATGCTCGCGCACGATGCAATCCTGCGCCACGTCGACCAGACGGCGGGTCAAGTACCCCGAGTTCGCCGTTTTCAAGGCGGTATCCGACAGACCCTTACGAGCCCCGTGGGTGGAGTTGAAATACTCCAACACGGTCAGACCTTCCTTAAAGTTCGAGATGATCGGCGTTTCGATGATATCACCGTTGGGCTTGGCCATCAGGCCGCGCATGCCGCCCAACTGCTTCATCTGCGTGACCGAGCCACGCGCGCCCGAGTGCGCCATCATGTAGACCGAATTCGGCTCCATCACAGCGCCGCTGTCATCTCTACGCTCGGCCGAGATAGTGTTCATCATCGCATCGGTGACCTGATCGTTACACTTCGACCACGCATCGACCACCTTGTTGTACTTTTCGCCCTGAGTGATCAGGCCGTCCATGTACTGTTGCTCGAAACCTTTGACCTGATCGCGGGTTTCTTCGACGATCGTCCACTTGCTGTCGGGAATGACCATGTCGTCCTTGCCAAAGCTGATGCCGGCCCGGAACGCCTCTTTAAAGCCCATCGACATGATCTGATCACAGAAGATGACCGACTCTTTTTGCCCGCAATAGCGATACACGGTGTCAATCGTCTGCTGCACTTCTTTCTTGCGCAACAGCTTGTTCACCAAGCTGAACGGGGCTTTGGCATTGAGCGGCAACATCGCACCAATCCGGACACGGCCCGGCGTGGTTTCAACCCGCTGCATCACTTCGTTGCCTTCCTCGTCGATCTGGGCAATGCGCGCTGTGATCTTGGCGTGCATGTGCACTTCGCCGGCGTCCAGCGCATGCTGCACCTCGTCGATCGAGGCAAAGGCCATGCCCTCACCCTTCATGCCTTCACGCATGATCGAGGTGTAGTAGAGGCCCAGAATCATATCCTGCGAAGGAACAATGATCGGCGCACCGTTGGCGGGCGACAGAACGTTGTTTGTCGACATCATCAGAACGCGGGCTTCCAACTGCGCCTCAAGGCTCAGCGGGACGTGAACGGCCATCTGGTCGCCGTCGAAGTCGGCGTTGAACGCCGAACAGACCAGAGGGTGAAGCTGAATGGCCTTGCCTTCGATCAAGACAGGCTCGAACGCCTGAATGCCCAACCGGTGCAGCGTCGGCGCGCGGTTCAGCAAAACAGGATGTTCGCGGATCACCTCGTCCAGAATATCCCAAACTTCGGGGCGTTCCTTTTCGACCAGCTTCTTGGCTTGCTTGACGGTCGACGACATGCCCTTGGCTTCCAGCCGCGAGTAGATGAACGGCTTGAACAGTTCCAGCGCCATCTTTTTGGGCAGGCCACATTGATGCAGCTTGAGTTCCGGCCCGGTCACAATCACCGAACGGCCCGAGAAGTCGACGCGCTTGCCCAGAAGGTTCTGACGGAAGCGGCCTTGCTTGCCTTTCAGCATGTCCGACAGCGATTTAAGCGGGCGCTTGTTGGCGCCGGTGATCACGCGGCCGCGACGGCCATTGTCAAACAGCGCATCGACCGATTCTTGCAGCATCCGCTTTTCGTTGCGCACGATGATATCCGGCGCGCGCAGCTCGATCAGACGCTTCAGGCGGTTGTTACGGTTGATCACGCGGCGATACAGATCGTTCAGGTCGGAGGTGGCAAAGCGGCCACCGTCCAGCGGCACCAACGGGCGCAGCTCGGGCGGAATGACCGGAATGACCGTCATCACCATCCATTCCGGGCGATTGCCGGATTCGAGGAAGGATTCCACCACCTTGAGGCGCTTGATGATCTTTTTGGGCTTCAACTCGCCCGTGGCTTCGGCCAGATCGGCGCGCAACTGCTCGGCCTCGGATTCAAGGTCGATGGCCGCCAGCATCTCGCGGATCGCCTCGGCACCGATATTGGCGGTGAAAGCGTCCATGCCATACGCGTCTTGCGCGTCCATGAACTCTTCTTCGTTCAACATCTGGCCATAGCTCAGATCGGTCAGGCCGGGTTCGATCACGACGTAGTTTTCGAAATACAGAACGCGTTCCAGATCCCGCAGGGTCATGTCCAGCATCAGGCCGATGCGCGAGGGCAGCGATTTGAGGAACCAGATATGCGCGCAAGGGGCGGCCAGTTCGATATGGCCCATCCGTTCACGGCGGACCTTTTGCAGCGTGACTTCGACACCGCATTTTTCACAGACGACACCGCGGTATTTCATCCGCTTGTATTTGCCGCACAGGCATTCATAATCCTTGATCGGGCCGAAAATGCGCGCGCAGAACAGGCCGTCACGTTCGGGCTTGAACGTGCGGTAGTTGATCGTCTCGGGTTTCTTGATCTCGCCGTAGGACCAGCTGAGGATACGCTCGGGGCTGGCAAGGCTGACCTTGATTTCGTCGAACACCTTGGCCGGAGCGGCCGGGTTGAACGGGTTGTTTGTGAGTTCCTGGTTCATTTGATGTCCTCAATTCTGAGAGGGTGCGGGGGAAGGTGCGCCCAAAGGGCACACCCTACGGGGTGGGTGTAGGGTGCGCATTCACTGCGCACCGCTCGCACGTCACTCCGCGTCTTCCTCCTCCGCATCCAGGAGTTCCATGTTCAGGCCGAGGCCGCGCACTTCTTTGACAAGAACGTTGAACGATTCCGGCACACCGGCCTCGAAGTTGTCCTCGCCCTTGACGATCGACTCGTACACCTTGGTCCGGCCCGCCACGTCGTCCGACTTGACCGTCAGCATTTCCTGCAGGGTGTAGGCGGCGCCATACGCTTCCAGCGCCCAGACCTCCATCTCGCCGAACCGCTGGCCGCCAAACTGGGCTTTACCGCCCAAAGGCTGCTGCGTGACAAGGCTGTATGGCCCGGTCGAGCGCGCGTGGATCTTGTCGTCGACAAGGTGATGCAGCTTCAGCAGGTATTTCACACCCACCGTCACAGGACGGCTGAACTGTTCACCCGATCGGCCGTCATAAAGGATCGACTGACCGGATTCATCGAAGCCCGCACGCTTGAGCGCATCGTTCACATCGGCCTCTTTCGCACCATCGAAAACCGGCGTTGCGATCGGCACACCGCGGGTCACGTTGCCCGCTGCCTCGACAAGCTGATCCTCTTCCATGCCGGCGATGCCTTCGTCGTAGACATCCTCGCCATAGGCCAGTTTCATCGCCTCGCGCACCGGGGTCAGATCGCCCGAGCGGCGATATTCCTGCAACGCATCATCCACCTTGATGCCAAGGCCACGTGCGGCCCAGCCCATGTGGGTTTCAAGGATCTGACCAACGTTCATACGCGACGGAACGCCAAGCGGATTCAGACAGAAATCAACCGGCGTGCCATCTTGCAGGAACGGCATGTCCTCGATGGGAACCACCTTGGAAATCACACCCTTGTTGCCGTGACGACCGGCCATCTTGTCGCCCGGCTGAAGCTTGCGCTTCACGGCGATGAAGACTTTGACCATCTTCATCACACCCGGCGGAAGATCATCGCCACGACGCACTTTTTCGACCTTGTCCTCGAACCGGGCTTCAAGCGTGCGCTTCTGCTGCTCGTATTGCTCGTTCAGGGCTTCGACGATTTGCGCATCCTGCTCGTCTTTGAGGGCCAATTGCCACCACTGGCCTTTGGTCAGCGTGTCCAGCAATTCCTCGGTGATATCCGAGTTTGCCTTGACGCCTTTCGGGCCTTTGACGGCGACCTTGCCCAGAATCTGGGTTTTCAGACGCGCATAGATGTTGCGATCAAGGATCGCCAGCTCATCGTCGCGGTCACGCGCCAGACGTTCGACTTCCTCGCGTTCGATCTGCAAGGCGCGTTCGTCTTTTTCAACGCCGTGGCGGTTGAACACCCGCACCTCGACCACGGTGCCATAGTCACCGGGTTTCACGCGCAGGGATGTGTCACGCACGTCGCTGGCTTTTTCACCAAAGATGGCGCGCAACAGTTTTTCTTCTGGTGTCATCGGGCTTTCGCCCTTGGGGGTGATCTTGCCCACCAGAATATCGCCCGGCTCAACGTCGGCACCGATGTAAACGATGCCCGCCTCGTCAAGGTTGCGCAGCGCTTCTTCGCCCACGTTCGGGATATCGCGGGTGATTTCTTCCGGCCCCAACTTGGTGTCGCGCGCGGCCACTTCGAATTCCTCGATATGCACGCTGGTGAACACGTCATCCTGTGCGATCCGCTCAGAGATCAGGATCGAGTCTTCGTAGTTATAGCCGTTCCACGGCATGAAGGCGACGATGACGTTTTTACCAAGCGCCAGTTCCCCCATGTCGGTGGACGGACCATCGGCAATCACTTCGCCTTTCTGAACCGTATCTCCCACCTTCACCAGCGGACGCTGGTTGATACAGGTGTTCTGGTTCGACCGCTGGAATTTGCGCATCCGGTAGATATCAACACCCGGATCACCGATTTCCATATCTGCGGTTGCCCGCACAACGATACGCGACGCATCGACCTGGTCGATGATGCCCGCACGTTTCGCCATGATCGACGCGCCCGAATCGCGGGCCACGACACCCTCGATCCCGGTGCCGACCAGCGGCGCCTCGGAGCGCAGCGTCGGCACGGCCTGACGTTGCATGTTCGAGCCCATCAAAGCGCGGTTGGCGTCGTCGTTTTCAAGGAACGGAATCAACGATGCCGCGACCGAGACCAGCTGTTTCGGCGACACGTCGATCAGATCGACGCTTTCGTTCGGGGCCAGCATGTATTCGCCCGACTGACGGGTCGACACTAGATCGTTCACGAACTGAGCGTTATCATCCAGCTTGGCGTTGGCCTGCGCCACGGTGTGGCGCATTTCCTCGGTCGCGGACATATAGACCACCTCGTCGGTGACCTTGCCGTTATCGACCTTGCGATAGGGCGTTTCGATAAAGCCGTATTTGTTCACGCGGGCAAAGGTCGCCAGCGAGTTGATCAGACCGATATTCGGGCCTTCCGGCGTTTCAATCGGGCACATCCGACCGTAGTGTGTCGGGTGCACGTCGCGCACCTCAAAGCCAGCCCGCTCACGCGTCAGACCACCCGGCCCAAGCGCCGACAGGCGGCGTTTGTGGGTGACTTCCGACAACGGGTTGGTCTGGTCCATGAACTGCGACAGCTGCGACGAGCCAAAGAATTCGCGCACGGCGGCTGCGGCAGGTTTGGCATTGATCAGGTCTTGCGGCATGACGGTGTCGATCTCGACGCTGCTCATGCGTTCCTTGATCGCGCGCTCCATTCGCAGAAGGCCGACGCGATACTGGTTTTCCATCAACTCACCAACCGAGCGCACCCGGCGGTTGCCCAAGTGGTCGATATCGTCAATGTCGCCTTTGCCGTCACGCAATTCCACCAGAGCCTTGATGCAGGCCACGATATCTTCGCGATCCAGCGTGCGTTGCGTGTCAGGTTTGTCGAGGTTCAGGCGCATGTTCATCTTCACGCGACCAACCGCCGACAAGTCGTAACGCTCGGAATCGAAGAACAGCGTGTTGAACAGGGCCGATGCGGCCTCTTCCGTGGGCGGCTCGCCGGGGCGCATGACGCGGTAGATATCCATGAGCGCGGTTTCACGGTTCATGTTCTTGTCGGCCGCCACGGTATTCCGAATGTAAGGGCCAACATTGATGTTATCGATGTCCAGCACCGGAATATCGGTGACCCCGGCTTCGATCAGCTCTTTGACGGTGCCGCCGATGATGTCGCCATCTTTGTCGCGCTCGATCGTCAACTCGTCACCAGCTTCGACATAGATCGCGCCGGTTTCTTCGTTGATGATGTCACGGGCGACGAATTTACCGGCGATCTGCTCATACGGCAGCAGCAATTCGGTCACTTCGCCTTCGTCGATCAGCTTTTTGACAGCCCGCGGGGTGATCTTCTTGCTGGCTTCGGCGATGACCTCGCCGGTTTTCGCATCGACCAGATCAAACGTCGGGCGGGTGCCGCGCACACGCTCGGGGAAGAACTTGGTGACCCAGCCCTTGTTCTTTTTCAGTTTGTAATCAACCGTGTCGTAATAAGCATCCATGATGCTTTCTTGATCCAGCCCCAACGCATACAGCAGCGTCGTCACCGGCAACTTGCGGCGGCGGTCGATCCGGGCGAACACGATATCCTTGGCGTCGAATTCAAAGTCCAGCCACGAGCCGCGATAGGGAATGATGCGGCAGGCAAAGAGCAACTTGCCCGAGCTGTGCGTCTTGCCCTTGTCGTGGTCGAAGAAAACGCCGGGGCTACGGTGCATCTGGCTGACGATCACACGCTCGGTGCCGTTGACGACAAACGTGCCGTTATGCGTCATAAGGGGCATATCGCCCATGAACACGTCTTGTTCCTTGATGTCCTTGACCGATTTGGCGCCGGTGTCTTCATCGATATCAAACACGATCAAACGCAGCGTCACCTTCAGCGGAGCGCTGTAGGTCATGTCGCGCTGCATACACTCCTCGACATCGTATTTCGGGCGTTCCAGATCGTAATTCACGAATTCCAGCACGCTGGTTTCGTTGAAATCCTTGATCGGGAATACCGATTGAAACACACCTTTGATCCCCTCGCCGTCCAGCGGCTGCGGCGCATCACCGGATTTCAGGAAAAGATCATACGAGGATTTCTGAACCTCGATCAGGTTCGGCATATCCAGCACTTCGCGGATTTTGCCAAAATACTTACGCAAACGTTTCTGGCCTAGGAAGGTCTGAGCCATGTGTCCGGTCACCTTTCGTTTCTCACTGGCGCGCGCACTGTCGGGCCACAGCAGCACGTCCATCAGAGATGGCGGGTGCGATCCATTCCCGGCCCTTGTCCCACCAAGGGCCTCCCGATCGCGTAAACCTCGCCTTAGAAAACCCCTGACCAATCAGGGCCTTACTGAGACAGGTTCGGCTGGGCCCGAAAATCCGGGCCCAGCCTGTCAAATCGTTCCGGGGATCCCCGGAAAACCGATTACTTCAGCTCGACTTCAGCGCCGGCTTCTTCAAGCTTCGACTTGATTTCTTCGGCTTCGTCTTTCGATGCGGCTTCTTTGACAGCTTTGCCACCCGCTTCGACCAGCTCCTTGGCTTCTTTCAGGCCGAGACCGGTGATTGCGCG
>DATFJQ010000141.1:0-8810 GCA_035269125.1 Roseovarius sp.
GCTAAAGGCCAGGGGCGCGGCCGCGCCTGTCCATCCGCAGCGACGCATACAAAACATGGGTACGCCAGCGGCCATTGATCTGCAGATAGCTTTGCGCGACACCTTCGTATTTAAAGCCGGATTTTTCCAGCAAGCCGCGAGAGGCATGATTTTCGGGCAGGCAGGCGGCTTCGATCCGGCTCAGATCCAGCCGCTCGAACGCGTGATGGACCACGCCAAGGATCGCTTCGCGCATGTAACCCCGCCGCGCATAGGGCTGGCCGATCCAGTACCCCAATGTGCCAGCCTGTGCCGGGCCGCGCCGGATATTGTCCAGCGTGATTGCCCCCAGCAGGGTGTTATCCTCGCGTCGTATCAGAAACAACGGCAGCGCGGTGCCTTGCGCGATGGATCGCTGCGCCCAGTAGACACGGTTGGAAAACCCCTTGCGAACAAGATGATCGTCAGCCCATGTTGGTTCCCACGGGGTCAGGAAGGCGGCGCTTTCGTCGCGCAGCGTCGACCAGTCTCGGTGATCGGTCAGCAGCGGTTGGCGCAGGGTCAGACGCTCGGTCTCGATCCTGACTTTCCGACGCGGCACGAACATCAGGCGGCGCGCCTGTCCTGTAGCGCGGCAAGGCTGGGGGCCGCCTCGACCGGACCATAAAGCGCCATGGCCGCAGGTGCCGTGCTGATGGTGGTTTCAGCCAGACGCCGGACATCGGCCAGCGTGACGGCATCGATACGCTCTACCACTTCTTCCAGCGGCGGCACGCGATCCCAGATTTGCAGCATCCGCGCCAAACGTTCCGCCCGGTTCGACGGGCTTTCCAAGCCCATCAACAGGCCCGCTTTCATCTGTGCACGGGCGCGTTCGATTTCGTCATCGCGAAAATCCTCGGCGGCGCGTTTCATCTCATCCAGCGTGATTTGGGCAAGGTTGGCCATTTCGTCGGCGGACGTCCCGGCGTAGATTGTCATCATGCCGGTATCGGCATAGGCGCCGGCCTGCGAAAAGATCGTATAGCACAGGCCCCGCTTTTCGCGGATTTCCTGAAACAAACGCGACGACATCGACCCACCAAGCGCCGAGGCATAGATCTGTGCGGCGTAAATATCGGGGTGGCTGTAATCCGGCCCCTCAAACGCCAAGGCAAAATGCGCTTGTTCAAGATCTTTGACGCGGCGGATCTCGCCCCCCGAAAAACGTGCCGTTTCGGGCGTATAAGGCGCTTTGGCTGGCATATCGCCAAACAACGCTTCGGCGGCCTTGACCAATGCGTCGTGATCGACCGCGCCCGAGGCGGCCAGCACCATCTGGCCGGGGCCATAATGTTCATCCACGAACCTAACCAGATCGTCACGGGTAAAGGCGCCAACCCGCGCCTCGGGACCAAGAATGGTGCGGCCCAAAGGATGATCGGGATAGGCCTTTTCCTGCAACCAGTCGAAAATGATGTCGTCCGGTGTATCCAGCGCCTGCCCGATTTCTTGCAAGATCACGCCGCGCTCAATCTCGATCTCGCGCGCCTCGAACAGCGGATTGCGCAGGATGTCGGCCACCACGTCCAAGGCCAGCGGAACATCGTCTTTCAACACCCGCGCGTAATAGGCCGTGACCTCGCGCGAGGTGTAGGCGTTGATATAGCCCCCCACATCCTCGATCGCCTCGGCGATGGTCAAAGCATTGCGCGATTTGGTGCCTTTGAACGCCATATGTTCAAGGAAATGAGCGATGCCATTCTGCGCCTCGCGTTCATGCCGCGCGCCTGCGTTGACCCAAATGCCGATCGCTGCGGATTGCAGGCCCGGCATGGCCTCGGTGACGATGCGAAAGCCGTTGTTGAGCGTGGTCAGATTGACGGTCAATGGGCGGTCCGTTCCTTGATAAAAGTTTCAATCGCGGCCAGATCGTTGGCAACCCGGCTGACGCGTTCCGACCGCTCATACAGGTCGGACATACGTTCCGGCAAGGGGGGGTGAATGCCGCTGGCCTCTTCCACGGCGGCGGGAAACTTGGCCGGGTGGGCGGTGGCCAGCGTGATCATTGGCGTGCCCGACTGGCGTAATTCATCCGCGACCTTGACGCCAATGGCGCTGTGCGGGCACAATAATTCCCCGCTGGCCGCCCATGTGCTGGCGATGGTGGCGCGGGTTTCATCCTCGTCACAACGGCCCGAGTCGAACGCCTCGCGCAGGGCCTGCAAGGCCCCTTGGCTGACGGTGAACCCGCCCGCTTTGAGTTCGTCCATCAACTGGGCCACGGCGTTGCCGTCCTGCCCATAGGCATAATACAACGCCCGCTCAAAGTTCGAGCTGACCTGAATATCCATCGACGGGCTGATCGACGGCATAACACCATCAGGCTTATAAGCCCCGCCCGTCAGGCAGCGGTGCAGGATGTCGTTTTGGTTGGTGGCCACAACCAAACGGTCAATCGGCAGGCCCATCCGCTTTGCGATGTAGCCTGCGAAAACGTCGCCATAATTACCGGTTGGCACCGTAAAGCTGACCTTGCGGTGCGGTGCGCCAAGACTTACGGCAGAGGTAAAGTAATACACCACCTGTGCCAGCACCCGCGCCCAGTTGATCGAGTTGACACCGGCCAAGCCCACCGCGTCACGGAAGGCAAAATCGTTGAACATGTCCTTCACCCGGGCCTGACAGTCATCGAAATACCCATCCAGCGCCAAGGCATGCACATTGCCCTGAGACGGTGTCGTCATCTGGCGGCGCTGCACCTCGGACACCCGGCCATGCGGAAACAGGATAAACACGTCCACCGCATCCAGACCGCGAAACGCCTCGATCGCGGCGCTGCCGGTGTCACCGCTGGTGGCACCCACAATGCAGACGCGCTGACCGTTGCGTTTCAGCGCGGCCTCGAACATCTGCCCGATCAGCTGCATCGCGAAATCCTTGAAGGCCAGCGTCGGGCCGTGAAACAGCTCAAGCAGGAAATGCCCGCTGTCCAGTTGCACCAACGGCGCGCGGGCGGCGTGGCCAAACCCGGCATAGGCGCGTGCGATAATCTCGCGGAATTCGTCGTCGGTGAAAGCGTCGCCGATGAACGGGCCCATCACGCGAAACGCCACCTCTTCATAGCTTTGCCCCTCAAGCGCGGCAATATCGGCCGTGCTGAACTGTGGGATCGTTTCGGGCAGATACAGCCCGCCATCGCGCGCCAGCCCAGTCAGCATCGCCTCTTCAAAGCTAAGAACAGGGGCTTGTCCACGGGTCGAGATATACTTCATGTGCCTTCGCCTTTGGCTGACTGGCGCATCCGCCAGAGGAAATATCCGGTCATCGCCGCCCAGATTGCGGCCAGCGAAAACCAAGTGAGCGCGTATTCAAGGTGATCGTTGGCAATGCCGCTTGTGTCCACTGGCAGTGGCGTAACCGGAGCATCGGAAAACGACGTCTCCCGTGCGACAACAAGCAACGGATCTGTGTCCAACACCCCTGCCATCTGCTCAAGATCGCGGGCAAACCACGTGTTGTCGGCAACATCGTTTTCCGGGGTCGAACTGTTGCGGTCATCAGGCCAATGCAGGTTTCCAGCGATCGTAACCGTGCCTTGCGGCGGCGCGGGGATATCTGCGCTGACCTTCACAAAACCACGATCCAGCAAAATTCGCCGATCTCCAAGATCAAGCGCTGAGATCACGCGATACCCCGCACCCACCTGTTTCTGGCTGACCAGAACGCGCAGGGCTTGGTCCCCGATCTGACCGGCCACTTGAACGGGCAAATAACGGTCGGCCTGCGGATCGGGTGCCGCGGGCAGCGCCACGGGATCGGCGGCGATCCGGGCGTCTATGTCGGCCAGAATGCCCTCTTTCCATGTCAGGCGCTGCATCTGCCAAACGCCAAGACTGACCAGTATCGCGATACCGGCAAGGCCAAAGACAAGTGGAACGATATAGCGTGCCAAATCAGGCTCCGTTCAAAAGGAAAAGCGCGCGAAACCCGCGCGCTTTGCTTTTTGCGTTTTGTGGCTGGGTTTTCAACCCACCTTCAGCCGCCCCAGATATAAATTGAAGCGAACAGGAACAGCCAAACCACATCGACAAAGTGCCAATACCATGCTGCGGCCTCAAACCCGATGTGATTTTCCGGGGTAAAGTGGCCGCGCAACGTGCGCAGCAGGCAGACGAACAAGAAGATCGTGCCGATGATCACATGTGCCCCGTGGAACCCCGTCGCCATGAAGAAGTTGGCGCCATAAATGTTGCCCGAGAACCCAAATGCCGCGTGTGTGTATTCGTAGATCTGGAACAGCGTGAAGATAAAGCCGAGGGCAATCGCGATGATCAGGCCGTTCTTGATATCTTTGCGATTGTTTTCATGCACAAGCGCGTGGTGCGCCCATGTGGCCGCTGCGCCGGAACACAGCAGGATCAACGTGTTGATCAGCGGCAAATGCCAAGGATCAAAGGTTTCGATGCCCGCGGGGGGCCAGACACCATCCACCGCAGGGCTTTGCGGGCCCATCGGGTACATAGCGTGCTTGAAAAAGCTCCAGAACCACGCGGCGAAGAACATCACTTCGGACATGATGAACATGATAAAGCCATAGCGCAGGCCAATCCGGACAACAGGGGTATGATCTCCCGCTTGGTTTTCGGCGATCGTATCGGACCACCAGCCAAACATCACATACAGCACGCCGACAAAGCCGATCAGAAACACCCAAGGCTGGTTGTTCGACGCTTGCGGCGACATCCATAGCACCGCGCCAAACAGCATGACGAACGCAGCCAACGAGGCGAGGAACGGCCATATTGAGGGGTTTAGGATGTGATAATCGTGATTTTTTTCGTGTGCCATCTTGGTCTTTATCCCTCGTGGAAGGCTCAATTCAGAGTGTTATCGTTTTTGGTTGTCGGTTCAAGAGCGGCATGCTCTTCCGGCATGTCGATCTGATAGAAGGTATACGACAGCGTGATCGTGTGCACGAATTTCGCATCGCGGTCAGAGACGATTTCAGGGTCGATATAGAAGGTCACCGGCATCTCAACACGCTCACCCGGTTGCAAAACCTGCTCTTCAAAGCAGAAGCAATCGATCTTGGTGAAGAAACCGCCCGCCTCAAACGGCGTCACGTTATAGCTGGATTGCCCAGCAATCGGTTCGTTGGTCGGGTTATACGCCTCGTAGAACGCCAACCCGGTTTCCCCGATACGGACCTCCATTTCACGTTGCATGGGTTTGAATTCCCATGGGAAGTCCCGCTCTTTGCTGGCATCGAAGCGCACTTTGATGGTTTGATCCAGAACCTCGTCCGACCCGACATCAGATACGCTGGTTTCTCCACCAAACCCGGTAACCCGGCAAAACCAATCATACAGCGGAACCGAGGCCCAGGCCAAGCCGCCCATGAATACAACCACGCCGACCAACTGAACTACTGTCTTTGATTTTGCGTCCATCGCCATCAGTCTCTAGCCTCACTGCTTTGTTGCATCGTGAACCCATCCACTCCGACCTTGACCACCGTCAAACCAAAGACCAACGCAACCAACCCAGCCAACACCAGCCCCAAACCCAAGTTGCGGCCAAAGCGGCGTGTGTGCAGTTCATGCTCTTTGCGAAAGCTCATCGACTTACCAGCCTCCCAATCCGAAGGGCACCAGCAAAGCTTCGAGCGCGATGGCAACAAAATGAGCGAACAGGTAGTAAAGCGAAAGCCGGAAAAATTTCTTTTCCACGGCGTAATCGTCGGCGTCCGCCATGTCTTCATCGCGGCGCCAGATGCGAACCGCGCCAAGAATGAACGCCGCATTCAGCGCGACGGCGACAGTCAGATAGATTGGCCCACCGACCGACGTGAACGCGGTAACGATCGCCAATGCGGCCAGCAGAAGCGTGTATACAAGGATGTGACGGCGCGTTGCAGGCCGCCCGTGGGTCACTGTCAACATCGGCACGCCCGCCTTGTCGTAATCCGACCGCATGAACAGGGCCAATGCCCAAAAGTGCGGCGGCGTCCACATGAAGATGAGGGCAAACATCAAAACCGATTCGATGCTGACCGAACCCGTCGCGGCAGCCCAACCGATCATCGGAGGGAACGCGCCCGCCGCGCCGCCGATCACGATGTTCTGCGGTGTCCACCGCTTGAGCCACATCGAATAGATGACGACATAAAAGAAAATGGTAAAAGCCAGCAGCGCCCCCGCCAGCACATTGGTTGCAAGCGTCAGCATGACGACCGCGAACGCCGCCAGGGTGATGCCAAAGGCGAACGCCTCGGATTCGGTGACTTTTCCGGCCGGGATGGGGCGATTGCGGGTGCGCTTCATCACCCGGTCAATATCGGCATCCCACCACATGTTAAGCGCGCCTGACGCACCGCCGCCGACGGCGATGAACAAGATCGCGGCAAAGGCAACAACGGGGTGAACCCCTTGCGGCGCGGCTATCAAACCGACAAAGGCCGTGAAAACCACCAGCGTCATGACGCGTGGCTTGAGCAAGGCAAAGTAGTCGCCGAACTCGGCGTCGCCCTGCCCCGCTTGGGGTTGCGTGCTGGCTGTATGCAGGCTTGCGTCGCTCATTCTTGTCTCCATGAGGGCTGCGCCAAGGCGCTTGGACCACCGTAAGGCGGCGTCACGGGCGCGCTGTGGCGCGCCCGCATATCACGCGCTTAGTTAGCCGAGGCCACCTGCACACTGCGCGGCGTGCCGGCATATTCCTCGATCGCGCCGTTCAGCCACAGATCGTACTCTTCCTGGCTTACAACTTTGACGGTGATCGGCATATAAGCGTGGTCTTTGCCGCACAGCTCGCTGCACTGGCCAAAGTAAACGCCTTCTTTTTCGGCTTTGAACCAAAGCTCGGCCAGACGGCCCGGAACGGCATCTTGCTTGACGCCAAAGGCAGGAATCGTCCAGCTGTGGATCACGTCAGCGCCAGTCACCTGCATCACAACGGTTTTGTCTACAGGCACGACAACGGCGGTGTTGGTCGCCAGCAGGTATTCATCCTGACCGTATCCAAACTCTTCCAACTCGTCGCGGGCCAGCATGAAGCTGTCAAAGGCGAATTCATGATCGGTGTATTCATAGCCCCAGTACCACTGGTATCCGGTCACCTTGATGTTGATGTCGCCCTCAGGGATCTCTTGCTGCTTGAACAGAACCGGCAATGAAAACGCACCGATAAAGACCAAGATCACGATCGGCACGATCGTCCACGCCACTTCAAGCGGCTGATTGTGGGTAAAGCTCGCTGGTTCGGGGTTGGCTTTGCGATTGAAGCGGAAAATCACAATAAGCAACAGGGCGCAGACAAAGATGGTGATGGCCGTGATGATCACCAGGATCATCCCATCCAGCCACTGCAAGTCGCGCGCCAGCTCGGTTGCGGCGGGCTGGAACCCCATGCCGCCCTGCTCGGGCTTGCCAATGATCTCAAGCCCGTCCTGCGCGCGCGCAGGCAGAGCGGAAAAAGCGGCCAGTGCGGCCAGAAGGCTGGAAAAAAGTCGCATTTTGTACCCTGATCGGTTGAAGCGGTATCTGTTTTATGGCGAAATTCCCGGTATCCGTCGGAATCCCGTTGTTTCATCGCCGCTAGAAACCATATTCTGGGCTACCAGACAAGAAAGACACTGCGGCAAACAGACGCTTTTTTTGATTTAGATCAAAAAAGAATGTCGCACCTTAATCAAGGACGCCCCATTTCATGACCGAAACCAACGCCTTTCGCCCGTTCGAAACCATGCTGGACCGCGATGTAACCTTGCGCCGCCTGCAAGAGGCCACGCACGGCGCTGATGACGGCGAGTTGTTTCTTGAACGCCGCCAATCCGAGGCTTTGGTGTTCGACGATGGTCGCGTCAAGACGGCCTCTTTCGACGCCGCCCAAGGGTTTGGCTTGCGTGCTGTCCGTGGCGAGGTTTCAGGCTATGCGCATTCGTCTGACATCTCCGAGGCGGCGTTGCAGCGTGCAGTCGAAACCGCACGTCTAGCTGTTGGCGACGGGGGTGGCACCATGGCCCCCGCCCCGGCCCGCACCAACCGACATCTTTATACCGACGAGGATCCGATTGCCGGGGCCGAGTTTCCGGTGAAACTCGAAACCCTGCGCCAGATCGACGATTTTGCCCGCAGCCTTGACCCCCGCGTTGTGCAGGTGACGGCGACACTGGCCGCCTCTTACCAAGAGGTGGTGATCTTGCGCGCCGATGGCACCGAAGTGTCTGATACCCGGCCGATGACGCGGGTCAATGTGTCGGTGATCGTTGATCAGGACGGACGCCGCGAACAGGGCAGCGCCGGGGGCGGCGGGCGCATTGGCCTTGATGGGCTGATCGACCCGGCTGATTGGCAGGCCAAGACCCAAGAGGCGCTTCGCATCGCTTTGGTGAACCTACGGGCCGAGCCCGCCCCGGCTGGCGTGATGGATGTTGTGCTTGGCCCCGGCTGGCCCGGCATTCTTCTGCACGAGGCCATTGGCCACGGCCTTGAAGGGGATTTCAACCGCAAGGGCAGTTCGGCCTTTGCCGGGCTGATGGGGCAGCGGATCGCCGCCCCCGGTGTGACGGTGCTGGACGATGGTACGATGCCTGACCGGCGCGGCAGTATCAGCGTGGATGATGAAGGCACGCCAAGCGGAAAGAATGTATTGATCGAGGACGGAATCCTTGTCGGCTACATGCAGGACCGCCAGAACGCCCGCCTGATGGGCGTCGAGCCGACCGGCAACGGCCGGAGAGAAAGCTACGCGCACGCGCCCATGCCACGCATGACCAACACGTATATGCTGGGCGGCGAGGCTGACCCCGCCGATATTCTGGCCGATTTGAAAGATGGCATTTATGCCGTGGG
>DATFJQ010000142.1:0-2737 GCA_035269125.1 Roseovarius sp.
ATCGGAATGCAAGCGTGGCCCCGGCGCAGATCAGTGCAAGGGTCGCCAAACGCCGAAATCTTTAAAAGATTTCGGCCCGTTTTCTTTTAAAGAAAACGGGCACTTGGTTCCACGGTTGGCCCTTAGCCCAACTCGGCCAGACGCTGCAACGCTGTGCGCAGCTTGCCTTCTTCTTCCTCACGCAGGGCAAGGTTTTCGCGGGCTTCGTTCACCACCTCTTCGGGCGCGCTGGCTATGAATTTGGGGTTGTTCAGCCGCCCACGCAGGCCGCCAAGCTCTTTCTCAAGCTTGCCAAGGGTTTTTTCCAGCCGCGCCTTTTCTTCGGCCACGTCGATGATATCGGCCACCGGCAGGCCCAGATTGCCGCCTTCCACCGCGACGGTGATGCAGCCCTTGGGCAGGCTGTCGACGCGCGTCAGGCTTTCGATCCGGGCGATGCGCTTGATCATCACCTCGTTGCTGTCCCACGCGCGTTGTTCGGCCTCGCCCAGATCGGTGCACAGCACCGGCACATAAAGCCCCGCCGGCACATGCACCTGCGCCCGGGCCGAGCGGACCTGTTCAATCACCGAGATCACCCAGTTCATTTCGCGGTCGGCGTCTTTGTCCAGCAGGTCGGCAACCGTGTAGGTCGGCCAATCGGCATGGATCAGCATTTTCTGACGCTCGCCCAAGGTGCCCCACAGCTCTTCGGTGACATAGGGCATGATCGGGTGCAGCAGGATCAGGCATTGGTCGATCACCCACGCCATGGTGGCCTGCGTTTCGGCCTTGGTGGCGTCGTCGCCATCCAGCAGCAGCGGCTTGGACAGTTCCACATACCAGTCACAGACCTTGCCCCAGACAAAGGCATAAAGCGCGTTGGCCGCATCGTTGAAGCGGTAGTTGTCCAGCGCCTCATCGACGGTTTCGCGCACCTTGGCGGTTTCACCGATGATCCACGTGTTGACGGTGGCTGTGGGCTGCGGAACCTGTCCGTCACCGCCCACAGCGCCGTTCATTTCCGCGAAGCGGGCGGCGTTCCACAGCTTGGTGCCGAAATTGCGATAGCCCGCGATCCGGTCTTTCGACAGTTTCAGGTCACGGCCCATGGCGGCCATCGCCGTCAGGGTAAAGCGCACCGCATCGGCGCCGTAGTCGTCGATCAGGTCCAGCGGGTCCAGCACGTTGCCCAAGGATTTGGACATCTTCTTGCCTTTCTCATCGCGGACAAGGGCGTGCACATAGACATGGCTGAACGGTTTTTGATCGACCACGGCATATTGCATCATCATCATCCGGGCGACCCAGAAGAAAATGATGTCAAAGCCGGTGATCAACACGCTGGTCGGAAAGTATTTTTCCAACTCCGGCGTCTGCTCGGGCCAGCCAAGCGTGCCAATGGGCCACAGGCCCGACGAGAACCATGTGTCAAGCACATCCTCATCGCGCGTCAGGGCCTTGCCGCCTGCCATTGCAACGGCTTCGGCCTCGCTGGCGGCGCAGTATTGGGTGCCGTCCGCGTCATACCAAACCGGAATCTGATGCCCCCACCACAGCTGACGGGAAATGCACCACGGCTCGATGTTTTCCAGCCAGTGGAAATAAACCTTGCGGTCGGCCTCGGGCATGATCGTCACCTCGCCCGAGCGCACGGCGTCCAGCGCCGGGCCGACGATCTTGGCGGTGTCCACAAACCACTGATCGGTCAGCATCGGTTCGATCACCACCTTTGAGCGGTCGCCGAACGGCTGCATGATCGGCTTGGATTCCACCAGCGGCACCAAGGATGCCTCGCGCGGGTCGCCGCCTTCTTCGGGGGCGACGGGCACATGCGCGGCTTTGCCCAGCCGAGGGTCATTTTCCGGGACCATCACGGCAAGGCCCTCGTGGGTGATTTCGTCGATCACCTTTTTACGGGCCTCAAACCGGTCCAACCCGCGCAGATGATCGGGCACAAGGTTCAGGCTGTCCACCTCGGCCACGGTGAATGCGGCGCCGTTCGCAATCTCTTGGGCGCGCTGTGCGGCCTCGGCATAGGGCGCGCCATCGTCGCGCAGATGCGCCTTGGTATCCATCAGGCGATACATCGGGATGCCGCCGCGCTTGGCGACCTCGTAGTCGTTGAAATCATGCGCTCCGGTGATTTTCACCGCGCCCGAGCCGAAATCGGGGTCGGGGTAGTCGTCGGTGATGATCGGGATCAGGCGGCGATGCTCTTTGGGGCCAACAGGAATTTCACAGAGTTTTCCAACAATTGGCGCATAACGTTCATCCGATGGATGAACTGCGACCGCGCCGTCGCCCAGCATGGTTTCGGGGCGCGTGGTGGCGATGGAAATATAATCGCGCTCTTCTTCGTAAATGACGTTTCCGTCCTCGTCGCGCTCAACATAGGTGTAGGTTTCGCCACCGGCCAGCGGGTATTTGAAATGCCACATATGGCCGGGAGTGTCGATATTCTCGACCTCAAGATCGGAAATCGCGGTTTCGAAATGCGGGTCCCAGTTGACCAGACGCTTGCCGCGATAGATCAGGCCCTTGTTATACATATCCACGAACACCTTGATCACGGCATCGTGGAAATTGCCCTCTTCGCCGGCGGGTGCGCCGGGCGCGCCCGACATGGTAAAGGCATTGCGCGACCAATCGCAGGAGGCACCAAGACGCTTGAGCTGATTGATGATCGTGCCGCCGGAATGGGTCTTCCACTCCCAGACTTTTTCAAGGAATTTCTCGCGGCCCAACTCGCGCCGAC
>DATFJQ010000143.1:0-11413 GCA_035269125.1 Roseovarius sp.
AATAGCTGTCGGCAGGGCGTAGTGGGGTTTGCGACATAAGGGTACTCCTGAACATTCACATTCTGAATTCAGAATGTAATATACATTCCAAAATCAATATGTATCTGGGGTGGAATGTCGCGGGGGTGATTAGAGGCCGAATTTGCGCTAATGGTTTGTTAATCAAAGCGCGGCATACTGCGGTATATGCTGCGTGTTTTCCTGCCCGGTCTGGTCATTTTGACCTTGGCTGCCTGCGATACCCCCGGTCCGGGTTTTCGCGGGGTTGATCCGGTGCGGATTTCAGTAGGCAAAAGCACATTTGACGTGCGCGTCGATGGCACACGCGCACAGGCGATCCGGGTGAATATGGAATGGGCCCCGCGCCCTGCCGCCGTGGCCCCGCGCGCGGTGGCGGCTATCGAACAGGTCAGCGGTTGCCGTGTGGCGCGGCTGGATGGGGATCAGGCGGTTATTCTGGCCAAGCTGGAGTGTGGAAAAGGCACAGCCCCCCGGCCCCCCGGTCCGCGCGCCTTCGATTGCGAGGTGGCGCCGTTGGGCGGCGGGCTGGTTGATCTGACGTGCCGGCCAGTGATTTGACGCGCCCGCCAAATGCCTGATTTATTCGGCTGCGCCTTTGATTGCCGCCTCAATCCGCGCCCGGGCCGAGTTTGAGCGCGGCAGCCATAACCCCCGATCTATTGCTTCTTGCAAGCGTTCGGCCATTTCGCGCAGGGCAGGGGCGTTGTGGGCTTCGATGAAGTCGCGGGTGTCGTCGTCTTCCAGAAAGGCGGATTCCACCATGTCAAAATGGTGATTGCGCACCGCGCCCGTGGTGGCGGCGAATGCAAACAGGTAATCCACGGTTGCGGCCATTTCGAACGCGCCCTTATACCCATGGCGCTTGACGCCTTCGATCCACTTGGGGTTCACCACGCGCGACCGAACCACGCGACCGATTTCGTCCTCCAACGTGCGGATTACCGGGCGTTCCGGGCGGGAATGATCGTTGTGATAAATCGGCCGGTCTTGGCCCTGCAACGTGCTGACCGCTGCCGCCGCGCCGCCCTCGAACTGATAATAATCATCGCTGTCCAACACGTCGTGTTCGCGGTTGTCTTGGTTTTGAACAATGGCTTCGGTTTGGCGCAAGCGGGCCTCAAAGCCTGCGCGGTCTGCGCGGCCTTCTTCGGCGGCACCATAGGCGTAGCTGCCCCATGTCAGATAGGCTTCGGCCAGATCGGCCTTGTCGGCCCATAGCCGTTCGTCAATCATTGCCTGCAACCCGGCCCCATAAGCGCCGGGTTTGGCACCATAGACCCGCGCGGTGGTGCCCTCAGTCCGGGCGCGCGCGGCGGCGGGGTTAAGATCGTCGGGTTCGTCCATTTGCATCACCGCCCGCACGGCGCTGTCAAACAGCGAAATCAACTGCGGAAAGGCATCGCGGAAAAACCCCGAGATGCGCAGGGTCACATCCACACGCGGGCGGCCCAGCACGCCTTGGGGCAGGATTTCAAACCCCGTCACGCGGCGGTTGGCCGCATCCCATTTCGGTTTGACGCCCATCAAGGCCATCGCTTGTGCGATGTCATCCCCGCCGGTGCGCATATTGGCGGTGCCCCATGCCGTCAAAAGCATCGTGCGGGGCCAGTCGCCGTGGGTTTGAAGGTGCTTTTCGATTAGCAGGTTGGCCGATTTCCACCCCAAGGCCCATGCGGTTGGGGTGGGCACGGCCCGGCTGTCGACGCTGTAGAAATTGCGACCGGTTGGCAATGTATCCAATCGCCCCCGCGTCGGCGCGCCGGATGGGCCGGGTTGCACGAACCGCCCTGCAAGGGCGGTGAGTAGCCCGCCCCCTTCGCCGGGGCCACAGGCACGCAGGGTCGGGCGCACATGGGTTTCGGCATAGGTCATCACCGCGCGGCTCATCGGCCCTTGCGGGTCCGCCTCGCCCTGCATCAGACGTATGGCCAGTTCTTCAAGGCGTTCGACCGTATCGCCGTTGCTGCGCCATGGGTCTGTGATGATGTCTTGCAGGGGTGCGGGCTTGGGCCCTGTCCAAGGGGAGGCCATATCGCAATCCAAAGGGTCAAACCCAAGTTCCAGATCCTCTGCCAAGGCCCGGATCAATGACGCATCGCCGCCCTTGCCCTCCCCCCGGGGCACACGCAGCAGGGCAATCGCCAAATCACGTTCCTGCACACCTTCGGGCGATTGACCGAACACATGCAGCCCGTCCCGAATTTGCGCCTCTTTCAACTCGCACAGATAGGCATCCAGCTTGGCCAGATCGGTGTCTTCATCCTCACCGGTGAGGCCGACATCCTGATCCAGCCCGGTGGCCGCGCTTAGCGACAGGATCTCGCGCCGCAGGTAGTCGATCCGCCGGGGATCGACGCCAGCGGCCTCGTAATATTCGTCAACCAGCGCCTCTAGGTCGCGCAGCGGGCCATAGGTTTCGGCGCGTGTCAGGGGTGGGGTCAGGTGGTCGATGATCACCGCCTGCGCGCGGCGCTTGGCCTGTGTGCCTTCGCCGGGGTCATTGACAATGAAGGGATAGACATGTGGCAGCGGCCCCAGCACCGCCTCGGGCCAGCAGGTCCGTGACAGGGCCAGAGCCTTGCCGGGCAGCCATTCAAGATTGCCGTGCTTGCCCAAATGGACAATGGCCTGCGCTCCGAACTGGCGACGCAGCCAGATATAAAACGCCAGATAGTTATGCGGTGGCACCAGATCGGGCGAATGATAGGTGTCGGTCGGGTCGATGTTATAGCCGCGCGCGGGTTGCACGCCGACAACAACATTGCCGAATTCCAGCACCGACAGGGCAAAGTGCCCGCACTCCACGTCACCGGGGACAAAGAACGGATCAGCCTCGGGCGGGCCCCACCGGCTTTGCATGGCGTCGCGCAACTCCCACGGCAGTTGGCCGTATTCGATCTGATAGTCCGCCATCGACAGGCGCACGCCACCGTGGCGGCTGACCCGGTCGGTCAACCAGTTGGTCGGGCCTGCCATTACGGCCTGCATCAAGGCGTCACTGTCGGCGGGTGCGTCCGTGACGCGGTAGCCTGCGTCTTGCAACTGCCGCAGCACATGCACGGTGCCAGCGGGTGTATCAAGGCCCACACCATTGGCCAGCCGCCCATCCTTGTTGGGATAGTTGGCCAGCACCAGTGCGACCTTGCGCTGTGCTTCGGGGGTATGGCGCAGATTGGCCCAGTTGCGGGCCAGCTGCGCCACGAATTCCACGCGGTCGCCTTGCGCAAGATAGGTGGCGATCGGGCATTCGGTGGCGTCGTCGAAGAATGCTTCGCCCTTGAAACTGACCGCGCGCGACAGCACCCGCCCATCCACTTCCGGCAGCGCCGCGTTCATCGCGATATCGCGGGCCGAAAGGCCGCTCAGGCCGTCGGCCCAAGCCTCTTCGCTGGATCCGGCGAGGACCACCTGAAACACGGGTGCGCCTTGTGCGGCGGGCATGGTCAGCGGATTGGTCGGGCTGTCGTCGCCCTCATGCGGAGAGCCCACGGCAAAGGCCGTGCAATTCAGGATGACCGAGGGCGGCGCGGCGGTGAACAAATGCTCTAGCGTGGCGACCGACACGGGATCTTTCAGCGAGGCCACGAATACCGGCAGCGGATTCAGCCCCGCGCGCAGCAGGGATTTGACCAGCCGGTTGATCGGGTTCAGCCCGGCCCCTTGCACAAGCGCGCGGTAGAACACCAAAGGCACAACCGGGGCATCCGTGTGCCATGCCGCCTGCGCAGCCGACAGCTCGGCCACGCCCGCGCCGGGCCAGTAGACGCCCGCGCGCAGCAGCGGGCTGGCCGCGATGGGTTTTTCGCCGCCGTCCAGCATGGCGCCGGTGTAGCTTAGGAAATTGGTGGCGTTGTCCGGCCCGCCCTCGACCAGATAGGCCCACAGCGCGTCATAGTCTTGATCATCCACTGTTGACAGCTCGCGCAACTCTGCGTCGGGCTTGTCGTCCCCCGGCAGCAGGGCCAGCGGGACACCGGCCTCATACAGGCGGGCGGCGTATTGTTCGGCCCCGTATTTCCAATAACCGACGCCGCCCAGAACCCGCGCCACCACCAAACGGGACCGGCTGGCGCAGTGATCGAGATGCAGATCAACCGACATCGGATGTTGCAGATGGGTCAGATTGGCCAGCCGCAAACCGGGCGGCGCGGCCATGTCCGAGCGAGCCTGAGACAGCGCCGCAAGCTCCGTATCCGCCGCCGAGATGAAGACCACATCGGCGGGCGTCTGGCCCAGATCGACGGGCTCTTGCCCGTCGTCGATGGAACCGGGAGTGGCAGCCAGCAGGTGCATCCGTGTCAGACCTTTTGCATGGGGCGGCGTGGCGCCATTGAGTATTTAGGGAACAATGAAGCGCAGGTTCGGCAGATCAGGCCGACAGCGCCTGTTCGATCGCGGCGCGGTTCAAACCCGATTGCCCAATGACGACCAGCCGCGTTTCCCGCGGGTCAGCACCGAAGGGGCGATCAAAATAGCTGTCGACGCGCGGGCCGACGGCCTGCAGTGTCAGGCGCATCGGTTTGCCTGCCACGGCCGCAAAGCCCTTGAGGCGCAAGATGTCGTGATCGCGGATCACTTTGGTGACCTGTTCGGCAAAGATTGCGGGGTCGGCGATTTCATCGCGGGTGACGACAAAGGATTCAAACGCATCGTGATCATGATCGTGATGGTGGTGATCATGGTCATCTTCATCGTGGTGATCGTCATCATGGTGGTGGTGATGATGAACCTCGTGACGTGCATCCATGTCGTCTTCGGCACCGATGCCTTGGCCCAGCAAGACATCGACCGGCAGCGCACCCATGACGGATGTGACAACCTGAACGCCATCGCGGCTGTCAGATTTCAGTTTGCCGACGAGGGCCGAGGCCTGATCATCGCCCAAAAGGTCTGCTTTGTTGACAACGATCATGTCGGCGCAGGCCACTTGATCGGCGAACAACTCGGACAGGGGTGTTTCGTGATCAAGGTTATCGTCCTGTGCGCGTTGCGCGTCCACAGCGTCCACGTCATGGGCAAAGCGGCCCTCGGACACGGCCTTGCCATCAACCACCGTCACCACGCCATCCACTGTCACGCGGGTTGAAATCTCGGGCCAGTTGAACGCGCGCACCAAGGGTTGCGGCAGGGCAAGACCCGAGGTTTCGATCACAATGTGATCGGGGGCGTTTTCGCGATCCAGCAGTTTTTGCATGGTGGGGATGAAATCATCGGCCACGGTGCAACAGATGCAGCCATTGCTGAGTTCCATCACGTCATCGTCGGCGCAGCCTTCGATTCCGCAGCCTTTCAGGATGCCACCATCGACACCCAGATCGCCGAATTCGTTGATGATCAGCGCGATGCGCTTGCCACCGGCGTTTTCCAGCATGTGACGGATCAACGTGGTTTTGCCAGCACCAAGAAAGCCAGTGACGACGGTGGCGGGGATTTTGCTGTTCAGCATGGAAGCACCTTATTGCAAATAAAAAGGCGGCCCGCGCCGGGGCCGCCCATCCGGGTTTGGTCAGGTCAGCCCGCGATCATGGCAACCAGCGGGCCTTCGACGATTTCAAGGCTCAGGAACAGGCCAACACCGGCCACCATGGCCCCGGCCAGGCGTGCATTGATGGCCGCCGCTTCGGTCGCGCCAAAGATTTTCTCGACCACCCAGCCAGCTGCGATGGCGATGGCGTATTGCACGACGCCCAGACCGATCAGATAGCCCAGCAGAACGGCCGTGTTCACGCCGCCCTCTTGCCCGGCGATGCTGCCGCCAAAGGCCGACCCGTGGAACAGGCCAAACGCGGCGAAAAGCGCAATCGCGGTGCCGGTGCCAAGCGCGCGGCCCGACAAGACAATGCCGCCCATGGCCAGCAGCGAAATCACGATGACGGTTTCCTGCATCGGCATCGCAACGCCAGCGTACATCAGGCCGCAGCCCACTAGCATGGCGGCGATATAGCCCGCCGGGGCCAGCATGCGTTGTGTTGTGAACAGCGCGGCAATGCCCATGGCGATCACAAAGAACATGTGGTCAAAGCCCAGAACCGGATGGCCGACCCCCGACATCACGCCGTGCATGAAGGTTTCCATCGGCATGCCGCCCAGCGGGTGGTGCGCCAAGGCAGGTGTTGCGGCCAGCGTTGCGGCGGCGACTGCAAAGATCTTTTTCATTTTCTGTCCCCTTCGGGTTGTGTGTTTGAAGGGGGGTCGTCGGAGGGGCCAGCGGATACACTCCGCCTGTTGGTTGGTCCCCCAACGGAACACCCCGTCCGTTGTTTCCTTGTCCGAGTGCGCGCACCCGTAGCGTGGCCGGTCTCCTGGCTTGCGGGTCTTTGCGGTCGCCGCCCTTCCCGGGGAATTCCCCAGTGGACATCCGGCGCACGCTCTCCGCTTACAGTCGCGGGGGCGGCTGACGCATGGGCGCCCTGACTGGGTCCGCCGTCACGTCATTCCCTGTTTCATCCCCGATGCTTTGCACCTTTGGTGGGGAACCACACGTCATTGGGTATGGCGAGACAGGGGCATTTCGTCAAGGACGATTGCGACCATCACCGGTGTCTTCGCGCCATTGCATGGGGTGGATAAAGGGCCGGTGCGGGACATTTCGCGATTGGCCAAAGTCCAGAATCACTGTCTCAAAGGGGGCGCGCTGTTGCGAAGGTTGAACCAAAATTCACGCAAGAATCAGCCAATTTCACATATATCTTGTGGATAACTTGGCCAAGCCACCCACATTGTGGGGTTTGAAGTTGACAGGAGCCGCGGCCGCCCGTCACATTTCCCGTCACACAGGAATCATGTCCCGAGGTGCCCTTGCAGTTCACCAAGCTCAGACTGACCGGCTTCAAAAGCTTCGTCGACCCGACGGACCTGCATATCGCGCAGGGCCTGACCGGCGTTGTCGGGCCGAACGGTTGTGGCAAGTCGAACCTGCTTGAGGCGCTGCGCTGGGTCATGGGTGAAAATCGCCCAACGGCCATGCGTGGTGGCGGCATGGAGGATGTGATCTTTGCCGGGGCAGCCTCGCGTCCGGCGCGTAACTTTGCCGAAGTCGCATTGCAAATTGACAATTCCGACAGGCTGGCGCCGGCAGGGTTCAATGAGGCCGACACGCTGGATATCATCCGCCGGATCACCCGCGACGTGGGCAGTGCCTACAAGGTCAACACCAAGGATGTGCGCGCGCGCGACGTGCAGATGTTGTTTGCCGATGCCTCGACCGGGGCGCATTCCCCGGCGCTGGTCCGGCAGGGGCAGATTTCGGAACTGATCAACGCCAAACCCAAGGCCCGCCGCCGCATTCTTGAAGAAGCTGCCGGTATCTCGGGGCTGTATCAACGCCGGCACGAAGCCGAGTTGAAGCTGAAAGGCGCCGAGCAGAACCTGACCCGCGTCGATGACGTGATTGAACAATTGGCCGCGCAACTGGCGCAACTGGCCCGGCAGGCCCGTCAAGCGGCGCGCTATCGCGCTATTGGCGAAGAGCTGCGCCAAGCCGAAGGGTTGCTACTGTATCGCCGCTGGAAAGAGGCGGACGAGGCCCGCGCCTGCGCCGAAGAGGAATTGCGCGACCGCACCACAGCCGCGTCACAGGCCGAAGCCGCCGCGCGCACCGCCGCGAAAGAGCGCGCCAAGGCCGAAGATGCCCTGCCGCCCCTGCGCGAGGAAGAGGCGATTGCCGCCGCCATTCTGCAACGCTTGCAAGTGCAGCGCGACGCCTTGACCGAACAAGAGGAAACCGCCCGCGCCCGGATTGAAACGCTGCAAAACCGGATCGAACAACTTGGCCGTGATATTGATCGTGAATCCGGCCTCAACCGGGATGCGGGCGAAACCATTGACCGGCTGGAATGGGAAGCGCGTGAACTGGCCAAGGCCAGCGAGGGCCAAGAGGACCGGCTGACCGCCGCCGCCGAGGCATCGCGCGAGGCCGCGCAGATTTTGCAGGAACGCGAAACCGAGCTGAGCCAACTGACCGAAGATGTGGCGCGCTTGGCCGCGCGTCACCAATCGGCGCAGCGCTTTTTGGAAGATAGCCGCAAAACCCTGCAAAAAAGCGAAGCCGAGGCCGAGCGCGCCCGCAATGCGGCGCAATCCGCCAAGGATGCACTGGTGCGGGCGGGCCAAGATTATGAGGCGGCGCAAACCGCCGAGGCCACAGCGCTCAAGGCGGCTGAAACCGCCGAAGAAACCTTGAACGCGGCGGAAAATGCGCGCGCCGAAACCCAAGCGCGCGAAACGACGGCGCGAGCCGAACGGTCCGAAGCCGAAGGCGAAGTCAATGCCCTGTCGGCCGAGGTAACGGCACTTGCGCGGTTGGTGGATCGCGATACCGCCGAAGGGGGCCAGATCCTTGACCGTTTGCAGGTCGAGCAAGGCTTTGAAAAAGCGTTGGGTGCGGCGCTGGCCGATGATCTGCGCGCCCCCGAGGTTGATGAAGACGGCCCCTCGGGGTGGATGGTGATGCCGGGCTATCAGGCCGCGCAAACCTTGCCTGACGGCGTGACCGCGCTGAGCAATCATGTGTCGGTGCCCGAAGTGCTGGCGCGGCGCATGTCCCAGATTGGTCTGGTCGAGGCCGAGGACGGCCCGCGCCTTCAGCCCTTGTTGAAGCCCGGTCAGCGCCTTGTCACCCGGGACGGCGACCTGTGGCGTTGGGATGGCTATCGTGCATGGGCCGAGGATGCGCCCTCGGCGGCGGCCTTGCGCTTGCAGCAGTTGAACCGTTTGGAAGAGCTGAAGCAGGAGCTGACCCATGCCACCGCGCGCGCCGAAGGGGCCGCCGGGGCGCATGAAACTTTGCGCGCCAAACTGACTGAGCTGGCCGAGGCCGACAAACAGGCGCGCGAGGCCCGCCGCGCCGCCGATGCCGATCTCAATCAGGCCAATCGGGCCCTTAGCCGTGCCGAGGCCGACCGCAATCTAGCCCAGTCCAAACTGGAATCGATGGGCCTTGCCGTCACCCGCCACGAAGAAGAGGCTTTGTCCGCGCGCAAGCAATTGGCTGAGGCCGAGAAAGGGTTGCAGGATCTGGGCGATCTGGAGGCCGCGCGCGCACGGGCCGAAGACGTCAAGATGACGGTCGAAGCGGCCCGCATGACGATGATGGCCAAGCGTTCGCAGCATGACGAGGTGCGTCGCGAAGGGGAGGCGCGGACGCGGCGCACCCAAGAAGTGACCAAGGAACTCAGCGGCTGGCGGCACCGTTTGGAGACCGCCGAGAAACGCAGCGCCGAACTGGCTGAACGCAAGGCCGCGTCCGAAGTGGAATTGTCCGAGGCCACAGCCGCGCCCGAAGACATCGCCGCGAAACGCGCGGACCTCAGCACCGAGATCGAACGCGCCGAAGCGCGCCGCGCGCAAGCCGCTGATGCCCTCTCGGCTGCTGAAGGGGCCGCGCGCGACGCCGTGGCAGGGGAACGCGATGCCGAACGCACCGCGTCTGAGGCCCGCGAGGCGCGCGCACGGTCCGAGGCGCGCTGCGATGCGGCGCGTGATGCACAAGCCTACGCCACCGAACGTATCGCCGAAGAACAGGACACGACACCCGAAAACTTGCTGGAGCAGCTTCAGGCCGATCCCGAGAAAATGCCCGCCGCAGAGGCGATAGAGGCCGATGTGAACCGCCTGAAGCGTCAACGCGATGCCTTGGGGGCCGTCAATCTGCGGGCCGAGGAAGACGCCCGTGAAGTGCAGGAAGAACATGACAATCTTGTTTCGGAAAAGGCCGATCTTGAGGGCGCAATCCGCGAATTGCGCAACGGGATTGCCAGCCTGAACCGCGAAGGCCGCGAACGCCTGCTGACGGCGTTCGAGCAGGTCAATTCGAACTTTTCGATGCTGTTCACCCATCTTTTTGGCGGCGGCGAAGCCAATCTTGTGATGGTCGAAAGCGACGATCCGCTGGATGCCGGGCTGGAAATCATGTGCCAGCCGCCGGGCAAGAAACTGGCCGCGCTGTCGCTTTTGTCCGGTGGAGAACAGACCCTGACCGCGCTGGCGCTGATCTTTGCCGTGTTCTTGGCCAATCCCGCGCCGATCTGTGTGTTGGATGAGGTCGACGCGCCGCTGGATGATGCCAATGTGGGCCGGTTCTGCGACATGCTGGACGAAATGTGCCGCCGCACTGAAACCCGGTTCCTGATCATCACCCATCACGCCGTCACCATGAGCCGCATGGACCGTCTGTTTGGTGTCACCATGGCCGAACAGGGCGTTAGCCAACTGGTTTCGGTCGATCTGAAAAAGGCCGAGGCGATGGTGGCGTGATAGGCCAAATTTTCGCTACGTTCACCTGACTTTGGATAGGGCGGTGATGCCCTGACAAAGAAAGACCCGGCAGAGCGGCAACTCTGCCGGGTCACCTGTTCAGTGAAGACACTGACAGGACTTTCGGTGTGGCGATCAACATGCGTAATGATGGCGAAAAAGTAAAGATGGGTTTGATGAACTTGGTTAACGGGTTTGCTCTCTTTCTATAACATCCCCGTGGGGTCTGTTCCGACAATCTCGACAAATCCCGCACCGCCGAGTAGGTGAGTTTGCTAACAGGGGTTTCAGGTCAGGATCATAACAGCCCATGCCAGTTTTCATGCGCTTGCTTGCTTTGCTTGGCCTTATGGCCCTGACGGCTTGTGCCATGCCGCGCGCCGATGGCCCACCGGCGGGCACAGCGCAGGATGTGGCGCGGCTAGAGCGCGCGATCCTGTCGCTGGGCCCAGAGGTGGACCCCGAAGAAGCGCAGCGCGCGGCTCGTATCGCATACGAGTACACCCACCAACTGGCGCGCGAATACCAGATCACCGACCCGGCCATTATTCACAACACCAAGGTCAATATGGGGCTGAAACCGCGCGGCCTGTGCTGGCATTGGGCCAAGGACATGGAGGCGCGGCTGAACGCCGAAAATTTCCAGACCTTGCAAATGCATCGCGCCATTGCCAACGCCAAGAATCCCATTCTATTGGAACACAGCACCGCGATCATCAGCCGCCGGGGTGACAGCATGTTTGACGGGATCGTTCTGGACCCGTGGCGCAAGGGGGGCGTGTTGTTCTGGTCGCCCACGATGACGGACCGCCGCTATAATTGGCATCCGCGCGCCGAAATTCTGGCGTGGAAACTGGGCCACGACCGTGCGCAGCAATTATTGGCGGCCTCGGGCGGCTAGGCTGGTTGCGCTGTTTACAACCTTTTGAGCAAATCGCGCGTCGGCCACGCATCGGCGGGCAAGCCCAGCTTGTGCTGGATGTCCTGCACAGAGGCACGGGTGCCCGCGCCCAAAATGCCGTCGATCTTGCCCACGTCATAGCCGCGCGCGGCCAGCTTGCGTTGCAGGTCTTTCATCTGCTCTGCGGACAAGCCGGGTGCAGGATTGCCCGCATCGAACACCGGCGCGCCCTCAAGC
>DATFJQ010000144.1:0-7245 GCA_035269125.1 Roseovarius sp.
CAGCTCGACTTCAGCGCCGGCTTCTTCAAGCTTCGACTTGATTTCTTCGGCTTCGTCTTTCGATGCGGCTTCTTTGACAGCTTTGCCACCCGCTTCGACCAGCTCCTTGGCTTCTTTCAGGCCGAGACCGGTGATTGCGCGGACTTCCTTGATCACGTTGATCTTGGAGGCACCGGCCGACTTCAGGATGACGTCGAATTCGGTTTGCTCTTCAGCGGCTGCGCCGCCGGCGTCGCCTGCCGGACCCGCCATCATCACAGCGCCGCCAGCGGCGGGCTCGATGTCGTACTCGTCCTTCAGGATGGTTTTCAGTTCTTGTGCTTCGAGAAGCGTCAGACCAACGATCTCTTCAGCCAGTTTTTTCAGATCAGCCATTGTTCAGCTCTTTCCGTATAAAAGATGTGTTCCAACGTCGGGCATTACCCATACGCAGATATTCCAGTTGCTCGCTTACGCAGCTTCCGCCTTCTCTTCGATGGTCGAAAGGATGCTCGCGATGTTCGAAGCAGGGGCGCCAATCGCACCGGCGATGTTCGAAGCGGGTGCGCCCAGCATACCGGCGATCTGAGCAAGCAGCTCGTCGCGCGACGGCATATCGGACACGGCTTTGACACCGGCACGGTCCAGAGCGTCCGTACCCATTGCACCGCCGAGGATCTCGAATTTCGAGTTATCCTTGGCGAACCCTTCGGCGACCTTGGCGGCCGACACGGGGTCTTCTGAATAGGTCAGAACGGTCATGCCCGAGAGGTATTGGCCAATGCTTTCGCACGGCTTGCCCTCAAGGGCGATCTTGGCGAGCCTGTTCTTGGCAACGCGAACGGATGCTTCGGCGTCGCGGGCGCGCGCACGAAGGTCCTGCATCTGGGCAACTGTCAGACCCGCGTAGTGGGCAACCACTACGACGCCAGAGCTTTCGAAGATCTGGCCGAGTTCCTCGACCACTTTCTCTTTCTGGGCTCTATCCACAGTTTCACTCCAAGTTTGGGGGTTTCCCCCCGGCTCATGTTTGCCCTTGATCAGATCAAGAGCGTTCGGGTCCAATTTCAGGGTCCCGAGGCCAAGATCACCCGAAGGCTGAAACCTTCGTTGAATCTCATCTCGTTCCCCATCTCAGGAAGGAATTATTGAGCGGATGCCCAACCCTCCATCTCGGACAGGACAGGGCCACAAGGCGGCCCCGCCATTCACACCGGCCCCGAAGGACCGGCGCAAATTCTTATTCCGACGCAGCGTTGCTGACGTCGATGCTGACACCCGGACCCATGGTCGAGGTCAGCGAAATCTTCTTCATGTAGGTGCCCTTGGCGCCCGTCGGCTTGGCCTTCGAGACAGCCGTAACAAACGCGCGGACATTCTCCACCAGCTTGCCTTCGTCAAACGACGCCTTGCCAACACCAGCATGCACAACACCGGCTTTCTCGGCCTTGAACTGCACCTCACCGCCTTTGGCATTCTTGACAGCGTCTGCGACATCCATGGTCACCGTGCCAACCTTGGGGTTCGGCATCAGGTTACGCGGGCCCAGAACCTTACCCAGACGGCCGACGATCGGCATCATGTCGGGGGTTGCGATGCAGCGATCAAATTCGATCGTGCCGCCCTGAACAGTTTCCATCAGGTCCTCGGCGCCAACGATATCAGCACCAGCCTCTTTCGCCTCGTCGGCCTTGGGGCCACGGGCGAAGACGGCGACGCGCACGTCTTTGCCGGTGCCGTTGGGCAAACCGACAACACCGCGAACCATCTGGTCCGCATGGCGCGGATCGACGCCCAGGTTCATCGAGATTTCGATGGTCTCGTCAAACTTGGCGACGGCATTGGCCTTGACCAAGGCCACAGCATCTTCGACGCTCAGGTTGTCTTTGCCAGCAAAAGCTTCACGGGCAGCGCGGGTACGTTTTCCAAGCTTTGCCATCTTACTTCACCTCGATGCCCATGGAACGCGCAGAGCCAAGGATGATTTTCATCGCAGCTTCCACGTCGTTTGCGTTCAAATCTTTCCACTTCGCCTCGGCGATCTCGCGGACCTGCTTGGTGGTCACATAACCTGCTGTCGCGCGACCGGGGGTATTCGCACCCGACTTCAACTTGGCGGCTTTCTTCAGGTAGTAAGACGCGGGCGGCGTCTTGATGTCGATGTCAAACGACTTGTCCTGATAGTAGGTAATCACGGTCGGGCACGGGGCGCCCTGCTCCATGTCCTGCGTCTTGGCGTTGAACGCCTTGCAGAATTCCATGATGTTGATACCACGCTGACCAAGCGCCGGACCCACGGGCGGGGACGGGTTTGCTTGACCTGCGGGCACTTGCAGCTTCATCGTGCCTGCGAGTTTCTTGGCCATTTGGCCTCTCCTTCTTTCCAACTTCCGTCAGGGCGCGCCCCTCGGGATCTAAGTTGTGTGGTCCGGTCCGGGCGCCGCGGCGCCCTCGCCTCCCACGGCTCACACGTCAGGCCTGCTTGGTGACCTGCGTGAATTCCAGTTCGACCGGGGTTTCCCGACCAAAGATCGACACCGTCACCTTCAGGCGCTGGTTGTCGTCATCTACTTCCTCGACCATGCCGTCGAAATCCTCGAACGGTCCGTCGTTGACCTTAACCTTCTCGCCGATCTCGAAATGGATCAGCGTGCGCGGCGCGTCTTCGCCTTCCTGAACGCGGTTCAGGATGGTGTTGACCTCGGCATCGCGCATCGGCATCGGGCGACCCTGCGGACCAAGGAACCCAGTCACGCGGTTGATCGAATTGACCAGGTGATACCCCCGATCCGACATCTCCATGTGCACCAACACATAACCGGGCATGAACCGACGCTCGGTCGTCACCTTCTTGCCGCGACGCACCTCGATCACCTCTTCGGTCGGAACCAGAACTTCATCAATCTGATCTTCCAGCCCCTGCTCGGCAACGGATGTTCTGATTTGCTCGGCGACTTTCTTCTCAAAATTTGAGAGAACACTGACCGAGTACCACCGTTTCGCCATGTCCGACCCATGCCCTTGTCGTTACCGGCCATCAGGCCGAAATTTCCAGAATTTCCTAGGCGTGAAGCCTAATACCCCGAAACAAAAATCGGCGCGCAACCCGATTCGCCGCGCGCCATGATCCGAAGTGTGCTGCCACTTACCGCCCATCGCCCCTGATTTCAAGGTCTTGAAAGGGATTTTCTTTCTGATCAGCCAAACAGAGAAAGAACACCCTGCAATCCGCTGCGTATCCCAAGATCGACCAGCGCAAAGAAAACGGCGGTCAATGCGGCCATGATGAAAACCATGACCGTGGTCAGCAATACTTCGCGGCGGGTTGGCCAGACAACTCTGGCCACTTCCGAGCGGACCTGCTGAATAAACTGGAGCGGATTGGTGCGTGCCATGGGCGCTGTCTTCTTTCTCAAACGGGTTGACCGGGCACATACGCCGCTCTGAGCACGAATTCAAGGGGCGACGGTTCAAACCCTTTTGCTTCAGACCAGACCCAAATCACGCGCACGGCCTATCCCTGCTTAGAGCGCGCAGCCAGACGCTCATACGGGTCCAGCGCTTCGTCAAGATTGATCTGGGGCTCCTGCGTTTGGGCAAAATCCGGCAACGCCAGACGGTCGGCCCAGCGTTCGGGCAGCCAGTCCAGAACCTTGTCCCACCGCAGGGCCAGTGCATCAGCTTTCTGGCGCAGACGCGCCGCCCGTTTCGGTCGGCGACGCGCGAAACGCGCCCATCGCTTTCGCGCGATCTCGGCGAACCGGTCATGCCCCAAGGTCAGATATGTAATCACCAGCCCCATGATCACAGTGAAGAAAACAACCAGCAGCAGCATCGGCCACCAGATCACAAAGCCAACCAAGGCCAGCAGCACGATCCGCCGCCGCGTCAACTTGATACCCTTGGCCCGCTCCAGCCACCCCGGCTTGGCGCTCGGGCGTGAGTCGGGCTGGAAAATTCCTTCTTCCGCAGCATTGGACAGATATGACGGGTCGTCGGCACCGGCGCGCGGCGTTCCATCGTTCCCAGCTACGGAAGACGGCGCAATCGGCGGCAGATTGTTGCGGTTTTCCTCGCGCCGTTGCTCCAACAAAACCTGATGGATGACACGATCCGCATTCTCACATGCCAAGCGTTGTGTGCAGGCGTCCGGCGGCGCCTGTCCCTGCAGTTCTTCTCCATCATGCGGCAAGAAAGACGCAGGACGGCGGTTCGTCTCCGACAAATCGGTCATGGCAGCACTCACTTCACCAACACCCCCAACGCAGGACTGTCCGAGCAAAGCAGACCGTCACGTGCGACCCAGTTGGTTCACGTTTTTTCTGAGGCTGAAATAAGGCGGGATCATGGCAATTACGCGCCGAAATTCCGACTTTGTCGCCAGAGCTCGACCACTGGCCGTTATCCAAGCCAATTGTTTCCACGCAGACCGCCCAGACAGCTGTTCTGCTAACGGGATAACACTTTTTTGGCTGGAGGTTTTGGCAGGGGCAGCAGGGTTCGAACCCGCGACCTACGGTTTTGGAGACCGTCGCTCTACCAGCTGAGCTATACCCCTGTACCAAGCGCCGAATTACGCCACATGGCACCGGGAATCAAGTCGCCTTTCGCGACTTTCTGCGGCGATTTCGGCAAATATCTTTGGATTGCGCCCCTTACGCCGCCGAACGCGCTGCATATCGCGGGCTTTGCACCACACCCTTGTCGAACAATTGCGCGATCTCGGTATCGCTCAATCGAGCGACATCGCCCAAAATCTCTTCGGTGTGCTGGCCCAGTTCGGGGGCTGGCGCGGGTTGGCTGCGGGCATGGGCCGAAAACTGCGCCGGGCACCCCGGCACTGGAAACCGTCCCAGGTCGGGCTGATCCAACATGGAAAACATCGGGTTTGCCTCGCTGAGATCTGGATCATCTTGCACGGCCGATTTGATGCTGCGAAACATCGACCAGGTGATGCCACGTTTGTTGAACTCTTCGGCGAAATCCCCGACACGGCGCGCGGCGAACCACGGCGCAAGAATGGCCGTGATGTCGTGGCGCAGATCCCATCGCGCCCCTTCATCGGTCAAATCACGCCCGCTACGTTTGGCCAGCGCTTCCATCTGCGCGCCGGTTTCCGTCACCTTGACCAGCCCTGACCATTGCCGCGTGGTCAGGCCGATCACCATCACGCGTTGGCCACAGGCACATACGAAATCCTGC
Organism: Roseovarius sp.; assembly: GCA_035269125.1. Classification (GTDB taxonomy): domain Bacteria; phylum Pseudomonadota; class Alphaproteobacteria; order Rhodobacterales; family Rhodobacteraceae; genus Roseovarius. The sequence goes on from DATFJQ010000144.1 coordinate 5,182, forward strand.
CCATAGGCGCCGTATAGGGCATTGCCCGCCTTGCCGCGCTCGGCCTCGTTTACGACGGCATCGCCGATCATGCCCAAATGCCCCATCGTGGCCGCCGCCACGTCTTTCAATGCGATCTCGACCTCTTGGCCCTCGCCATGCCGCAGCCGGTGGCGTTCCGCCGCCAACAGCGCCGACACCACCATGTTGCCTGCGATTAGGTCCCAAGCCGGCAGCGCACTGGCAACAGGGGCGTCATGGCCTTCGGGACCGGTCATGTCGGGGATACCAAGCGCCGGGTTCACCGTGTAGTCCACCTGCGGTCGGCCATGCCTGTCCCCCATCAGCGTCACCATGATCAGATCACGGCGATATTGACTCAGGGTTTCGTAATCCATCCAGCCCCGCACACGCAGATTGGTCAGGAACATCCCCGCGTCCGGACCTTGCGCCGTCACGATCCGTGTAACCAACTCCTGCCCCTCGGGGCTGCGCATATTCACCGCAATGGATTTCTTGCCCTTGTTCAAGCCCGACCAGAACAGGCTGCGCCCGGATGGGGCCAAGGGCCAACGCCCGGCATCCAACCCGCCTTCGAGACGATCAAAGCGGATCACCTCGGCCCCCATCTGCGCCAATTGCATCCCAGCCAGCGGTACCGCCACAAAGGCAGACCCTTCGACCACGCGCATTCCGTTCAATATCCCGGTCATACGGTTTCCTCCCAAATGGCTGTGGCCTGCATGCCCTGATGGCCGTTCTGCCCGGTACAAAGCAGCACTGCGCCGGTTTCATCCTCGGTGCCCATAATATCCAACTCATGATTTTCGCCGGGGGTCAGAAAAACCGGATGCACCGCCCGAAAATCAAAATGACGCGGCCTGCGCCCTTTGTGCCGCCATGCTGCATTGATCAGCCATGTGGCCTGCATTGGGCCATGCACCACAAGGCCGGGATAATGCTCGACGTGTTGAGCATAGGGCAGATCATAGTGGATTCGGTGCGCATTGAATGTCAGCGCCGAATAGCGAAACAGCAACGCCTCGCTTAATGGCTGCTGCGTTTGCACAACCGGGTTGGCGGGCAAAGGGCGCTTGGCAGGCGGGCGGAATGTGTCGGGAATGTCCAGATACACGATGTCCTGCCGCTCTTCGATCGCCAGCCCGCGTTCACCATAGATCTTGTGATCGACCGAAACCAAAACCATCGGGCCGGTCTTGCCCTCTTTTTCGGTCACACCACGAATGAAAGACCTCTTGGTCAACCGCTCGCCGACGCGCAGCGGCGCGCCGAAGGTCAGGCTGCCGCTAGCCCACATGCGCCGTTCCAGCCGCACCGGCGGCAGAAAATCGCCAAGCGCGGGATGCCCGTCGCGCGCCAGTTCAGATAAAGGCGCAGTCGGATTGAACGCAAACCAGTGCCAAAGTGGATCCATATCCGCGCCATTGCGGGGTGCGGGGATATGACCTGCGCCAAGCGTCGCGTGGATCTCGGCGGCTTGGCCTTCGGTGATGTAGCCTTCCTGCTGGTCGGTTCGGCCCTCCCAGGACTTGACGTTCAACTGGTCCATAGCTGTCTCCTCCGGTTCTATCCAAACCTGAGGGAATCCAAAATAAAGTCAAGTTTTCAATATGTTAGGTGAATACCACTGTATGCACTACCCAATGCTGCAAATGCAGAAAAATGGTGGGGGCATTGTTTTACATCGACAAAATCCGATATGGTTTGATCTCCCCGCGCCCGAAATTCGGATGTTTCTGCAGCTGAAAACTGGACAAAACGCCGACCGCCGATTGCGGCGGATTGACCCAGCCGTGACCGAAACCCGGTTTATCCGGACTGCACGCCCCCTTGGAGGGTGGGCAAGGCACGCCGCTTGCCCTGCGCACAAAAAAGAAAAGGGCGCCCTTAAGGACGCCCTTTCCGAAACACTACTATCGTCGAATTATTCGATGATTTTCGAGACGACGCCGGCGCCGACGGTGCGGCCGCCTTCACGGATGGCGAAACGCAGGCCGTCTTCCATGGCGATCGGTGCGATCAGTTCAACCTCGAACTTCAGGTTGTCACCGGGCATCACCATTT
>DATFJQ010000145.1:0-9244 GCA_035269125.1 Roseovarius sp.
GTATGGGCTATGATCCGCTGGAACAACTGGTGAAATAACCCGATGAACAAAGCCTTTACCAAAGAAGAGGACGGCAGCGGCCCACAGCGCCTGCCCGATCTGCCGATCAGCCCGCACCCCAACCACGTGACCCCGCGCGGCATGGCGCAGTTGCGCGCACGGGCCGAGGCGCTTGAGGCCGAGATTGCCCGCCTGCGCGACAATGTGGACTATCTGGCCGATGGCTATCCGCTGGCCGTGGCCGAACGCGATCTGCGCTATGTCGAGGCGCGGTTGGCCTCGGCCATTCTGATCACGCCGCCTGATGGCCCGGTGACGCATGTCAGCTTTGGTGCCACGGTCGAGGTAGTGGACGAAGACGGCGCAACGATGCGTTACACCATTGTCGGCGAAGATGAATCCGACCCCGACCAGCACCTGATCGCAGCGTTTTCACCTTTGGCACGCACCTTGATGGAGGCGCGTGTCGGCGATTTGGTGGAATGGCCCAAGCCCACCGGAACAGTTGACTTGGAGGTCACCGGGATTTGGTTTGACGCCTAGGCAGTGCCGATAGGGCCACACCCGCCAGCACAATGAGGATCGCCAGTGCAAACCGGAGTGTCAGCACCTCGGACAACAGCAGCACGCCACCGGCCATGGCCAAGACCGGAACAGTCAATTGCGCCACGGCGGCAAGCCCCGCATCCAGTCGCGGCAGGATCGCATACCATAGCGCATAGCCCATCCCCGAGGTCACGGCCCCTGACAGAACGGCCAGCGCCACGCCTTCCGCGCCCGGCATTTCGTTTGCATCCAATGCCCAAAGTGCGGCCAGCAACAACCCGGCCAACGGCGCGGTCAGCACGAAATTGGCAGCGGTGGCCTGCAGCGCGTCGGTGCTGAGCCGCCCGGTCAGCGAATAGATACCCCACCCAACCCCGGCCAAGGCCATCAAGCCGCCATGCCACAGGCTGATCTGTTGCGCCTTGTCCCCGGACAGCGGCCACAGCAGCCAGACCAGCCCGGCAAACGCCAGCCCCGCCCCCAGCCAGCGGCGGGGCGGCGGGTTTTGCCCGCCGTGAACGGCCCCAGCAAACATGGTGATCTGCACCACGCCAAACAGGATCAAGGCACCCAGACCGGCATCAAGCTGCGTGTAGGCCAATGAAAACCCGAAGATATAGACCAAAAGAGACAGCCCTCCGGCCCACCGGCCCGGCCCCCAAAGCCGCAGAGTGCCGCGCAAGGCCATGGCCAGACCGGCCAGCGCCACAGCCCCCGCCACCAGACGAATCGCCCCAAAGCTGAGCGGGTCAATCGTGCCGCTTGCCAAGGCCATACGGTTCAGGATGGAATTGGCGGCAAACGCCCCCATCGTCAGCGCGGTTAAAAGAAACAGCCGCATCAAGACAGGCCAAACGGTTTGGGAAACCTCAGCGCCTGTTGCGGCGCATCACGGCCCGGCCCGGCAAGCGTTATGTCTGCCGGGGACAAGGGCGATGTCAGCCCGGCGGCGCGTGTCTGGCTGAACCCCGCGCGCATAAGAAATTCGTGGGCGTCTGTGGCGACCACATGAACACCGCTCAGCCGCGCCCATTCGGCCAATTGCCCGATCATCCGCTTGCCGTGACGTTGGCCCTGCCAATCAGGATGAATGGCCACAGCTGCCAGACACAACCAACCCTTGGGCTGTATCATGGCCGACAGGACATAATAGCCGATGATCTGATCATCGTAGGGCAACACCATTTCCCCGGCCATCGCCCCGCTTTTGCGTAAGGCGCGAACCAAACCTGCCTTGGCGTCACTATCATAAGACAGACGCAAAAGGCGATCTGCTGAAACTTCCTCGCCGGGATGCAGGGGACGGGTGAAACCGGGGGATTGCAGCATGGGAACCTCACACAGGAAAAGGGGCCGCCCAAAGGCGACCCCAATCCGTTAGCACAGATGTGCGGCAGATTACATCATGCCGCCCATGCCACCCATGCCGCCCATGTCGGGCATGCCGCCACCGGCAGCAGCGCCTTCTTTTTGCGGCTTGTCGGCAACCATCGCCTCGGTGGTGATCAGCAGGCCGGCAATGGAAGATGCATCTTCCAGAGCGGTGCGAACAACCTTGGCCGGGTCGATCACGCCAAACTTGAACATGTCACCATATTCTTCAGTCTGAGCGTTGTAGCCGAACTTGAGATCGTCACTTTCGCGGATCTTGCCAGCCACAACCGAGCCATCAACACCGGCGTTTGTCGCGATCTGACGCAGCGGAGCTTCCAGAGCCAGACGCACGATTTCAACACCGCGGGTCTGGTCAGGGTTTTCACCCGTCAGGCCGTCCAGCGCCTTGGCACCTTGGATCAGGGCCACGCCACCGCCAACAACGATGCCTTCCTGAACGGCGGCACGGGTTGCGTTCAGCGCGTCATCGACACGGTCTTTACGCTCTTTCACTTCGACTTCGGTCATGCCGCCAACGCGGATGACAGCCACACCGCCAGCCAGTTTGGCAACGCGTTCTTGCAGCTTTTCACGGTCGTAGTCGCTGGTGGTTTCCTCGATCTGGGTGCGGATCTGGCTGACGCGCGCCTCGATCTCGGCCTTTTCGCCAGCACCTTCAACGATGGTGGTTTCATCCTTGGTAATCGACACTTTCTTGGCCGATCCCAGCATGTCCATGGTCACCGATTCCAGCTTCATGCCCAGATCTTCGCTGATGACCTGACCGCCGGTCAGGATTGCGATGTCTTGCAGCATGGCCTTGCGGCGATCGCCAAAGCCCGGCGCCTTGACGGCAGCGATCTTGAGGCCGCCACGCAGCTTGTTGACCACGAGGGTGGCCAGCGCTTCGCCTTCTACGTCTTCGGCGATGATCAGCAGCGGCTTTTGCGACTGGATCACCTGCTCAAGCAGGGGCACCATCGACTGCAGCGACGACAGTTTCTTTTCGTGCAGCAGAATCAGGCAGTCTTCCAGATCGGCAATCATCTTGTCCGAGTTGGTGACGAAGTAGGGCGACAGATACCCACGGTCGAACTGCATGCCTTCGACAACGTCAGTTTCTGTTTCGGTGCCTTTGTTTTCTTCGACAGTGATCACGCCGTCGTTGCCGACTTTCTGCATCGCGTCTGCGATCTGACGACCGATTTCAGCTTCACCGTTGGCGGAAATAGTGCCAACCTGCGCAACTTCGTCCGAGTTTTCGACAGGGCGGGCGGCGTTCTTGATCGCGTCGACGACCTTGGCGGTGGCCAGGTCGATGCCGCGCTTGAGGTCCATCGGGTTCATGCCCGCTGCGACCGCTTTCATGCCCTCTTTGACGATGCCCTGCGCCAGAACGGTCGCAGTGGTTGTGCCGTCGCCGGCTTCGTCATTGGTGCGGCTGGCCACTTCTTTGACCATCTGCGCGCCCATGTTCTCGAACTTGTCTTCCAGTTCGATTTCCTTGGCAACCGACACACCGTCTTTGGTGATGCGCGGCGCGCCAAAGGATTTGTCCAGAACCACGTTACGGCCTTTGGGGCCAAGGGTTACCTTGACCGCGTCGGCCAAGATGTTGACGCCGCGCAGCATTTTGTTGCGGGCATCGGTATCGAATTTCACGTCTTTTGCAGACATATGCGTCTATCCTGACTATTCAGCTCAGTGATGTGCGTTTGGGATCGGTGCGATCAGCCCATTACGCCCAGAATGTCGCTTTCTTTCATGATCAGCAGCTCTTCACCGTCGAGGGTGATTTCTGTGCCGGACCACTTGCCGAACAGGACGGTATCACCCGTCTTGACGGACATTTCGATCAGCTCGCCGCTATCTTTGCGGCTGCCATCGCCCACGGCGACGACTTCGCCCTGCTGGGGCTTTTCCTTGGCGCTGTCAGGAATGATCAGCCCGCCCGAGGTTTTTTCTTCGCTTTCAACGCGGCGTACGAGCACGCGGTCATGCAGCGGTTTGAATGCCATGTCTTTGGCTCCTTGGCTCAAAGTTTCTCCCTAATGGGTTCCGGATCGGAACCCGTTATCACTCAGATCATGCGAGTGCTAACGGCGCATAGCTAAGGACGTGCGGGGGGGCTGTCAACAAGTCCCGCCAAATTTTTTGCATTGTTCAGAACAGGGCTGGATTGCCGGGCCGGTTTGGCCGCGATAGCTTGGCGCCAGCTGCAACCGGAGGTGTCGATGTTTCGTGTTCTGTTCATAGTGTTGGCCTGCCTGCAACCCATCGCCGCATTCGCGCGATGCGAGGGCACCGACATGATCGCCGCCATGCCCGCCCCCGAGCGCGAGGCGTTGCAGAATGAAGCCGCGCAAATGCCCTATTCCGAAGGGCTTTTGTGGCATGCGACGCGCGGGAACACACAGATCACCCTGTTCGGCACCTATCATTTCCCGCATGAGCAAACCGCAGACCATCTGGCCCGGCTCAGCCCGTTGATCGAAGTGGCCGACGCCGTTTATCTGGAAGTCTCGAACGATGATCAAGCAGCCATGGAGCAGGCGCTTGCCGCTGACCCGTCACTGATGTTCATCACCGAAGGCCAAACCCTGCCCGACCTTCTGGGTGAGGCGGATTGGCAGCGCTTTGCGGAGGAAATGCGCGCCCGGTCGATTCCGGCGTTTTTCGCCGCCAAGTTCAAACCGGTCTGGGCGGCAATGATGCTGGGGATCGGCCCGTGCGAGGCGCGCAATGGCGCGATGCAGGGCGACGGGATCGACAAGCTGATTGGCGAGCATGCCGCAAGCCTTGGCACCCCCACGCAATCGCTTGAGGATTTCCGCACTGTCCTGCGCATGCTGGACAGCTTCCCCATGGAGGACCAGCTGGACATGATCCGCCTGTTTTTTGCATGGCCCGGCAATCCGGACGACATGGCCTATACCCTACGTCAACGCTACCTGTCCCAAGAGGTCGCCCTGATCTGGAGCTATTCGCGTGCGGTTTCTTTGACCTATGGCGGCGACAGCGCTGCACAGGACTTCGACCAATTCGAACGCCTGTTGCTGACGGACCGCAACACCGCGTGGATGGATGTATTGCTGACCACGCCCGCAAACCGGTTGTTCGTGGCGGTAGGCGCGGCGCATTTGCCGGGTGACACCGGGGTTTTGAAGCTCTTGGAAACCGAGGGCTTTGACATCAAGCCTTTGCCATTCTGACCCATGTCTGACCGAAAACCAGTGCTGCATCCAGATGCCGGGTTGCTGGAGCTGCTGGATTTCATCGACGAGGAAACCGGCGATGGTCATATCTCGGTTGGGGATATAATCAGCTTGCTTGGCCCGCGCAGTTTGATCCCGCTTTTGCTACTGCCTTGCCTTGCGATGGTGTCGCCCTTGTCGGCGGTTCCGGGTGTGCCATCGGTTCTGTCGGCCATCGTGGGCCTTGTGGCGGTGCAATTGCTGATCGGTCAAAAACGGCTGTGGCTGCCGGATGTCATTTTGCGGCGTTCGCTACACGCAGAACGGGTCTCGGCCATGGTCGAACGCTTGCGCCCGATGCTGCGCCGGGTCGATCCTTTTCTGCACAAGCGGTTGATCAGACTTACCGACCGGCCCGGCAACCTGCCCGCGCTCTGCGTGTTCTGCGCAGTGTCCTTCTTTATGCCCGCGATTGAATTCGTCCCGTTCCTGACATCGATTCTCGCCTCGGCGATGGCGGTGTTTGCCGTGGCCATGTTTGCCCGCGACGGCGCGCTGATGCTGGTGGGCTATACTTTTGTCGGAATTGGTGTCGTGTTGATCACACAGGCCACATCCGCGATGACCTGAGGCGCCTATGCAACGGCCGCCACCACGTCGCCGCAGCGCGGCATGCACGGGTGACAAGGCCGATTGATCGCCCTATAAGGCGCGCAAATCCGTTCCAAATTCGCAAGGATAGTATCAATGACGCATCTTGTTTTCGGCCATAAATCCCCCGACACAGATTCCACCGGTTCGCCCATCATCTGGGCGTGGTATATGACCGAAGTGCAGGGCACCAAGGCCGAACCCGTTCTGTTGGGCGAACCCAACACCGAAGCCGCCTTTATGCTGGAAAAATGGAACCTGCCCAAGCCGCGCATCATTGCCGACATTGAGGCCGACCAGCCCTGCGTGATCGTCGACACCAACAACCCGGCCGAACTGCCCGACAGCATCAACGCGGCTGACGTGCGCGCGATCATCGACCATCACAAACTGGTTGGCGGCCTGGAAACCAAAGGCCCGATTGACATTACCGTTCGCCCGCTGGCCTGCACCGCGACGATCATGGTCGATCTGATGGGCGACGACGCCGCCAAGATGCCCGAAGCCATCAAAGGCGCGGCGCTGACCTGCATCCTGTCAGACACGCTGGAATTCCGCAGCCCCACCACCACCGACCATGACCGCGAGGTTGCACAACAACTGGCCGCGGACCTGAATGTGAATATCAGCGATTACGCCGCCGAGATGTTCGCCGCCAAATCCGATGTCAGCGCGTTTTCCGACGCCGAATTGATCCGAATGGATTCCAAAGAATACGCCGTCGATGACACCAAGTTCCGCGTCAGCGTTCTGGAAACCACCGCGCCGGGCATGGTGCTGGATCGTAAGGCCAGCCTGATGGACACGATGACTTCGGTCGCGGCCGAAGATGGCGTTGATCAGGTTCTACTGTTCGTCGTCGATATTCTGAACGAAGAAGCCACCCTGTTGGTGCCCAACGATCTGGTGAAAACGGTCGCCGAGAAATCGTTTGGCGCATCGGTTGATGGCGATACCGTCGTCCTGCCCGGCGTGATGAGCCGCAAAAAGCAGATCATCCCCAACCTCGCCGTCTGATCCGATCCTCAGACATTCGGTTTTCTAGGGCGTCCCATCGGGGCGCCCTTTTTCTTTGGCGTTCGGAATACAGATGCAAACCCCGGGCTATCAAAGAAAAAACTCCGGCCACCTCGCGGTCGCCGGAGCTCTGTTTGCAATGCGGGACGGCCCCGCAGGACCGATCAAAGACCGGTGCTGACGTCGATCGTGTTACCCTCTTCGAGGGTCACATAGGCTTTTTTCACGTCATTCCGGCGGCCAAGCTGGCCACGGAAACGCTTCTGCTTGCCTTTGGTGATCGTGGTGTTGACCGCCTTAACCTTCACACCAAAGAGAGCTTCGACAGCCTCTTTGATCTGGGGTTTGTTGCTATCGATCGCCACTTCAAAGACGACCGCGCCGCTTTCCGACGCCATGGTGGCCTTTTCAGTGATGACCGGCTTGCGGATCACGTCATAGTGTTCGGGTTTCGCGCTCATTTCAGACGAGCCTCCAGTGCTTCGACACCCGCTTTGGTGATCACCAGAGTGTCACGCTTGAGGATGTCATAGACATTTGCGCCCACCGACGGCAGGACATCCAGCCCGTCGATATTGGCTGCGGCCTTGGCGAAATCGGCATCCACCTGCGCACCGTCAATGATCAGGGCGCGTTTCCAGCCCAGATCCTTGACCTGCTTGGCCAGCGTTTTGGTCTTGCCATCGCCTGCGGCGGTGTCGATCACGACCAGTTCACCGGCTTTCGCCTTGGCGCTCAGAGCGAGCTTGAGGCCAAGCTGACGAACCTTTTTCGGCAGATCATGCGCATGGCTGCGCGGGGTCGGGCCCTTGTAGATACCACCTTTGCGGAAGATCGGCGCGTTACGGTCGCCGTGGCGTGCGCCACCGGTGCCCTTTTGGCGGTAGATCTTCTTGGTGGAATAGCTGGTTTCCGACCGGGTCTTGACCTTGTGCGTGCCCTGCTGCGCCTTGTTACGCTGCCAGCGGACAACACGGTGCAGAATGTCGGCGCGCGGTTCCAGGCCAAAGATTTCTTCGCCCAGATCGACCGAGCCGGCCTTGCCACCGTCCAGTTTGATCACGTCGAGTTTCATGCGTCGCTGTCCTTCTTCTCGGCCTCTGCCTCGGCAGCGGCCTCTTCGGCGGCTTGCTCGGCGGCGGCGGCTTCTGCTGCTGCGGCTTCCTCGGCGGCGGCCTGTGCGGCAGCTTCCTCGGCGGCTTTGGCGGCTTCCTCCGCGGCGGATTTCAGCGCGGCGGGCAGGATCGCGTTCTCAGGGAACGGCTTTTTCACCGCATCCTTGATCGTGACCCAGCCACCTTTGGAGCCGGGAACAGCGCCCTTGATCATGATCAAGCCACGGTCGGCATCGGTGCGAACAACCTGCAGGTTCTGCGTGGTCACGCGGGCGGCGCCCATATGACCGGCCATTTTCTTACCTTTGAAAACCTTGCCCGGATCCTGACACTGACCGGTCGAACCGTGCGAACGATGGCTAATCGACACACCGTGGCTGGCCCGCAAGCCGCCAAAGTTGTGACGCTTCATGGCACCGGCAAAGCCTTTACCGATCGAAGTACCCGAGACATCCACGAACTGGCCTTCGAAGTAATGGTCAGCGGTGATTTCCTCGCCTACGGCGATCATATTTTCAGGCGCAACGCGGAATTCCGCAACCTTGCGCTTGGGCTCGATCTTGGCGGCCGAAAAGTGTCCGCGCATGGCCTGAGAGACCCGCTTGGCCTTGGCCGAACCGGCACCCAGCTGAACCGCGGCATAGCCGTGTAGATCGGGGGTCCGTTGTGCGACAACCTGCAGCTTGTCCAACTGAAGAACGGTGACAGGAACCTGACGACCGTCATCCATGAACAGCCGGGTCATGCCGACTTTTTTTGCAATAACGCCAGAGCGCAACATATTCTTGCCCTCCTTAAACTGAAATCTGCACGTCAACGCCAGCGGCGAGGTCGAGCTTCATCAGCGCGTCCACGGTCTGCGGCGTCGGATCAACGATGTCGAGCAGACGCTTGTGCGTGCGGATCTCGAACTGGTCGCGCGATTTCTTGTTCACGTGGGGACCACGCAGAACGGTGAATTTCTCAATCTTGTTCGGCAAAGGGATCGGGCCCCGCACAGCGGCACCTGTCCGCTTGGCGGTGTTCACGATTTCCTGTGTGCTGGCATCCAGAACACGGTAATCGAAAGCCTTCAGCCGAATGCGAATATTTTGACTTTGCATCAATCTGGCCTTTCACGGCGTTGGAGTTGATAGGAGGAGGGCCAGATCATTCTGGCCCCCCTCGTCGAACCCTTGCCCCGGACCATGGCCCGGAGCCTTTAGGATTATTCGATGATTTTCGAGACGACGCCGGCGCCGACGGTGCGGCCGCCTTCACGGATGGCGAAACGCAGGCCGTCTTCCATGGCGATCGGTGCGATCAGTTCAACCTCGAACTTCAGGTTGTCACCGGGCATCACCATTT
>DATFJQ010000146.1:0-4851 GCA_035269125.1 Roseovarius sp.
CGGGGCTTCCCGGTGGACGAGTATCACAGCCGTTTGACCCGCGCGCAGGCGGGTATGGCCAAGGTGGGGCTGGAGGCGCTGCTGCTGACCACCGAGCCCGAGATACGCTATTTCACCGGCTTTCTGACCCGGTTTTGGGAAAGCCCAAGCCGCCCTTGGTTTCTGATTGTGCCTGCGGCGGGCGAACCGGTGGCGGTCATCCCGCCAATCGGGGCAGCACTTATGGGCGCGACATGGATCAACGATATCCGCACATGGGCCGCGCCCGACCCCGAGGATGACGGGATAAGTCTTTTGTCTGCGGCCTTGCGCGAAACAGGCGGCCCTGTCGGGTTGCCATCGGGGCCGGAAAGCCACCTGCGTATGCCTCTGGCAGAATTCGAGCGGCTGAAACAGGCCAGCGGGCTGACCTTCAGCGATGATCAGGGCATTGTGGCGCGGTGCCGTGCGATAAAATCCGGGGCCGAGATCGCCAAGATTGCCGAAAGCTGTGCCATCGCGGGCAGGGCGTTTGCCCGTGTGGGCGAGATTGCCGCGCCGGGCGTGCCGCTTAGCCGGGTGTTTCGTGATTTTCAGCGCCTGTTGCTGGAGGAAGGGGCCGATTGGGTGCCCTATCTGGCGGGCGGTGCTGGCCCGGACGGTTATGGCGATGTGATCTCGCCTGCCACCGATGCGCCGCTGGCCAAGGGCGATATCCTAATGCTGGATACCGGCGCGGTGTGGGACGGGTATTTTTGTGATTTTGACCGGAATTTCGCAATCGGTTGCGCCACCCCGGCGCAATATACCGCCCATGCCCGTTTGATTGAAGCCACGCAAGCGGGGCTTGACGCGGCGCGGCCCGGTGCGCGGGCCTGTGATGTTTGGCGCGTCATGGCCGAAATCCTTGGCGGCACGGATGGCGCGGGGCGTCTGGGGCACGGATTGGGGATGCAGCTGACCGAGGGGCTATCGCTGACGGCGAAAGACCAGACCGAGTTGCGGCCCGGCATGGTGATCACGCTGGAGCCGGGGATAGACACCGCGCCGGGGCGTATCATGGTGCATGAAGAAAATATCGTGATCACCGATGGCGCACCGCGCGCCTTGTCGCCCTTGGCGGGGCCGGAACTCCCTGTGATCTGACCGAAGCCGTCAGGCAATCTGACCGCAAAACAGGCGCGACGCATATAAAGCGGGCAAACAGGGAATTGATTTTGCCGATTGCCCAAAAAAAAGGCCGAGCACTAAGCTCGGCCATAGTCCAACAGGGAGGTATGAAAGTGATGCGCTTGGCGATCACCGTCATGACCGGGATTTAGGGATTGGTGTTCGACCGATCAAGGGCAATTATGCCGCAGTTGCAGCATGCCCGATATGCGTTGCGCGCATGCCTCAATCACGGGCTGCACAAAAGATCAGCCTTCTGATTGTTCCCTGCGCTTTTTGCGGTAGCTCAAAATCTGTTCCTGCACGAAGTCGCGGAACGCAGCGATGCGCTTGGAATGACGTAATTCTTCGGGGTAGGCGAGGAAAACAGGCACGTCGACCGAATGCACATCCGGCAGGACTTGCACCAGATTGGGGTATTCATGTGTTAGGTAATCGGGCAACACGCCAATGCCCAGATTGTGCAGAACCCCCTGCAACACACCAAAGTAATTGTTCACGGTCAGCAGCGATGGAATATCGTGCGTCATCAATTCGTTGATCAGCATCGCCCCGGCCCCCACCTGCGCCGAGCGCGGGTTCTGGCAGATCAGGCGGTGGTGATGCAGATCGGCCGTGGTGGCGGGCATGCCGTGCTGCGCCACGTAGTCGGACGAGGCGTAAAGACACATGGTTACGCTCATCAGGCGCTTGCGGATCAGATCGGCCTGACTGGGTTCTTTCATGCGGATGGCGACATCGGCTTCGCGCATGGGCAGGTCAAGCACGCGTTCTTCCAGCATCAGGTCAATCTTGAGGTCGGGGTAATTGGAGTAGAGTTGCGGCAGGCGCGGTGCCAGCCACAAGGTGCCAAAGCCGGTGGTGGTGGTCACGCGCAATTCGCCGAACACTTCTTCTTCGCTGTCGCGGATACGCGCGGTGGCGGCGTCAAGCCGTTTAAGCATCGCGCGGGTGGCATCAAACAGCAATTCGCCCTGTTCTGTCAGAATAAGCCCGCGCGCATGACGGTGAAAAAGTGTGGTGTTCAGCGATTCTTCCAGCGCGCGCACTTGTCGCGACACCGCCGATTGAGACAGGTGCAACTGATCACCCGCATGTGTCAGGCTGCCAGCGTCGGCCACCGCGTGAAAGATTCTGAGCTTATCCCAATCCATCGAAGCAACTTTCAATTTACCTGAACCACTGTCACGCAATAGCAGAAAACCGCTTTGAAGCCACAGGGATACCGGCAAGGAATTATGAAATTTTCCTTTGTAGGTCATAGATTGTGACCTAATAATGCTCTATATTTGATCATATCCAACGCACCGAAAGGGGGCGCACGATGAGCAAACCGACAGTATCCCTCAGTGACCGCTTCGATCTGGAGAAATCGCCCGTATTGTTGAACGGGACGCAAGCTTTGGTCCGGCTGATGTTGATGCAGGCCGCGCGCGACCGGGGGGCGGGGTTGAAGACCGCAGGGTACGTGACAGGCTATCGGGGCTCGCCCTTGGGGGCGGTCGATATGCAGATGATGCGGGCCGAAAAGCACCTTAAACAAGCCAACGTGCTGTTTCAGCCGGGCCTGAACGAAGATCTGGCCGCTACCGCGCTATGGGGCAGCCAACAGGCCGAACTGCGCGGTGAGGGGCGCTATGACGGTGTGTTTGGTCTTTGGTATGGCAAAGGTCCGGGCGTCGACCGTTCGGGCGATGTGATGCGCCATGCCAACATGGCGGGCAGCTCGCGGCATGGCGGCGTGCTGATGGCCATGGGCGATGACCATACCGGCGAATCCTCGACCGTGTGTCACCAATCCGATTGGGCAGTGGTGGATGCCTATATGCCGGTTCTGTCACCGGCAGGGGTGCAGGAAATTCTGGATTACGGGCTTTATGGCTTTGCACTCAGCCGGTTTGCCGGGGTTTGGGCCGGGCTGAAGACGATGAAAGACACCGTTGAGGTGACCAGCGTTGTCGATGGCCGTCCCGACCGGATGCAATTTGTTGTGCCCGAGTTCGACATGCCCGAGGGCGGGTTGAACATCCGGCTGAACGATCACTGGATTCCGCAAGAGGCGCGGATGATAGACCACAAGAGGTTTGCCGCAGAAGCTTTTGCAAACGCGAATAAAATTGACAAACGGGTATGGGGTAAACCCGGCGCCAAGATCGGGTTTGTCGCGGCTGGTAAAAACTGGCTGGACTTGGTGCATGCGCTGGACCTGTTGGGCATCGACGAGGACGAGGCACTGCGCCTTGGGTTGACCACCTACAAGATCGGCCAGACCTTTCCGATGGACATGAAGGGCTTTCACGATTGGGCCGAGGGTCTCGACCTGATTGTGGTGGTCGAAGAAAAGCGCAAGCTGATCGAGGTGCAGATCAAAGAGGCGATTTTCGACAACCGGCGTGGGCGGCGCGTGTACGGGTGGTACAAAGGCGGTGCAGGCAGCATGCATTCGGAAGAGCTGTTTCCGACGCGCATGGCGCTGGACCCGGTGATGATTGCCGAAAAGATCGGCACCATTCTGATCGAAGAAGGCCGCGGCACCGACAGGGTGAAGGCCGGATTGCAAGCTATTGAAGACGATAAAAAATCCGACAACGCCGAAGAGATCGCCGCGCGCTTGCCGTACTTCTGCGCGGGGTGTCCGCATAATACCTCAACCAAAGTGCCCGATGGCAGCCGCGCCTATGCCGGCATCGGCTGTCATATCATGTCGCTTTGGATGGATCGTGAGACCAGCGGTTACACTCATATGGGCGGTGAGGGTGCGAACTGGATCGGCGAAGCGCCGTTTTCAACGCGCGATCATGTGTTCCAGAATATCGGTGACGGCACCTATAACCACTCGGGCCTGTTGGCGATCCGGGCGGCTGTGGCGGCGGGCACCAATATCACTTACAAAATCCTCTATAACGATGCGGTCGCGATGACCGGCGGGCAGGGCAACGAAGGGGATCTGACGCCGGATCGGATCGTGCGCGAATTGCGGGCGGCGGGTGTGCAAGAGGTTGCCGTTGTCTATGACGCCAAGGAAGAACCCAAGCGCGCGGATTTCCCGACGGATATCGCGTGGCACGAGCGTGCAGAGCTACCGCAAGTTCAGGAGAAAATGCGTGAAATCAAGAGCGTGTCGGCGATTGTTTACGTACAAACCTGTGCTGCAGAAAAACGCCGACGCCGCAAACGCGGCAGCTTTCCCGACCCCGACAAGCGGGTGTTCATCAACACCGATGTCTGCGAGGGTTGCGGCGATTGCGGGGTGCAGTCGAACTGCGTAGCGGTGGTGCCAGAGGCAACCGAACTGGGCCGCAAGCGTGCGATTGAACAATCGGCCTGCAACAAAGATTTCAGTTGTCTGAAAGGGTTTTGCCCGTCCTTTGTGACACTGGAAGGCGCGCAGGTTCGAAAGGAACCGGCCAAGGCCTTCGATCTGCCCGACCTGCCATTGCCCAATTTGCCGCAAATTGACGGCACCCATAACGTGGTGATCACCGGCGTCGGCGGCACGGGTGTTGTCACCATCGGCGCGATCATGGCGCAGGCGGCGCAGTTGGACGGCAAAGGTGCGGCCATGATGGAAATGGCCGGTTTGGCCCAAAAGGGCGGTGCGGTGCATATCCATTGCCGGATTGCCAACACCCCTGCCGATATCAGCGCGATCCGCGTGGCCTTGGGCGAGGCGGATGCCTTGATCGGCGGCGATCTGGTGGT
>DATFJQ010000147.1:0-23749 GCA_035269125.1 Roseovarius sp.
TTGGCCTCGCAAAATGGCCAGTGGATATACAGGCCAAAGCCTCCGTGTTGCCAATCCTCAGCCAAAACAACCCTTTACCAACTTGGCAAAGGCGTCCGCGCGATGGCTGATCTTGTTCTTTTCCCAGCGGTCCATTTCACCAAATGTCTGATCATACCCGTTGGGCTGGAAAATTGGATCGTATCCATGCCCTTCTTTGCCCCGCATCGGCCAAACGATGCGGCCTTCGACGGTTCCGGGAAACACTTCGTCATGGCCATCGGGCCACGCAAGAACAAGCGTGCAGCAAAAGCGCGCTGTCCATGGTTGTGGCAGCCCGCTTTCGTGCAATCTGTCATGGGTTTTACCCATGGCCATTATGAAATCGCGGCCTTTGTCTGTTTCGGCCCAATTCGCGGTAAACACGCCCGGCGCACCGTCCAGCGCATCCACCTCGATGCCTGAGTCATCTGACAAGGCGGGCAGTCCGGTGGCCTTAGCCGCGGCGTGTGCTTTGATCCGCGCGTTGCCAACAAAGGTCGTCTCGGTTTCTTCAGGCTCGCTTAGCCCTTTTTCTGCGGCGCCGACGACTTTTACGCCGTAGGGTTCAAGCAAAGTGGCGATTTCTTCAAGCTTGCCCGCGTTATGGGTTGCCACCAGTAGGGTATCGCCGCTGAATTTACGCATTCGCGGCGACCTTTTGTGCTGCGACCAGCTCGGACACACCTTTTTCCGCGAGGTCCATCAACTGGTTCATCTGATCGCGGTTATAAGTTGCGCCTTCGGCACTCATTTGCACTTCGATCAATTGTTTGCTGCCAGTCATAATGAAGTTTCCGTCAACCCCGGCTTCGCTATCCTCGGGATAGTCCAGATCCAGAACAGGCTGCCCAGCATAGATGCCGCAGGATACAGCGGCAACAGGATCAACCAGCGGATCGCTTACGATGTCGCCGACCTTGATCAGTTTGTTAACCGCAAGCCGCAAGGCAACCCACCCACCGGTGATCGCGGCGCAGCGCGTGCCGCCATCGGCTTGGATCACATCACAATCCACGGTAATTTGACGCTCACCAAGCGCGACTCGATCAACGCCAGCGCGCAGGCTGCGCCCGATCAATCGCTGGATTTCCACGGTCCGCCCGCCTTGTTTGCCCGCTGTGGCCTCGCGCCGCATGCGCGACGAAGTTGAGCGCGGCAACATACCGTATTCGGCAGTAACCCAGCCCAGCCCGGCACCTTTCAGGAACGGAGGAACACGAGGCTCTAAGCTGGCGGTGCAAAGGACATGCGTATCGCCCATGCGGATCATGCATGACCCTTCGGCATGTTTTGTGACATCAGTCTCGATTGAAACTGCACGCATTTCGCTTAAATCTCTACCAGAGGGCCGCATGTTTTATTCCTTTATAATCATCACGCCGGGGATACAGTCGACATGCGGCAGATAGCAACCCCGATTGACCTTTTCCCTCACCCGTCTTTAATGACCCAGGAAAGCGAACACGCCAAAGACATGACCGATACCGGAAAAATTCTAGAGGAAATGAACGACCGCTCGCGCGAGGTGTTTCGCCGAGTGGTCGAATCCTACCTTTTGTCCGGCGCCCCGGTCGGATCGCGCACGCTGACCCGCGATTTCAGCGAAAAGGTTAGCGCCGCCACGATCCGTAACGTCATGCAGGATCTGGAATATCTTGGCCTGTTGGACAGCCCCCATATCAGTGCGGGCCGTGTTCCCACGCAGAATGGCCTGCGGATGTTCGTTGACGGACTGCTAGAGGTTGGCGATCTGCAAACTGACGATCGTCAAAAAATCGACGCCACCCTTGGCAGCAACTCGCAGGATGTTTCCGGCATTCTGGATCGCATCGGATCGGCGTTGTCAGGGGCGACTCAGGGTGCGTCACTGGTGTTGGCGCCGAAACATGAGGCCCCGATCAAGCATATCGAATTTGTCAGCCTTGCCCAAGATCGGGCGCTTGTGGTTCTGGTGTTTGGCGATGGTCATGTGGAAAACCGCATTTTCACCCCTCCGCCCGGACAAACGCCAAGCTCGATGCGAGAAGCGGCGAATTTCTTGAATGCCTTGGCCGAGGGGCGGACGCTTTCGGAATTGCAAACCGTGATCACCCGCCAAATCAAAGACCGGCGCCAAGAGATCGACAAACTGGCACGGGAGTTGGTCAAAAGCGGTCTAGCCGTCTGGGACGACGACGGTGACAGCTATGAGCGCCTGATCGTGCGCGGGCGTGCGAATCTTTTGGGAGATGAGGCCCAAGAGGAAGACCTTGAACGCATTCGAAGCTTGTTTGACGATCTTGAACGCAAGCGTGACATCGCTGAATTCCTTGAACTTGCCGATGAAGGCGAAGGCGTGCGCATTTTTATTGGCTCCGAGAACAAACTTTTCTCACTTTCGGGTTCCTCTCTGGTGGTGTCTCCTTATATGAACGCTGACCGAAAGATCATTGGCGCGGTGGGTGTGATCGGCCCCACGCGCCTGAACTACGGTCGGATTGTTCCGATCGTGGATTACACGGCACAGCTGGTCGGCAAATTGATCGCCGACCGCAGTTAGAGGTGAGATATGGCAGAGCCCAAGAACGACGATTTTCTTGACAACATTGAACAGGCCGAGGCCGAAGAACAGGCGATCTCTGAGGAAGAAATCCTTGATGAAGATGCCGAGCTGGAATCGCTCCGTGCGGAACGCGATGCCTTGCAAGACAAGTTCATGCGCGCACTGGCAGACGCCGAAAACGCCCGCAAGCGCAGCGAAAAAGACCGCCGCGAAGCTGAAAATTACGGGGGCTCAAAGTTGGCCCGCGATATGCTGCCTGTTTATGACAACATGCGGCGCGCGCTTGATGCCGCGACTGAGGACCAAAAACAGGTTTCCGCGGCATTGATCGAAGGGGTCCAGTTGACGCTCCGCGAGTTGGTCAACGTGTTTTCCAAACATGGAATCACGCCGATCACACCCGAGGTTGGTGATAAGTTTGACCCGCAACATCACGAAGCCATGTTCGAAGCCCCGGTGCCCGGAACTAAAGCGGGCGATATCATTCAGGTGTCCACGGAAGGCTTCATGCTGCACGACCGCATCTTGCGCCCGGCGCAGGTGGGCGTATCGTCAAACAGCGGCTAAGAACTGTCGGACAGGCTTTTCAATTCATAGATCAGGTCAAGCGCTTGGCGTGGCGTCAGCTCATCGGGCAGCACACTGGTTAAGCGCTTGTCCAAGGCCGACTCCTGTGCCTTCTGCGGCACGGGGGCCGGTGTGGCTGAAAACAACGGCAGGTCGTCAATCAGTGCCTTTTGCGCGGTTCCACCCTCGCGCTCGCCTTTCTCAAGTGCATCCAGAACCACGCGGGCCCGCTCAACCACGGTATCGGGAAGCCCCGCCAGTTTGGCCACCTGAACCCCATAGCTGCGATCCGCTGCACCGCGTCGCACTTCGTGCAGGAAAATCACCTGTCCGTCATGCTCTTTGACACTGACCGTGGCATTCTCAACCCGGTCCAGCTTGTCACTTAGGTTCGTCATTTCGTGGTAATGCGTAGCAAAAAGCGCGCGGCTGCCGTTCATATCGTGCAGATGCTCCAAGGTGGCCCACGCAATCGACAATCCGTCATAGGTGGCTGTGCCGCGCCCGATTTCATCCAGTATCACAAGCGCATGATCGTCGGCTTGGTTCAGAATCGCGGCGGTTTCCACCATTTCGACCATAAAGGTCGACCGCCCACGCGCTAGATCATCACTTGCGCCGACGCGGCTGAATAATTGGCTAACCATACCGATATGCGCGGCCTTGGCAGGCACGTAGCTGCCCGCTTGCGCAAGCAGGGCAATCAACGCGTTTTGCCTTAGAAACGTTGATTTACCGGCCATGTTGGGGCCGGTCAGAAGCCAGATGTCGCTTCCCTGCCCTAGCTGGCAGTCATTGGCGATAAATGCCTCACCAGATTTGCGTAGGGCTTGTTCGACCACTGGATGCCGTCCGCCCTGAATGTTCAGGGCGCGGCTTTCGTCAACCTGTGGCTTGCACCAGCCTTCCCCGCGCGCCAGATCGGCCAAGGCAGTTGTCAGGTCCAGTTCGGCCAATGCGCGGGATGTTTGTGAAATACCTGCTGAAGCGTCCAAAATGGCCGCCTTCAAGCTGTCATAGAGACGTTTTTCGATCTCCAACGCCCGACCGCCCGCGTTCAGAATTTTTGTTTCCATCTCGCTAAGCGGGACGGTGGTGAACCGCACTTGATTGGCGGTGGTCTGACGGTGTTTGAATGTCTGGTTCAGGGGGGCCGAAAGCATTTTGTCGGCATGGGTTGCGGTCACTTCGACGAAATAGCCCAACACGTTGTTGTGCTTGATCTTCAGGCCTTGGATGCCGGTCAGATCCTGATATTCGCTCTGCATACTGGCAATAACGCTGCGCCCCTCGTCTCGCAGCTTGCGCGCCTCGTCCAGCTCGGCGTCATAGTCCGAAGCAATAAAGCCGCCATCGCGGGTCAACAACGGCGGTTCTGCTATCAGAGCTTGATCCAGCAGGCCTAGCAAGTCTTCATGCCCAGTCAGGTCGCTTGCCGCGTCTTTCATCAGCCGCGGCATGTCTTTGCCGGTTGCAAGGGCTGCAATTTCCGCTGCTTGGGCCAGCCCGTTACGAATTGCAGCCAGATCGCGCGGCCCGCCTCTGTCCATCGACAAGCGCGACAATGCCCGATCCAGATCGGGAACTTTGCGAAGTGAATTGCGTAAATCTTCACTGAATCGAGACTGTTCAACCGCAAAAGCGACAGCATCCAGACGATCCTGGACTACCTCCAGTACCCGACTGGGGCTAGATAGACGCCGTTCCAGCAACCGACCCCCACCGGCTGTTACGGTTCTATCGACTGCCGACAGTAGAGATCCGGCTTTGCCGCCGCTCAGCGCAGCGGTGATTTCAAGGTTCCGACGCGTGGCGGCATCTATTTGCATCACGCGGCCCTGTGCCTCGCGCTGGGGCGGGCGCAGCAGCGGCAGCTTGCCTTTTTGCGTGATGTCCAGATAGTCCACAATCGCACCCATCGCGGCAAGTTCGGGGCGGGTGAATTGCCCGTAGGCGTCCAGCGTGCCAACCTTGAACAAATCGCACAACCTTTGTTCTCCGCCCGCACTGTCAAAGGCGGCTCGTCCTAGTTCGGTGCTGGCGGCGCCGGATTCAGTGACGATATCGCCCAAATCAGCCTCGTCCCCGTCTGCCAACACAACCTCGGATGGGGCCAGACGCGCCAATTCGGGGCCAAGCCGAACCTCGGCCAAGGGCATCACGTGGAAGCTGCCAGTAGAAATATCTACCCATGCCAGCGCGCCCTCGCCGCGCACGCGGGCAAAACTGGCCAGATAGTTGTGCCGCCGCGCATCCAGCAGGCTTTCTTCGGTCAGTGTGCCTGGGGTCACCAGCCGCACAACGCCCCGCTTGACCACGGATTTTGAGCCGCGTTTCTTGGCTTCTTCGGGGCTTTCCATTTGTTCGCAAACCGCCACGCGAAACCCTTTGCGGATCAGCGTCAGGAGGTAGTTCTCGGCAGAATGCACAGGCACCCCACACATCGGGATATCTTCGCCCTGATGCTTGCCGCGTTTGGTCAGGGCAATATCCAGCGCCTCAGCGGCGGCCACCGCATCGTCAAAGAACAACTCATAAAAATCGCCCATCCGGTAGAACAGCAACGCGCCCGGATACTCGGCCTTGATCTCTAGGTATTGCGCCATCATCGGCGTGATGCTTGATTTTGCGGTGTTCAATTTTGCCCCCGGCTTGGTTGTCGCAGACCTTACAAAGCCAAGGCCGGGCGGAAAACCCGAAAACCGATGCGCAGTTGAGGCTGGCGCAAACCCCGGCTATGGAGGGAAAAACCGAACAAATGACACAAGGCCGCGACATGTCCAAACCAAAGTTCACCCGTGAAGAGGCGCTTGCCTTCCATCTTGAGCCTACCCCCGGCAAGTTTGAGATCACGGCGACCGTGCCCATGACCACACAGCGCGACCTGTCGCTGGCCTATTCCCCCGGCGTCGCTGTTCCGTGTGAAGAAATCGCCGCCAATCCCGAACTGGCCTATGATTACACTAACAAGGGCAACCTGGTGGCGGTCATCTCGAACGGCACGGCGGTTCTGGGCCTTGGCAATCTGGGTGCGCTCGGCTCCAAGCCGGTGATGGAGGGTAAGTCGGTTCTGTTCAAACGCTTTGCAGATGTGAACTCGATCGACATCGAACTTGATACCGAAGACCCCGACGCGTTTATCAACGCGGTCAAGCTGATGGGCCCCACCTTTGGGGGTATAAACCTTGAAGACATCAAAGCGCCCGAATGCTTCATCATCGAACAAGCGCTCAAGGAACAGATGGATATTCCGGTGTTCCACGATGATCAGCACGGCACTGCGGTGATCTGTGCCGCCGGTCTGATTAACGCGTTGCACTTGTCTGACAAGAAAATCGAGGATTGCAAAATCGTGCTGAATGGCGCCGGTGCGGCGGGCATTGCGTGCATCGAACTGCTCAAGGCAATGGGTGCCCGGCACGAAAACTGTATCGTGTGTGACACCAAGGGCGTGATCTATCAGGGCCGGACTGAGGGCATGAACCAATGGAAATCAGCCCATGCCATCAAGACCGACTTGCGCACATTGGAAGAGGCGATGAAAGACGCCGATGTATTCCTTGGCGTGTCGGTTAAAGGCGCTGTTACGCAGGAAATGGTTTCCTCGATGGCCGACAACCCTGTGATCTTTGCCATGGCCAATCCCGACCCCGAGATTACGCCGGAAGAAGCCCACGAAGTGCGCCCCGACGCCATCGTCGCCACCGGGCGCAGTGATTACCCCAATCAGGTCAATAACGTGCTGGGCTTCCCCTATCTATTCCGGGGGGCGCTGGATGTGCATGCGCGGGCTATAAATGACGAAATGAAGATCGCCTGCGCCGAGGCTTTGGCCAAACTGGCGCGCGCCGACGTGCCCGATGAGGTCGCCATGGCCTATGGTCGCAAACTGGCCTTTGGTCGTGATTACATCATTCCTACGCCATTTGATCCGCGCCTGATCCATATCGTGCCGCCGGCTGTGGCGCGTGCCTGTATGGATACCGGCGCCGCGCGACGCCCCATCGTTGATATGGATGCCTATGAACAAACGCTGGCCGCACGGATGGACCCCACAGCCAGCATCCTACGCTCGATCAACGCGCGCGCCCGGAATGCGCAGGCTCGGATGATCTTTGCCGAAGGCGACGACCCGCGTGTTTTGCGCGCCGCTGTTCAATATCAACGGTCGGGTCTTGGTAAAGCTCTGGTCGTGGGTCGTGATGATGACGTGAAACAAAAACTAGAGGCGGCCGGCCTTGGCGATGCCGTGCGTGAGCTTGAGATCGTCAACGCGGCGAAAACCGATCGCTTGGATGACTACAAGGATTTCTTGTATCAACGGCTGCAACGTAAAGGCCATGACCGCCATGATATTCACCGGATGGCAGCCCGTGACCGCCACGTATTTGCAGCCCTGATGCTGGCGCATGGTCATGGTGATGGCCTTGTCACCGGGGCCACCCGCAAATCCGCCCACGTGATGGAGCGGATCAATCACGTTTTTGACGCCAATGCTGAAAACGGCGTGGCGGGTGTGACTGCCCTTTTGCACAAAGGTCGAATCGTGCTGATCGCCGACACGCTTGTGCATGAATGGCCCGATGAAGAAGATCTTGCCAATATTGCGACCCGCGCCGCCGGGGTTGCGCGGCACCTTGGGCTTGAACCGCGTGTTGCCTTTGTCAGTTTCTCGACCTTTGGTTATCCGAAGTCGGAACGAGCTGAGAAAATGCACCTCGCCCCGGATGTGTTGGAGCGGCGCGGTGTCGATTTTGAGTTCGAGGGCGAAATGACGGTTGATGTCGCGCTCAACGCCCGCACGCAGGACGCTTACCCGTTCCAGCGCCTGACTGGCCCGGCCAACATTCTTGTGGTGCCCGCGCGCCACTCGGCCTCAATCTCGGTCAAGCTGATGCAAGAAATGGCTGGCGCGACTGTGATTGGCCCGATCTTGTCGGGAATCGACAAGTCGATTCAAATCTGTTCGTCCACATCGACCGCTAGCGATGTTCTGAACATGGCGGTGCTGGCGGCCTGCAAGGTGGGCTAAGCCACCACAACCGCGTCTTTTCAGTTCACGAAAGGCGCGGCATTGCCCCACAAGTCGCGCACCCGTTCATCACGGCCACAGGCGTCGCGGTAGCGTTTGTAGGCGGATGCCTGAGATTTGGGGCCAAACCGTGTAAGGATCAGCTTCTCGCCTTTGTAATAATCCTGATGGTAGTCCTCGGCCGTGTAAAACGGGCTGGTGTCCAGAATTGGTGTTACGATTTTCTGGTCCAAAGCCTTGGCCGCGTTCGCCTTGGCTGCCTCAGCTGCCGCCTTTTGTGCCGGGTCCGACACGAAAATCGCCGTGCGATAGCTATCACCGCGATCACAGAACTGCCCACCCGCATCTGTTGGGTCAACCGACCGGAAGAACAGATCATACAATTCGCGCGCTGACACTTTGGCAGGGTCATACATGATCTGCACCGCTTCGTAATGGCCAGTCCCGCCGCGCACGACCTGTTTGTAGGTCGGATTCTTGACCGTGCCGCCGGTATATCCTGATACCACCTCTTTCACGCCGGGGACTTTTTCAAAATCGGCCTCGACACACCAAAAACATCCGCCTGCTACGGTCAGCCCCTCGGTGCCCGCTGCGTGGGCCTTGCTATGCTGCAGGCCAAGGCCCAACATTATCAGCGCGGCCAATGCTACGGCTTTCAGGTTTTTCAATTTATCTTTCATGAACCAAGTCCTCCGATTGGGGCTATTGTGCCGTAATGCGGACGACAGGCCAATTCACGCATGTGTGTTGTCACGGCTTGGTGATCGGAATTTACGGCTTGGCACCAACTGTCGCCCGTCCTAGCGTCGGGTCATTCGACAGATGCAAGAGGCCCCAATGACCGATCACCAAACCACCCATCAGGCCGCCGAAGATGCGCGCAATGAAACCATCAAGATTTGGCTTAACGGAGCGATCGTGCCCAAGGATCAGGCCAAGGTCAGTGTGTATGACAGCGGTTTCATGTTGGGCGACGGTGTTTGGGAAGGGCTGCGCCTTTACAATGGAACTTGGGCCTTTATTGACGAACATCTTGACCGTTTGTTCGAGGCGGCCAAAGCCATCGATCTTGATATCGGAATGACCCGCGAAGAGGTGCTTCAGGCCGTGTTAGACACACAACATGCCAATGACATGCACTCTGATGCACACGCTCGGCTGATGGTAACCCGTGGGGTTAAAACCCGCCCGTTCCAGCATCCGTCGCTGTCGCAACAAGGGCCGACCGTGACGATCATCATGGAGCATTCCAAACCCAAAATTGCACGGCCCATTCGGCTTGCCACCGTGCCGCATATCCGCGGCCTGCCGATGACGCAGGATCCTAAACTGAATTCTCATTCCAAACTGAATTGCATCTTGGCTTGTATTGCTGCCGAAAAGGCTGGCGCGGATGAGGGGCTGATGCTGGATATTCATGGCTTTGTGAACACGACCAACGCCTGTAACTTTTTTATCGTGCGCAAGGGACAGGTTTGGACCAGCACCGGCGATTACTGCATGAACGGCATCACCCGGCAAAAGGTAATCGACCTTTGCCGCGCCAATGATATTCCGGTGTTCGAGCGGAACTATTCCCTTGTCGATACCTACGGCGCGGACGAGGCGTTTTTGACGGGGACATTCGGGGCGCAAACGCCAGTGGGGGACATTGACGGACGCGTTATAGGTGACGGTGCGCTGGGTCCGGTTACCAAACGTATCCAAGACTTGTATAAGGCTCTGATTGAGCGTGAAACTGCCTGAACCGCCCTGCTAACCCTTTATGTCAGGAGACATGATCATGCGCATTGCCATGTGGTCTGGCCCTCGCAACCTGTCGACGGCGATGATGTATGCCTTCGGTGCGCGGTCAGATTTCACCGTGGTGGATGAACCTTTTTATGCCGCATATCTTTCGCAAACCGGGCTGGATCACCCGATGCACAAGGCTATCCTTGCCTCGCAAAGCACCGATCCGGCGCAGGTTATCGAACAGCTGCTTGGGCCTGTTCCCGGCGGAAAGCCGCATTTTTATCAAAAACATATGTCTCAGCACATGATCAGTGGCATGCCCCGTGATTGGGTGACTCAACTCACCAATGTCTTTCTTATCCGCCACCCTGCCCGCGTTGCCGCCAGTTTTTCCGCTAAATATGACAATCCCACGCTCGCCGACATCGGCTTTGTTCAGCAGGTCGAACTTTACGATCAACTTCATGCAGCGGGGGCAAACCCGGTTGTGATCGATTCTTTCGACATCCGCAAAGATCCCGAAAAAATGCTGCGGCGGTTATGCGATGCGATTGGGCTGGAATGGGATCCGGCAATGCTGTCTTGGCCTGCGGGCGGCCACCCGTCTGATGGGGTTTGGGCCGTGCATTGGTATGCTTCGGTGCATGGCTCAACCGGCTTTGCCGGGCCTGAGGGCGATTTGCCGAAACTGGATGGCCCGCGCGCCGCATTGGCCGAGGCCGCGATGCCAGCCTACGAGCATTTACGCGCGGCAGCGATTTGAAGGGTTGCGCCCAAATGAGGCGCAACCTTGATGTCTGTTATGCGCCTTGAAAACACCGCGCACCGTTCTCCGCTCGACCTAGCCTTTAAGGCGGCGGTCGCGTGCGGCCAGAAGTTTCAGGCGCAGGGCGTTCAACTGGATAAAGCCTGCCGCGTCCTTCTGATCATAAGCGCCTGCGTCGTCCTCGAATGTGACATGCGCTTCGGAATACAGGCTGTGGTCCGACCAGCGGCCAACCGTCCGGGCCGACCCCTTGTAAAGCTTCAGGCGCACTGTTCCTGTCACATGGTGCTGTGAATGGTCAATCGCGGCCTGCAGCATCTCGCGTTCGGGGCTGTACCAAAAGCCGTTGTAGACCAACTCTGCATAGCGCGGCATCAGCTCGTCTTTCAGGTGGGCTGCGCCACGATCAAGCGTGATCTGCTCGATTCCGCGATGGGCTTCCAGCAAGACAGTACCGCCGGGAGTTTCATAAATCCCTCGGGATTTCATACCCACAAAGCGGCCTTCGACCAGATCCAGCCGCCCGATCCCGTGTTTGCCGCCCAGTTCATTGAGCTTGGTCAACAGGTTTGCGGGGCTCAGCGCCTCGCCGTTGATGCTAACGGCATCGCCTTTTTCAAAGCCGATTTCGATGAATTCGGGCTCGTTCGGGGCATCCTCGGGGTTAACGGTGCGTTGATACACATAATCGGGGGCATCCACTGCCGGATCTTCCAAAACCTTGCCCTCGGACGAGGTGTGCAAAAGGTTTGCATCCACCGAAAACGGCGCCTCACCTTGCTTGTCCTTGGCGATTGGAATTTGGTTTTTCTCAGCGAAATCAATTAGTTTGGTCCGGCTGGTCAGATCCCATTCCCGCCAAGGCGCGATCACCTTGATATCGGGGTTCAGCGCGTAGGCGGCCAATTCGAACCGTACCTGATCGTTGCCTTTGCCCGTCGCGCCATGTGCCACGGCGTCGGCGCCGGTTTCCTCGGCAATTTCCACAAGGCGCTTGGAAATCAAAGGTCGGGCAATTGATGTACCCAGCAGATACAGCCCCTCATAGACCGCATTGGCGCGGAACATCGGGAAAACGAAATCGCGCACAAACTCTTCGCGGATATCTTCGATAAAGATATTTTCGGGTTTTATGCCAAGCAGTTCGGCCTTCTTGCGCGCTGGATCCAGTTCTTCCCCCTGACCCAGATCAGCGGTGAATGTCACCACCTCGCAACCATACTCGGTTTGCAGCCATTTCAGGATGATCGAGGTATCAAGGCCCCCGGAATAGGCCAGCACGACTTTCTTGGGCACGGACATCGTTTTTCCTTCCGTCAAATACGCGTTCGGGCGATACCGGGTTTTGGCGAAAGGGGCAAGACGGTCGCCCAGCCGGTATTCTTCGGTATGCTTTGCGCCCTGCCCTTGCCAGCCAGCAAACATTGCGCCAATCAAGGCGTATGACAGATTTTCGCACCCTTGCCCAAGCCGCCGAAGCCGCCATGCGCGACGTTTTTGATGCCACGCCGTTGCAGCGCAACGATCACCTGTCAGATCGCTACAAGGCCGATATCTGGCTGAAGCGTGAAGACCTGTCGCCCGTGCGGTCGTATAAATTGCGTGGGGCGTTCAATGCCATGCGCAAGGTGTTGGAAAGCAACCCAGAAACGACGCAGTTCGTGTGTGCAAGTGCGGGCAATCATGCGCAGGGTGTCGCGTTCATGTGTCGGCATTTCGGCGTTAAGGGTGTGATCTTTATGCCGGTAACAACACCCCAGCAGAAAATCGGCAAGACCGAAAAGTTCGGCGGTGATGCCGTGTCTATCCGCCTGACGGGTGATTATTTCGATGATACGCTTGCTGCGGCGCAAGCCCACTGCGCCGAGATAAACGGCCATTTTCTGTCGCCTTTTGATGATGAGGACGTGATCGAAGGTCAGGCGTCGGTCGGCGTTGAGATCGAAAAGCAAATGTCTGGCCTTCCTGATCGGATTATCATGCCGGTTGGTGGCGGTGGCCTGTCGTCGGGCGTGTGCAGTTATCTGGGGGATCGCGCCGCCGTGACCTTGGTTGAGCCTGCGGGCGGTGCCTGCTTGGCGGCGGCCTTGAAAGCGGGCCAGCCCACGCGGCTGGATCATGTCAACACATTCGCCGATGGAGCCGCCGTTGCGCAGATCGGTTCAAAGACGTTTCAGCGGTTGCGCGATACCGACCCTGCCGATGTGCTGATGATAGACGAGGACAGGGTCTGCACCACCATGCTTGAGATGCTGAACATCGAAGGTATCGTGCTGGAGCCTGCCGGCGCCTTGGCTGTTGATGCGCTGAAGGACTTGGAAGATCAAATTCGTGGTAAAACCGTGGTGTGTGTCACCTCTGGCGGCAATTTTGATTTTGAGCGTCTGCCCGAAGTCAAAGAGCGCGCACAGCGCTATTCCGGGATTAAGAAATACTTCATTCTAAGGATGCCGCAGCGCCCCGGGGCTTTGCGGGATTTTCTTGAAATGCTGGGCCCGGACGATGACATTGCCCGGTTCGAATATCTCAAGAAATCCGCGCGCAATTTCGGGTCGGTTCTGATCGGGATAGAAACCACAATCCCCGAAAATTTCAGTCATATCGAAAAGCAGCTTGACGCAGCCGGGTTTGAATATCGTGATATCACCAACGATGAGGTTCTGGCGGAATTTCTGATCTAGGCTGCGATCAGATCGGGCAGGCCCTGCACGAACACGCTGCGCGACTGCGCGTAACACTGCAATATCGCCGACACGTCGATGATGTCGGCCTGTCCTTGTCTTGCCGACACCTCTCCGCGCTGGCAAAGCGCTGAGAAATCTGTAAATCCAAGATTTAACGCGCTTCCTTTGAGGAAATGCAATTGCGCCTCGAGGTTGAGACGCTCGCGCTGATTTTGCAAAACCTTGATCTCGGTCTCAACTTCTTCAAGGAAGATCTCGACCACCTCGGCGAACTCATCTTCGCCAATTTCATCGCGCAGTTCCCGCACCCTGTTCCAGTCGATCATGTCCAGCCCATTGCATTGCTTGCTTCCGATTGTCGGATCGAGGGCTTAACAAATTGCCAATGTCCGCGAGGCAAACCTGACAATTTTAGCATTCAGTCTGTGTTAAAGTTCGTTGGCGTATTCCCTATGAAAAATGGGGTTTTACGTCTCTATGTCAGTTGGAAAAGTTCAGCCGCTCCCGTCGGGACACATAGATTGCCAAGTTATTCGCAAGGTGCTGGTCGTTGATGATAGCCGCCTACAGCGGCACATACTGGCTGCTTTGCTAAAACGTTGGGGTTATACCGTGGTTGAGGCCGCTTCGGGCGACGAGGCGCTGTCGCTCTGTCAAGACACCAAGCCAGATCTGGTTTTAAGCGACTGGATGATGCCCGGCATGACCGGGCTGGAATTCTGCCGCGCCTTCAGGGCCTTGCCGCGTGACAGCTATGGATATTTCATCTTGCTGACCTCCAAATCCGAAAAGGAAGACATCGCATACGGGTTGGATGCCGGAGCTGACGATTTCGTGGCCAAACCGGTGAATGCCAGCGAACTGCGCGCCCGCATCGCCGCTGGTGATCGCATTCTGCGGATGGAGCGTGAGCTGACCGAAAAAAACCGTCTGGTGAAATCCACCCTGGATGAACTGCAAGCGCTATACGATTCACTGGACAACGATTTGATCGAAGCCAAGAAGCTGCAGCAATCCTTGGTCAGCGACCGGTATCGGGATTTTGGTCCGGCCGAGGTGTCATTGATGTTGCGGTCCAGCGGGCATGTTGGCGGGGACTTGGTTGGCATGTTTCCGGTCAATGCAACGCGGATTGGCCTCTATGGCATTGATGTGTCCGGCCACGGTGTCAGCTCGGCTCTGATGACGGCGCGATTGGCTGGTTATCTTTCTGCGACCGCGCCCGAGCAAAACCTGGCCCTGCGGCGCCTGCCGGGTGGCGGCTATGGCACCTGCCCGCCTGCCGCAACACTTGCGGCGTTGAATCAGCTGATCCTCGGCGAGATGGAGACGGAGCACTATTTCACGATGTTGCTGGCCGATGTGGATTTATCCAACGGTCAGGTCACAATGGCACAAGCGGGCCATCCCTATCCGGCGCTTCAGCGTGCAAGCGGCCATGTGGAAATGGTGGGCGTTGGTGGGTTACCGGTGGGCTTGGTCGATGGGGCCACATATGACCAGACGGTTTTCACGATGTATCCGGGTGATCGGCTGATGGTCCATTCTGATGGTGTTGTGGAATGCGCCGATGCCAACAGCGTTTTGTTGGATGATGCGGGCCTTGCGCAAATCCTTTCTGAGCTAAGGCAAACACGCGGGATGGCCTGCCTTGAATCGCTTGTCTGGAAACTCGCGGATTTCGCTGGAACAGAGGATTTTTCTGATGATGTGTCAGCCGTCTTACTTGAATTCAAACCCTCGCCCATAGCCGTCTGACAAAGTGCCTGTCACCGGCGTTGCCCAAATGGTGCGCAGCGGTGCGCCAATCCGACCATACCGCAGTGTGTCCCGCCTCACTTGGGCGCGAAAATTCCAGAACTGGGCGTGCTTGGTAGATCAGGCACAGTTTTTCGGCCCACAGGTCATATTCCGGCATATAGGTAAACCGACGAAACGCCCCCATGCGCCGAATAGCGCCAATCTTCCAGCCGGTTTCTTCCAGCACCTCACGGTGCAACGCTTGCGCGGGTGATTCACCGGGATCAATCCCGCCACCGGGCAGTTGAAGTTCGGGTGTGGGGTCTGCTTGATGCGTCAGCAATAGCTGGCCGTTGCGCGGCAGGATTGCGTAAACGCCGGCGCGGCGCGTGTACCGCGTGTCATACCTTGGGCTGTCGCCGAATCGCCGGATCATTCCCTGCTTCCCCTTGGACCTGGTGTTGTCCTGATTATATAGACGCGATATGCCAATTTCAGGCACACAAGGAAACCCCATGACACTTGGACAGAAAATCGCTTGGGACGACACGATCTTGCCGTTCCAGCTGGACAATGCGGATATGCGCGGGCGCGTTGTGCGGCTTGACGGGGTGCTTGACGGAATCCTCAAGCAGCACAATTACCCCGCCCCGGTCGAGGCGCTGGTGGCTGAAATGGCCCTGCTGACTGCGTTGATCGGGCAAACCATCAAGCTGCGCTGGAAACTGTCTTTGCAGGTCCAGACCAAAGGTGCGGTTCGGATGATCGCAACCGATTACTACGCCCCGGCCAACGAAGGAGAGCCGGCGCGTATCCGCGCCTACGCCAGCTTTGATCGCGAGCGCGTCACAGATGCGTCGCCGTTCGATCAATTGGGAGATGGTTATTTTGCCGTCTTGATTGATCAGGGCAAAGGAACCGAGCCGTATCAAGGCATTACCCCTATTGCCGCTGGCAGCCTCAAGGCCTGTGCCGAGTCGTATTTCGCGCAGTCCGAACAGATTGCGACGCGGTTCAAGCTGTCGTTTGGAAAGTCGACGGAAAAAGGCGGGGTCGAGCATTGGCGCGCGGGCGGTGTAATGTTGCAGCACATGCCCAAGGCATCGCCATTCGCGCAAGGCGGCGGCTCGGGTGAAGAAGGGCTACTGGCGGCAACTGACATCATGGACGGCGATGATGCGGAAAACTGGAACCGCACCAACATGCTGTTGGATACGGCGGAAGATCTGGAAATGATCGGGCCGTCAGTCGCGCCAAGCGATTTGCTTGTGCGTTTGTTCCATGAAGAAGCACCGCGTGTTTTCGATGTTCAGGCGGTTCGGTTTGGATGCACCTGTTCCGAGGATCGGGTGCGCAACAGCCTGTCGATCTATTCAGCCAAGGACATTGAAAAAATGACCACGGACGCAGGGATCGTCACCGCCGATTGCCAGTTCTGCGGCGCGCATTACCGAATGGATCCCAAGACACTGGGCTTCGATGCGGAATGCCCGCCGGATAAAGATGAGTGATCTTCTTCATCATGTGCGTGCTGGTCTGGCAAATGGGGGGCAGGCGTCTTCGGATTATGATTTGAACCCTGACATTGTTTTGCCCGCTGAGCGGCGCTTACGTCCGGCGGGTGTGCTGGTTCCAATCTTGTGCGAAGGGCCGAACGCGCGCGTTTATCTGACGAAACGTTCTTCGGCGCTGCGGCATCATCCAGGTCAGATTGCGTTTCCCGGTGGAAAGCAGGATGAGGGTGATGCCGATGTCACCGCAGCTGCCTTGCGAGAAGCGCATGAAGAGATCGGGCTTGAGCAGGACAATGTCGAAGTTCTGGGCCTCATGCCGTCACATGAAACAGTAACTGGGTTTCATGTCACCCCGGTTGTTGCGCGGATCCGCGGACCGTTTCAGCCGCGGCCTGAAATCGGTGAAGTGGACGAGGTGTTCGACGTTCCCTTGGATCACCTTCTGAACGCGGCCCGGTTCAGTATTCAATCCCGAAGATGGCGGGGCCATGCCCGCCGCTACTACACGATCCCGTTTGGCCCCTATTACATTTGGGGGGCGACCGCGCGTATCCTGCGTACTTTGGCGGATGCGTCAAAGGCTGTATGATGAAGATTGTGGATGATTGGATAAAACGCGCCGAAACCCAAGCGGTGTGTCATATGCTGACCAAAGCTGGGTATCAGGCGCTGTTTGTCGGGGGTTGTGTGCGCAATGCCCTGCTGAATGCGCCAGTGCATGACATTGATATTGCAACAGATGCCCATCCTGACAAGGTCATGATGCTTGCGGCCGAGGCCGGGCTAAAGCCCGTGCCGACTGGCATTGACCACGGCACTGTCACCGTCGTGTCCAATCATATCCCGCACGAGGTCACTACCTTCCGGGAGGACGTGGAAACCTTTGGCCGACGTGCTGTGGTGGCGTATTCCGACGATGTGACTCAAGACGCAAGGCGGCGTGATTTCACCATGAATGCGCTTTATGCGCGGCCTGATGGCACAGTGCTGGATCCGCTAGGGGGGCTGCCGGACCTTGAGGCGCGCCACGTTCGGTTTATCGACGACGCCAATCAGCGCATCCGCGAGGATTACCTGAGAATCCTGAGGTTTTTCCGATTTCATGCGTGGTATGGCGACCCGTCCTGCGGATTGGACTGCGAAGGCTTGGCCGCTGTTGCGACGCACCTTGAGGGGCTGTCAGGGCTATCGCGTGAGCGTGTCGGATCGGAAGTGGTCAAACTTCTATCAGCGCCTGATCCCGCGCCCTCTGTTGCGGCGATGCGGGCGGCTGGCGTTCTTGCGGCTGTGCTGCCCGGTGCGGATGATCGAACATTGGCCCTGTTGGTGTATCTTGAGCAATCGGCAAATCTGTCACCTGATGCAATGCGCAGGCTTGCCTGCCTTGGCGGCGATGATCCGGCCCTTTTGTTGCGATTGAGCAAAGCCCAGACAAAACGTTTGCGCAGTTTGCGCGACGGTATGGAAAGCCCTGCGACAACTGCCGAGTTGGGCTATCGTCATGGCGCGGATGTGGCGCTTGATATCGTGGTGTTGCGTGATGCTATGTTGGAGGCGCCGTTTGACCCTTCGGCGCGACACTTGGCCGAAGCCGGCGCACGGGCTGAATTTCCTGTCAGCGCACGTGATCTGATGCCCGCTTATTCCGGTCCTGCGCTTGGTGCGCGTTTGAACGAACTTGAAAAACGCTGGATCGCGTCGGGCTTTACACTGACCCAAGATGAGCTTTTGAGATGACGACACAGGCACCCAAGGATCAATTCAAAATCACACGGTTGGGCCACCATGGGGATGGTATCGCTGATGGGCCGCTTTTTGCTCCCCTCACATTGCCCGGCGAGATTGTGACTGGCCAGCCAGTTGGCAAAAAGCTGGAAGAGATACGAATTATAGAGCCGTCTTCGGATCGTGTCAGCCCGCCGTGCCGTCATTTCAAATCTTGTGGGGGCTGTCAGCTACAGCACGCGTCTGATGCGTTTCTGGAGGACTGGAAGCAGCAGGTCGTCAAAACGGCTTTGGCCTCGAACGGGTTAGAGACCGATTTTCTGCCGATCGCCGTGTCGCCGCCGCGTTCGCGGCGTCGTGCGACATTTGCGGCACGGCGCACCAAAAAAGGGGCTATGGCCGGGTTTCATGCGCGGGGCTCGGATACCCTTGTAGATATTCCCGATTGCCAGCTTTTGCATCCTGATTTGATGGCGGGGCTGCCCGTGGCCAAGGCTTTGGCCCAGATTGGGGCGAGCCGTAAACACAGCGTTTCTGTGGCGACCACCTTGTCAGAGTCGGGGCTGGATATTTGCGTAACTGAAGGCAAGCCGCTGGATGGGCCATTGCGGGTTGAGCTGGCGACATTGGCCGAACAATACGCCTTGGCCCGACTGACGTGGGAAGATGAGGTGATCGCAACCCGCCTTCCGCCAGAGCAGGTGTTTGGCGATGTTCGTGTCGTTCCGCCCTCCGGCACGTTCCTGCAAGCCACTAAAGACGGGGAAGAGGCGTTGCGCCATGATGTGCAAGAGATTGTTGGATCATCCAGCAAGGTGTTGGATCTGTTTGCCGGATGCGGAACCTTTGCCCTGCCAATGGCGCGCCATGCCGCCGTGCATGCGGTGGAAGGCGATCAGGCCATGATGGCGGCCTTGGATTCTGGGTGGCGCATGGCACAAGGGTTGAAAAAGGTAACGCACGAAACGCGCGATCTTTTCCGGCGTCCTTTGATGCCGGATGAATTGGCCAAATTCGACGCGGCCGTGATTGACCCGCCCCGCGCCGGGGCCAGTGCCCAGATATCAGAGCTGGCAGAATCCGACATTCCAGTGATTGCGTATGTGTCATGCAATCCGGTGACCTTTGCCAAGGATGCAAGGCATCTGGTTGATCATGGTTATCGCCTCAAGGCGTTGCGAGTCGTCGATCAGTTCCGGTGGTCGTCGCATGTGGAATTGGCGGCGCATTTCCTGCGTTAAATTGCATCAACCCGAAAATGTGATGTTCGTTTCTTGCAAACAACAGGCTAATATCCAGTCAGAGCAGGCAAATCAGGAAAAGACATGCGCGCGATCGGGGCATTAATGTGTGTTGTGTTGTTTGTTGGCCTTTCCGGCTGCAGCACATCAAAATTCCGCACCTATAATGGCCCTGAGGTGACCAAGGTTGTTGTCAACAAGGCCGACCGCAAAATGCACCTTTTGCATCATGATCGGGTTTTGAACTCGTATGATGTCGATCTGGGGTTTGCGCCTGAGGGACACAAGCAGTTTGAAGGTGATGGCAAAACACCCGAGGGCGAGTATCTTATCGACCGCCGCAACCCGAACAGTGAATTTCACCTGTCTATTGGCATATCCTATCCAAACTCGGCGGATGTGACCCGTGCCCGAATGGCTGGGTTAAGCCCCGGCGGTGATATTTTTATTCACGGAGAGTCCAAGCGCGGGTTTGCAGCGAAAAGGGATTGGACGTGGGGCTGCATCGCCGTCACAAACCGCGAGATGGAAGATATCTATGCAATGGTGAAAAACGGAACGCCTATTCTGGTCAACCCGTAAAGCCCGCTTAGCCGCCCATCACCAAGGTCCACCAGATTTTGCCGTTGGGTTCCTGTATCCACGAAAAGCCCAACTCCCGGGCGTTGGGCGATAGAATGACATCGCGCGTTGCAGGCTGCTCCATCCAAGCGGCAAGCGTTTCAAGTTCGGTCTCGTAGGTTTCCGATATATTTTCGCCAACAAGGTTCCCTGTATAGCCGACACGACGGACGCGCTCAATTGGGGAGGATCCATCCGACCCAAAGTGCCATGGGCGGTTCTGAATTGACATGTCACGCGAATGAGTGGCCGCGGCTGCGGTCAAATTCGCGTTCATGGTTACCGGTGTCTGTCCGGCAGCTTGCCGTAAGGCGTTTACGGAATCCAACATTCTGAATTGAATTTCGGCGGTATCGCCGGGGCTGATGCGATACAATTTGGGCAATGGCTTGCCATCGGGGCCCAACTGCGGTGCGGCAGGTGGGGCGGCACATGCCGACAAGACGATCAAAGCTGAAAACAGAAGAGCAAGAATTCGTGCCATAATTATATCCACCCGGATAAAAGTTTCGACCGCTTTACCGTGACTGGGGCGCGCTTTCAAACCCCTGTTCCGCTTCCAAACGCCACTTGACAACTCTTTGATTTGCGACTGAAGCATTATCGCCATATATTACAAGGTTGAAAAGCCAAGCTACTGGAGTCGAAAAGATGGCCACGAAATTCATCACCGGTTTAAGCCGCAGGAGCTTTTTGGCTGGAACCGCGGCAGCGATTGGTGCCCCGGCCTTGGCGCAAAATATGAATGCCGCCGACACCACCGAAATGGAAAGTGACGTCACGCAGACCACGCGGCGCAACATTTCAAGTTTTCGCGCACTCGACTGGCAGCCATATTTTTCAAACCTGACGAATGGCGCGGTTTTGGTCGATATTTCTTCGCGCGCTTTGCATTACTGGTCTGAAGATGGGTCGACCTATCGGCTGTACCCCTCCAGTGTGCCGCTATCCGAAGATCTTACGCGCCGTGGACGGACTAGCGTCGTGCGCAAGGTCGAGGGGCCAAGCTGGCGGCCAACGCCTTCAATGCTAAAAAGAAATCCCGAATGGCCCGCTTATGTGGGGCCGGGCCCGGACAACCCGTTGGGGACACATGCGCTCTATCTCAGCTGGACGTATTACCGGATACACGGAACGCATGACACGCGCAAAATTGGCCGCAAATCCTCCAACGGTTGTATTGGTCTCTACAACCAACATATTGCCGAATTGTTCGCTATGACCAAAGTCGGCACTCAAGTGTTGCTAATTTGACGAAATGTAGACATTCTGCGATGTTCCCCGCGCAAGATGCATTTGCATTTGCCAAGGTTTGCTGATTAGAAATCTTCACGAGGTAAGTCTTG
This sequence comes from Roseovarius sp., assembly GCA_035269125.1. Classification (GTDB taxonomy): domain Bacteria; phylum Pseudomonadota; class Alphaproteobacteria; order Rhodobacterales; family Rhodobacteraceae; genus Roseovarius. The sequence goes on from DATFJQ010000147.1 coordinate 21,537, forward strand.
GGTGCTTGACGTCGAAAGAATTCGACGTGCAGGCTAATTTCTGGAGGATACTATGAAAAAACTCGTTCTCGCCGCTGCTCTTACTGCTGCTGCTTCGACTGCTTTTGCCGGTAACATGGCAGAGCCCGTCATGGAAGCTCCGGTTGTTGTTGAAGAAACCAACGCAAGCTCGTCCGCAGCTGGTGTTTGGGTTCCGCTGGTCGTTCTGGCGATCATCGCAGCCGCAGTTGCTGCTGACTAAGTCAGTCGACATACTGAATATGAAAAAGGCAGTGGTTTCCCACTGCCTTTTTTGTTTGTCCTAATGAATAGAAGGCGCCGTCAGTCCAACCAACCTTTCAGGTTATCCTGAACAATCGTGCTCAGCGCGTGAATGTGCGCGTCGTCGTCATTCAGGCAGGGAATATAGGTGAACTGTTCGCCACCGGCTTCTTCAAAGCTTTCTTTGATCTCTTCGTTGATCTCTTCCAGCGTTTCGATGCAATCGGCTGAGAACGCGGGGGCCATCACAGCGATCTTCTTTTTGCCTTGCTTTGCCAGATCGGCCACATGATCAACAGTGTAAGGCTTCAGCCATTCCTCGGGCCCGAAAACCGATTGGAATGTGGTGGTGATTTGCGTGTCATCCCACCCCAAACGCTCTTTTAGCAAGCGCGTGGTTTTCTGGCATTCGCAATGATAGGGGTCGCCCTGCTTCAAATACCGCTTGGGCATTCCGTGATATGAAACAACCAGAATGTCCGGCTGATCTTCGATTTCCGCATAAGCCTTTTCGACAGATTGCGCCAAGGCTTCGATATAAAGCGGGTTCTCGAAATAGGGCTCCACGACGCGCGCGGTCGGCTGCCATGGCTCCTCCATCAGAGCGCGGAAAAACTGATCGTTCGCGGTGGCCGACGTGGCGCCAGCATAATGCGGATAGAGTGAGAAAAACAGGATACGGGTGCAGCCTGCCTTGACCATTTCCTGCACTTTGGATTTCGTCGACGGGTTGCCATAACGCATACAGAAATCCACCATCACCTGATCGCCATAGCGCTCGTGAAGCGACTCAGCCAGTTTCGTGGTCTGGTCGCGGGTGATCGTCATCAGCGGGCTTTCATTCTTGTCTTCATTCCAGATGGATTTATACGCCTCGCCGCTGGAAAACGGACGCTTGGTCAGAATGACAAGTTGCAGCAGGGGTTGCCATATCCACGGGCTGTAGTCGATCACTCGGCGGTCTGACAAAAACTCGTTCAGATAGCGGCGCATCGGCCAATACGTGTAATTGTCGGGCGTGCCCAAGTTGGCCAGTAGAATGCCAGTCTTATATTTCGGAATGGCGGGGTGATCCGCCGGGGCATGCGCCGGGCATTTTGCGGTTGAGCTTGAATCAAGCATTGTCTGTCCCTTTTTTGCGGAATCTGATTCCAGATAACGGCTTAGATAGCGCCGTCAATCTTTGACTGCTGTTTCTTTTGTGCCAAGTGCGTCGGCAAGTCGCGCCGTGGCCGATCCGGGGCGCAATGGTTGCGGCTGGCTTTCATCCGGGGCCCACCCCGTGAGTGTGATCAATTCGAACGTCGCCTGAACACGGGTGTCTTGCCCGGAATAATGATCTGCATAGACCTCGCAGGCCCGACGCAGAACATCACGACGCATCAAATTGCGGGGCCGCCCACCCAAGGCGTTTCCCTCGCCCATTGCGCGCAGATCCCGCATAAGCGCCAATGCGCCGTCATACGAAGCGGTCAGCATCGTGGTGTCTGCCACAGGCAAAGAAAATCCGGCGCGTTGCAACAGCGCGCCCAAATCCCGAATTTCACCCATGGGCGCGACTCTTTGCGACAGCCCCCCGGTTACATCGGCTTCTGCTTGGGCAAGCGCACTTCGCAATTCGTGCAGCGTTTCGCCGCCGAAAAATACACCCAAAAATAAGCCATCCGGGCGCAAGGCGCGGCGGCATTGAATCAATTGGCCAACCGGGTCGTTTGCCCAATGCAGGCACATCGCATGCACGATCAGGTCACAACTGTTTTCAGCAAGATCAAGATGATCCACGTCATCAATGCATGTGGCGTCCGGAAATTGCTCAGCCCAGAAATCGGGAAGCCCGGTAACGATACGGGTATCTGTAAAGGTTCTGTTAATCAAAGCTAGGCGATCCTGAATATCATGGGCCGCGGCCGCATGAAGGAAAAGCGCAGGGTCGCGAAGCGCGCGGTGCCGGT
>DATFJQ010000148.1:0-2658 GCA_035269125.1 Roseovarius sp.
TCCAGATTGCCCGCGATTTTCATCACCGTCAGGATCACGCGCAGGTCAATCGCCGTTGGCGCACGCAGTGCGATAACGCGGGCAGCTTCCTCGTTGATCTGCTCTTCGAGATCGTCAATGACCTTGTCACTGGCGCGCACCTGTTCGGCCAGCTCCTCATCGCGGGTTTCAAGCGAGGTGGCGGCATCAAGGATGGCCTTTTCCACCAGCCCCCCCATTTTCATGATGCGGGCCTGAATGCCTTCGAGGTCACGATCGAACGACGAAACGATATGCTGATGGTCGGACATGTGGTGTGCTCCTTAGCCGATCCGGCCAGTGATGTAGCTTTCGGTGCGCTCATCTTTGGGATTGGTGAAAATCTGTTCGGTGTCGCCGAATTCGACCAGATGGCCGAGGTGGAAGAACGCGGTTTTCTGGCTGACGCGCGCCGCCTGCTGCATCGAGTGGGTGACGATCACCACGGAATAGTCCCGGCGCAGCTCGTCGATCAACTCCTCGACCTGCGCGGTGGCAATTGGATCAAGCGCCGAGCACGGCTCGTCCATCAACAGGACTTCGGGTTCCGTGGCGACGGCGCGGGCAATGCACAAACGCTGTTGCTGGCCACCCGACAGGCTGGTGCCCGAGGCGGTAAGCCGGTCCTTGACCTCGTCCCAGATGGCGCCGCGGCGCAGGGCCTTTTCGACAATCTCGTCCAGTTCGGCCTTGTTCTTGGCCATGCCATGGATCTTGGGGCCGTAGGCCACGTTGTCGTAGATCGACTTGGGAAACGGGTTGGGCTTTTGAAACACCATGCCCACCTTGGCGCGCAGTTGCACCGGATCGACGCGCTTGTCGTAGATGTCTTCGCCATCGAGGTAGATGTCGCCCTCAACGCGGCAGACGTCGATGGTGTCGTTCATCCGGTTGAGGCAGCGCAGGAACGTGGATTTGCCGCAGCCGGACGGGCCGATCAAGGCGGTCACGGTTTTGTCGGCGATATTGACATCCACGTCCTTTATCGCATGCGTGTCGCCATAAAAGACCTGAACCTTTCGGGCGGAGAATTTTATTGTATCGTTGGTCACGTGGCTCTCCGAGATTGGGGCGTCGTACATGGGATTTGTCCCTTTGGCTTACCAGCGGCGCTCGAAGCGGCGGCGCAGGATGATGGCGATGATATTCATGGTGAGCAGGAAGGCCAACAGGATGATGATCCCGCCCCAGGCTTTCTCGTAGAAGCTGGCATCGGCCCGCGCGGCCCAGGTATAGATCTGCGCGGGCATGGCCGAGTTGGCCTCGGTGAAGCCGGCGACGATACCGTCGGGATAGCCGCGGGCGACAAAGCCTACCATACCGATCAGCAAAAGCGGCGCGGTTTCTCCAAGCGCTTGGGCCAGACCGATGATCGTGCCGGTCAGGATGCCGGGCATGGCCATCGGCAGCACGTGGTGGAATACGGCCTGCATTTTGGAGGCCCCCACCCCAAGCGCCGCGTCGCGGATCGAGGGTGGCACAGCCTTGAGCGAGGCGCGCGTCGAGATGATGATCGTCGGCAGGGTCATCAGCGTCAGCACCAACCCGCCCACCAGCGGCGCGGATTGCGGCAGGTGCATGAACTGGATGAACACCGCCAGACCAAGAATGCCAAACACGATCGACGGCACCGCCGCGAGGTTCGAGATATTCACCTCAATGATGTCAGTGAACCTATTTTGCGGCGCGAATTCCTCAAGATAGATCGAAGCGGCCACACCGATTGGCAGCGACAGACCCAGAACGACCAGCATCATGAAAAACGACCCGATGACCGAAGCCCCGATACCTGCCCCGCCGGGATTGTCCACGCCTGAGTCGGTGCCGGTGATGAAGGTCCAGTTAAAGGCCCCACGGATAACCCCGGCAGCTGCAAGCGCGTCCACCAAGTCAAGGTCCGATTTCATCAAGAACCGGCTGTCTTCTATGCTCGCGCGCTTCAGTTCGCCGTTCAGATAGCGATCAACACGCGAGGATGCGGGCAGTTGAAACGACACGTTTTGTCCGATTTGGTCGGGGTTTTCCCGATAAAAGCTGCGCAGATCGCCGCCAATCTTGCCAAGCAGGCGCTCAATCGCGGCATTGTCGAACTCGACCTGCATGCCGCGTTCGTCCAGTTGCCCTTTCAGCGCGTCAATGAACACGGTCTGATAGGCCTTGGTCTTGAACAGCTCACTTTCTGCGGTCTCAACCTGTGCCTGTGTCATGGTGAAATCAACATCCACCACTGTGCGTGTAAACGCCGGTGCGCCTGAACGCACGATAGACACGGCCAGCACGACCAGGAAAACCAAACCGACAAGGATCGCTGTGATGCCATAGGCCTTGAACCGCGACTCGGACCGGTTGCGCCGGGTCGTGTTGCTATCCTGCACGTGCAAAGAGCCTTTGCGCGGCGCCTCTGAGGAATTGAGCGATGCGTCGGTCATTCGTACTGCTCCCGGTATTTGCGCACGATATAAAGGGCGAAGACATTCAGGCCCAAGGTGATCACGAAAAGGGTCATGCCAAGCGCAAAGGCCACCAGCGCCTCGGGCGAGGCGAAATCGGCATCCCCGGTCAGCTGGCTGACGATCTTGGCGGTGACGGTCGTCATCGCCTCGAACGGGTTAAGCGACAGTTTCGCGGCGGCCCCTGCCC
>DATFJQ010000149.1:0-8902 GCA_035269125.1 Roseovarius sp.
AATGATAACTGCCCGCATTTATGGCCCCTTTGGTTGCCCGTGTTTGATTTGGGGCCTTAATTGGGGACTGCCCGTGCAAATAAAAGGGGGAGTTTTCGGGTTTTCATGCCTATGCCTGTGATCGGCGATTTCCCGCTTTGCACGGGCCGGATGTGGCCTGTTTGGTGCGGTCATTTCGTTTGGGTGGGCCCGATGGCGATCATGTCCAAGCAAGGCCGACAAAAAAGGGCGGCCCTAAGGCCGCCCCGGTGGTCTGAGCCGCGCTGCGATCAGGCGGCGGATTTGGCAAGGTTGCGCAGCACGTAGTGCAGCACGCCGCCGTTTTCGACATATTCTTTTTCAACCGCCGTATCGATGCGCGACTTGAGAGTGATCTCTTTCGTCGTGCCATCAGCATAGGTGATGGTGCAGGGCACTTCGGCCTGCGGTTTCATATCGCCTTCCAGCCCGGTGATATCAAAGCGTTCTTCGCCGGTCAGGTTCAGCGATTTGCGGGTGTCGCCGCCGGTGAACTCGAACGGGATAACGCCCATGCCCACAAGGTTTGAGCGGTGGATACGTTCGTAGCTTTCGGCGATGACGGCGCTCACGCCCAACAGGTTGGTGCCCTTTGCAGCCCAATCTCGACTGGAGCCCGCGCCATATTGCTCGCCTGCGACAACAACCAGCGGCACGCCCTTGTCCTGCCATGCCATCGCCGCATCGAAGATTGAGGTCTGTTCTCCGTCCGGGCCTTTGGTGTAACCGCCTTCGACCCCGTCCAGCATCTCGTTGCGGATACGGATATTGGCAAAGGTGCCGCGCATCATCACTTCGTGGTTGCCACGGCGTGACCCGTAAGAGTTGAATTCGCGCACCGGCACCTGACGCTCGGTCAGGTATTCACCTGCCGGGGTCGAGGGCTTGAAGCTGCCTGCGGGGCTGATGTGGTCGGTTGTGACCATATCCCCCAGCAGGGCCAGCATACGCGCGCCCTTGATATCGGAAATGGTTCCTGCCTCTTTGGCCATGCCTTGGAAATAGGGCGGGTTCTGCACATAGGTCGATTGCGGGGGCCAATCATAGGTTTCGCCCTCCGAGGTCTCCACGTCCTGCCACTTGTCGTCGCCCTTGAACACGTCGGCATATTTCGACTGGAATGCTTCGCGGGTGACGGTTTTTTCAACCAGTTCGGCGATCTCCGCCTGCGTCGGCCAGATGTCTTTCATGTAGACATCGTTGCCGCTCTTGTCGGTGCCGATCGGTTCGTTGACCAGATCGATATTCATATCACCCGCGATGGCATAGATCACAACCAGCGGCGGTGAGGCCAGATAGTTGGCGCGCACATCGGGGCTGATCCGGCCTTCAAAGTTGCGGTTGCCCGACAGAACGCTCGTGGCGATTAGATCATTGTCGTTGATGGCCTTCGAGATTTCATCTTGCAGCGGGCCAGAGTTCCCGATGCAGGTGGTGCAACCATAGCCGACAAGGTTGAAGCCGATGGCGTCAAGATCGTCTTGCAGGCCAGCGGCCTCAAGGTAATGCGACACGACCTGACTGCCCGGCGCAAGCGAGGTTTTCACCCACGGTTTGCGATCAAGCCCCAACTCGCGCGCCTTGCGCGCGACAAGCCCGGCGCCGATCATCACATAAGGGTTCGAGGTATTGGTGCAGGAGGTGATCGAGGCGATCACGACCGAGCCGTCGCGCAGGTCATAGTCTTCACCCTCGACCTTGGCTGTTTTGCGCGGGTCGATCAGGGCGTCGGGGGTAGGGCCCTCGGTGGCCATGTCGGTGGCGGCGGCGGTTTCGTCTTCGCCACGATATTCTGCGACCACATCGAAAAAGGCCGGCGCGGCCTTGTCCAGCGCCACGTAATCCTGCGGGCGTTTCGGCCCCGAGATGGCCGGAACGATGGTGCCCATGTCCAAGCTAAGCGTGTCGGTGTAAACCGGCGCATAGCTGGCATCGCGCCAGAAACCGTTTTCCTTGGCATAGGCTTCGACCAGCGCAACGCGGTCTTCGTCGCGGCCGGTGTTGCGCAGGTAGCGCAGAGTTTCGTCGTCGATCGGGAAGAAGCCACAGGTGGCGCCGTATTCGGGGGCCATGTTGGCGATGGTCGCACGATCCGCCAGCGGCAGGTTATCCAGACCGTCACCGTAAAATTCGACAAATTTGCCGACAACGCCCTTGGCGCGCAGCATTTCCACCACCTTCAGCACAAGATCGGTGCCGGTGGTGCCTTCCATCATCGCGCCGGTCAGCTCAAAACCGACAACCTCGGGGATGAGCATCGAAATCGGCTGGCCCAGCATCGCGGCCTCGGCCTCGATCCCGCCAACACCCCAGCCCAGAACCGCAGCACCGTTGACCATGGTGGTGTGGCTGTCGGTGCCGACCAATGTGTCGGGATAGGCCACTTCGACCCCGTCCTGATCGACATCGGACCAGACGGTTTGCGCCAGATATTCAAGGTTGACCTGATGGCAAATCCCGGTGCCGGGCGGCACAACGCGGAAATTGTTGAACGCGCCTTGGCCCCATTTCAGGAACTGGTAGCGTTCCATGTTGCGCTCGTATTCGCGGTCCACGTTCATCTGGAAGGCGCGCGGGTTGCCAAATTCGTCGATCATGACCGAATGGTCGATGACCAGATCGACCGGGTTCAGCGGGTTGATCTGTTCGGCCTTGCCGCCAAGCGCCACAATGCCGTCGCGCATCGCCGCAAGATCGACCACCGCCGGAACGCCGGTAAAGTCCTGCATCAAAACGCGCGCCGGGCGATAGGCGATTTCGCGGGGGTTCTTGCCGCCCTTGTCGGCCCATTCGGAAAACGCCTTGATGTCATCGGTCGAGACGGTCTTGCCGTCCTCGAACCGCAGCATGTTTTCCAGCACAACGCGCAGCGCGGCGGGCAGTTTCGAGAAATCGCCAAGGCCGGATTGCTCGGCGGCTTTGATCGAATAATAGGCAAATGTCTTGCCGTTGACGCTAAGTTCCTTGCGCGTCTTGGCGGTGTCGTGTCCAACGGAGATGGGCATATGGCCTTCCTTTCACTCTCAAGGTAGGAATTCGCTGGGTTGCTTCTGACCGATTTGACACAGGCGATCAAGGGGTCGACGTTCAATTTGTATACTATTGCACACAAAAAATCCACTCTTGCGTTGCGGCGCGGCGATCACCCTCGTCTCGCGAAACCTTGATTGGTTATTGCACGACCAAGGCGATACATGGAATATCACACCTTTCACGCGTAGCAGGCACATCGACATGACACGATTGTTTTCCAAAACGGTTTTTGCCACGGGCCTATGCATTTTGGGCGCGGTGGCCGGCCTGACTGCGTCGCCTGCGCAGGCCGAACAGCGCAAGGTGGTGGTTGAATTGTTCACGTCGCAGGGCTGTTCATCCTGCCCGCCTGCTGATGCGCTGCTGGCCGAGTTGGCAAAGCGCGACGACGTTGTCGCGCTGGCGCTGCATGTCGATTACTGGGATTACATTGGCTGGAAGGACAGTTTCGGCGATCCGCGCAACACAGCGCGCCAAAAGGCCTATGCTGCCGCGCGCGGTGAGAATATGGTCTACACCCCGCAGATGGTTGTGAACGGACAACACGCCATCGTCGGCACCAAGGCGATGAAGCTGACCGACCTGATCGCAAAGCACAAGACGACTAAGCGCGCTGTTGATTTGCAGGTGCGTCGTGATGGAGACGAGTTGCGCATTCGCGCCAATGGGGCGCCGAAAACGCCGGTGCAGGTGCATGTCGTGCGCTACATTCCGCAGCAAGACGTCGACGTGCGCAAAGGCGAAAATGCGGGCCGGACCTTGGGTTATTCCAATATCGTCACCGAATGGTTGGTGGTTGGTGATTGGGACGGTGTCGCGCCTTTGTCGGTCAGCGTGCCCATCAAGGGGGATCAGCCTGCAGTCGTTTTGCTGCAACAGATAGGGCATGGGCGGATCGAGGCTGTAAGCGTCCTGCGCTGAGCGGTTTTGCCGGGCCATTGCGCGCAAATTCGACACCTCGCCGAAAGACTGCCCCTTTTCTCGGGACGTAGAAAAGTTATATTGCCCCATTGCAGGACGACACTCAGCAAAGCACGGGATAGCATGTCAACGCACAGCCTATGGATGATGTCCGGCGAGGAGGACGACGATGGCGGCGCCGATACGTCGGTGGTCGTCAAAACGCGCCCAAAGACCAAGCGTCCGCCGCTTTATAAAGTAATGCTTTTGAATGATGACTACACGCCGATGGAATTCGTCGTCGCCGTGCTTGAGCGGTTTTTTGGAATGAACCATGCGCAGGCGTTCGAGATCATGCTGACGGTTCACAAGAAAGGCGTGGCCGTCGTGGGGGTGTTCAGCCATGAAATTGCCGAGACCAAGGTCACGCAGGTGATGGATTTCGCGCGCCGCCACCAACACCCTTTGCAATGCACCATGGAAAAAGAGTAGCACCGGGATGAGCCGCGCCCAATCCCGCTTGTCACTGGCCGTTGAGGCCGGTTTGCTTGAGTTGCCCGAGGCCGGGCGCATCGCGCTGTTTGCCCCGCGTGAGGGCGCGGATTTATCAAGCCTGCCAACCGCACGCTGTCATCTGATCAGTGGATCAAAGCCCGATCACGATCATTTCGGCGGGCTGGGGCTGGCCTGCGCGGTTCAGCCCGAAGGCCGTTATGCCGCATCCGTCATTTTCCTGCCGCGCGCCAAGGCGTTGGCCCGAGCGTTAATTGCGCAGGCGGCCAGTGTGACAGACGGGCCGCTGATCGTGGACGGGGCCAAGACCGACGGGGTGGATTCGATCCTCAAGGAGTGCCGCAAACGCGCCGATCTGTCCGCGCCGGTGAACAAGGCGCATGGCAAGCTGTTCTGGTTTGCCGCGCCGCAAGGTGCGTTTGACGATTGGGCCGCGCCCGAGCGTCAGGAAATCGAGGGTGGTTTCACGACCGCGCCGGGCGTGTTTTCGGCCGATGGCATAGATCCGGCGTCGAAACTTCTGGCCGATCACCTGCCGCCAAAGCTGGGCCGGCATGTGGTGGATCTGGGCGGTGGCTGGGGCTATCTGAGCGCGCGCGCACTGGAAGGCCGCGCCGCCATCGAACGGCTGGATCTGGTCGAAGCCGATCACGCCGCGCTGGCCTGTGCGCGCGAGAACCTGACAGATGCCCGCGCCGTGCTGCATTGGGAGGACGCCACACGCTGGCGCCCCGAGACACCGGCCAACGCGGTAATCACCAACCCGCCGTTTCATACCGGACGCAGCGCCGATCCCGATCTGGGCCGCGCCTTCGTGCGCGCCGCCGCCGCGATGCTGACCCCGCGCGGTGAGCTTTGGCTGGTGGCCAATCGCCATCTACCTTATGAAACCGAAATGCGCGCATGTTTCTCTCATGTCGAAGAGGTGACGGGCGACAATCGGTTCAAGGTTTTGCTGGGGCGCGGGGTGGCTCGCAAACGTCGGTAAAGTGGCTTAGGCTGCGCGCGGGCGAAAACATCAAAGAGGGTTCGCACTCATGTCATTTTCCATCTCAGGCAAAACCGCCATCGTGACCGGCGGCGCCAATGGCATCGGTTTGGCCATTGGCCGCCATTTTGCGGATAAGGGCGCAAATGTCGTGTTCGCCGATATGGACGAGGACCGACTGGTCAAGGAGCTGGGCCAGAACGACGATTCTTCGAATATTCGGTATTTTGCCGGCGATCTGCGCGAGCGTTTGACGCAGGCCAATCTTTTGTCGGCCACCATAGATGCCTTCGATCAGGTGGATATTCTGGTGAATGCCTGCCGTCAGGTGTTGCCGTCAGACGCACTGAACCCCGATGACGACGCGGTTGAACAGTTGTTGGAGCAAAACCTGATGACCTCGCTTCGGCTCAGCCAGATGGTCGCCAAGCGGATGATCAAGCAGTCGGACGGCAAGACCGAGGGCAATGCAGGCACGATCGTGAACCTGTCGTCGATTGCCGCGCGCCGCACGCATCCCGATTTGATGGCCTATTCGGTATCGACCGCCGCGCTGGACCAGATGACACGCAGCATGGCGGTGGCGCTGGCCCCGTATCGCATACGGGTCAATGCGGTGGCCTTCGGTTCGGTGATGTCGGCATCGTTGAAAGACACGCTGCGCGAGAAAAAAGACTATCGCGCCGATATCGAGGATCACACCCCCTTGGGGCGCATTGCCTCGCCGACGGAGTTGGCAGAAGCGGTGCAATATCTGGCCAGTGATGGGTCGGGATTCATGACGGGGCAGATCATGACCGTCGATGGCGGGCGCTGCCTGCTGGATCCTGTGGCGGCCCCGGCGCATTGAGGAGGGACAAGACATGAGCGGTGATATGTTGGATCAAAAGGCCCGCGCGGCGGCGTGGTTTCGCGATTTGCGCGATCAGATTGTTACAGCCTTCGAGGGATTGGAAGACAGTCACACGACCGGCCCCTTGAGCGAGGCCGCGGCAGGCCGCTTTGACGTGACCGAGACCTCGCGCGCCAGCGACGACGGATCGGATGCGGGCGGCGGCTTGATGAGCGTGATGCGCGGCGGGCGCGTGTTTGAAAAAGTCGGGGTGAACGTGTCGGAAGTTTACGGCACCTTGGGCGAGGCGGCGCAAAAGGCGATGGCCGCGCGCGGCGTGCCGGGGATCGCGGACAATCCGCATTTCTGGGCCAGCGGCATCAGCCTTGTGGCGCATATGCAAAACCCGCATGCGCCAGCCGTGCATATGAACACGCGGATGTTCTGGACACCGGGCGCATGGTGGTTCGGCGGCGGATCCGACCTGAACCCTTGCATCGAATATGACGCCGACACGGCGCATTTTCACGACACGCAAAAGGCCCATCTGGATCCGCATGGCGGCGATATCTATCCGCGCCTCAAGGCTTGGGCCGATGAGTATTTCTATATTCCGCACCGCAACCGCGCACGCGGCGTGGGCGGGATTTTCATGGATGATCAAAATTCAGGCGATTGGGAGGCCGATTTCGCCCTGACCCAAGATATCGGTCGCGCGTTTCTGCCCGCTTTTGTGCCGTTGGTCGAAAAGCGTCGGGTGCAGCCGTGGGACGCGGCCGACAAGGACGCGCAACTTGTGCATCGCGGGCTATATGCCGAATATAACCTTGTCTATGACCGTGGCACCAAGTTCGGGCTGGCCACGGGTCATGACGCCAATGCCGTGCTGATGAGCTTGCCACCGCTGGCCAAATGGGTCTGATCCGCGCCGCTTGTCGGCCCTGACAGGCCGCCGCGCCAGCATCGCTCAGTCTTTGCGATGTTTTTCCATCTGCTTGGCGCCACGGTCGGCCAGTGGCCCGATGCCGTTTTTCCAGCGACGGTGAATCCAGAACCATTGATCCATGTGCTCTCGCACCATCGCTTCAAGCCGGTTGTTGACCTCTTGGGTCATGGTGACCGCATCTGTGGCCTGCACCGGTTCTTCGACGATCACCCGGAAATCCAACCCGTTCTCGGCGCGGACGGCCCAGACGGGGACCAACGGCGCGTCGAACTTAAGCGCCATTTCCGCCGTTGCCAGCGAGGACAAGGCCGGTTTGCCGAAAAAGTCGAGTGGCACGCCATCAAGCGCGTTCAAATCGGTCAGGATCGCCAGAACCCCGCCTGCGCGCAGGTGCTTGACGGTTTGCATCATGCCGCGCCGGCCCTGTTGGAACATCGGCGTGCTGAGCGTTTCCATACATTGTGTGTAGCGGCGATTGTAAAAGGCATTGGCCATGGGGCGGTAAAAAATCCCCATGTCAAACCCCTGCGCCACAAGCGCCACGCGCGCGGCGTGAAAATTGCCAAAATGCCCGGTGACAAAGATCACCGGGCGGCCCTCGGCACGGGCGGCGCGGATATGCTCCACGCCCGGACCATCCAGATGGATATCGCGGGTGCGGGCAATGAACGCGTTCGGTGAATGCAGTTCGATCATGTTGCGCCCGGCATTGTCGGCGACGGTACGGCTTAGCCGGCGCACCTCGGTCTTTGGCAGATCGGGCAAGACATGGGCAAGGTTGTCGCGCACGCGCCGATCATAGCCCGCAATGGGTGCGATGATACGCGAGGTTATCCAGCCCATGACCGGCACACGCCAGCGGTACGGCAGAAGCTTTGCCAAGGCGATCGGGGCATAGATGGCCAGCCCAAGGGCGGTGTCACGCGCACGGTCAAGAAAACTTGGGCTTGGTTCTGTCATCGGGGTGTGGGGCCTGTGGATCCTTGCCCGGCAGACATACGCCGAGTGCGGCGCGATCACAAGCCCAAGGCAGGCGTTCAGGAGGTGCGGGGCAGGCCGGTGCCGATCATGCTGTCGCGGGTCACAAGCGCGGCAAGCTGCTCTTGTGTCATGGTGTCGGTTCCATCGGGCCGTGCGGGCACCACGATATAGCGCATGTCGGCGGTGCTGTCATGCACGCGGATGGTGGTGCTGTCGGGCAGGTCCACCCCGAACTCGCGCAATACGGCGCGCGGCTCACGCACGGCGCGGGCACGGTATTCGCGCGTTTTGTACCAATCCGGCGGCAGGCCCAGCAGGTTGCGCGGATAGCATGAACACAGGGTGCAGACGATCATGTTATGGGTCTGCGGCGTGTTTTCCACCGCGATCAGATGCAGCGGACCGATATCGAACCCCATGTCCCGGCACGCTTGCGATGCGTTGTCCAACAGTCGCCCCTTGAAGGCCGGATCGGTCCAGGCGCGGGCCACGACCGCCGCGCCATTGGCCGGGCTGCGGGCATCCATCGCATCGATCTGCGCAGCCACCTCGGCAAGGCTGAGATGGCCCTTTTCGATCAAAAGTTCGCGCACGGCGATTTCCATGCGCTGCCAATAACTAAGCGGTGTGTCGTTGTCGGCGCGGTAGGGATGGCCCGAGGGGCTCAGCCCGGAATGGTCGTGGTGATCGT
>DATFJQ010000150.1:0-7943 GCA_035269125.1 Roseovarius sp.
TGGCCTATGTCGGCATCACCCGCGCCGAAGAGATCTGCACCATTTCATTTGCCGGAAACCGCCGCGTCTATGGGCAGTGGCAATCGCAACTGCCCTCGCGTTTTATTGACGAATTGCCCGAAGATCATGTTGAAGTGCTGACGCCGCCGGGTCTGTATGGCGGCGGCTATGGCGCGGCGGCGGGTGGATCGGTGCAAAGCGGTCTGGAAACGCGGGCCGCCGAGGCCAATGTTTACAATTCGCCGGGCTGGCGGCGCCTGCAATCCCGCGCGGGCGACCGGCCTGTCAGCCAGCCGCGCGACTCGAAATCCAGCGTAATCGACGCGCAAGCGATCAGTGCGCACACGCTGGGCGAGCGCGTGTTTCATCAGAAATTCGGCTATGGGGCGATCATCGGCGTCGAAGGCGACAAGCTTGAGATCGATTTCGAGAAGGCGGGTGTCAAGAAGGTGGTCGCGCGGTTTGTCACCGGCGCGGATGACGTTCCGTTTTGACAGTATAGCCAAAAGGTGCGGCTGCGCCGCTCAGGTTTGTTTGACGAGGGGCGCTGCCCCTCGTGCTCCCCGGGATATTTTTGAACAAAAGAAGGCGGGCGTGTCGGTCAGGGGTCTGACAGGGCGTTTTCGTGGCTTGCGCGGGTTTTGGGATTGCGCCACAGTCAGGGTCTGAGGTGCCCGGCTTTGCCGGGAGAATTGGGAAGCCGGTGCAATTCCGGCGCTGCCCCCGCAACGGTAAGGATGGGGGATGCGGCATAGGCCACTGGATCAAGACGATCCGGGAAGGCGCTGCATCCGATCCCGCCAAGCCCGGAAACCAGCCTTGGACAACGTCAAGCTGCGGAGGGCGGTGGGGACGCGGCATGCCAAGGCTTGGCTCCGTTCACCCTGTTCTTTGCCCCAGCCCGGCCCGGGGTGTGGCCGGAGGAGTGAACGAGATGTGTGTGACCCGTATTTTGGATGGCTTGGAAGCTTGTGAGTCGATTGGGGCTGAAGCGGACGCCGTTGCGCGCCTTGGGTTTATGGAATGGGTGTTTTCCGAAACGGGCGCGGTGACGGCAACAGTCGCGCGTGATGCCTTGGACTGCCCGGCCGCGCGCAATGCGGCCAGCCCGGCGGCGCAGGCTTTTGTGGGGTTTCTGCAACAGGCCGGGTGTAACGGCGCGCTGTCAGGGGCAGGGCGTCGGCGCAGGCGTGCGGCAGCTTGGCATTAATCTGAGAGCGGGCGCAAGCCGCACCAGTTGGCGATGAACAGGGCAATGACCTCGGTGCAGCGTTGGACCGAGGCTAGGTTTACCTTTTCGTCAAACCCATGGATGCTGTCGGCTTCGGGGCCGTAGCACAGGCTGGGAATGCCGTGATAGAGGCCGTAAAACCGGGTATCCGTCAGGGCTGTCCAAGATTGATCTTGTGGTTTGTCTTCGCCGGTGGCTGTGGCATGGGCGCGGGTGAGCGCGGCCTCGGGCGCTTCGGCATTTTGCAAGCTGTAGCCGTCGGCCATGAAGCCTGTCCATTCGATTTCGGGGGGAGTCTCGCGCAGGAACGGATGCGCGGCGGCGGCCTGCTGAACGGTGTCGACGATTTGCGCGCGGCGCGCCGCCACATCATCGCCGGGCAAAAGGCCCATGCGGCAATCCACATCGCACCACGCTGGCAAGCTTGAGGTCCAGTCGCCGCCTTTGATCTGACCAGCGTTAAAGTTCAGCGGATGCGGCACATCGCGGTAATCGGGGTGATTGGCGGCTTGCGTGTTCCAGTCGGCCTCCATTTTCTGCAGGGCGGTGATCAGGTGTATTGCTGCGGTAATCGCGCTGGCACCTGCGCCGGCATAGGCCACATGCGCGGGCCGTCCGCGCACCTTGAGGCGGAACCAAATCGCGCCGACCTGCGCGCGCACCAACCCAAGGCCGGTGGGTTCCGGTATAAACGCGCAATCGGCACGATAGCCGCGCGCCAGCGTGGCCACGGCCCCAAGTCCCGAGCTTTCTTCTTCGATAACGGATTGATAATGCAGCCGCCCGGCCGGGGCATAGCCCGCACGGCGCAGCGCATCGACCGCGAACAAGGCGGCGACCTTGCCCGCCTTCATGTCGCCGGCCCCGCGCCCATACATCCAGCCATCGCGCACTTGCGGATCAAATGGCGGCGTTTGCCACATCTCGTGCGGGCCTTCGGGCACCACATCAAGGTGGCCCTGCAAGATCAGGGATTGGCCCGCGTCTTGCGGCTGTGGTGGCGCAAGCGTGCCAACAACGGAACGGATATCCGGCACCTCGCCATTGCAATCGCAAAAGCCGGGTTGATCGGCCAGTTGATCGGTGGGCACGGTCCAATCGTCCACCTGCCAGCCGCGCTGTTGCAAGGCGTCGGCCATAAAATCAAGGGCCGCGCCTTCGCGCCCTCGGAGGCTGGGAATGCGAGTGAAATCAGCCAGAAACTGCGTTTGCTGCTCGAAACCGTCAGCGACGGCTTGGCGGATGGCGTCTGTTGTGGCCGAGCCGGTTGGAGGATGCGGCATGTTTGCTGTCCCGAATTGTTCAATTCGATACCAGCAGGCTGGAGCGCCATCAGTCAAGTGCTTGCAGATAAAAAGAAAACGGCGGCGCCAGGGAGGAGGAGAGGCGCCGCCGTTCCATTTTACGAGCGGCCCAGGGAGGAGGAGAGGGCCTTTCGCAACTGTGTGGGTCAAGTGACCCGGGTCTTTTGGGCGGCAGCCCCCTAGGGAGGAGGAGAAGGGAGGCCGCCGCCATTGACAGGTGCTTCAGGGAGGAGGAGAGAAGCACCTGAACTCGAAATTCCTAGTATTGCCCACCGTAAACGGCTTTCAGGGCAGCGCCGCGCAGGCCCGAGCGATGCAGGCCCAGATCGGCCAATGAGCGATCGCTGAGCGCGTGCAGTTCGGACAATGTGGCCCGATAGATCCGGTAATCCGCAACGCGCTGCATCAAGTGGTTGAGTGCCGCACCAAGCTCGAGCCCAAGGCCGGTTTCTGTTGCACGAGAGTAGTTGGCGAAAGTCATTTTTTGATCCGGTTCTTCGGCTGCGCACCAGTGTGCGTGTTTTGCTGTTGGGATTAATTTAGTCGAATGCTGCGACTGCACAATACCTTTCGTGAGCAATGCTGCTATGCAGAAAATGCATAAGCTAAAGTGACCTAAGGTTAGGCAGTTGTTGGTAAAATTCAGGCAGTTTCAGAACGCTGCATCCCCAGTAGAAATTTAATGCGCTGCTTTTTTGGGCGGTCCGCCGGACAGTTGGGCGGCCTGAATGGCGGCCCCGTTGCCGCCTTTTTCAGCCTGTGGGTAAATGGCCACACCGGGGGGCGCGGTCGTGGCGGCACGCGCCCAAGCAAACACGAATCAAACATTGCTGCGAGGCAGCTCAGCGCAGGTCCAGGTGGTCGGTTTGGTGGGTTACTCCGCCGCGTCTGGGTTTTTCACCGCAACAAGGCCCATTTGGCGGGCCGCCGCCAGCGACAAGATCCCAGAGTTCAACCCTTGAGGCTGCTGAAAGGCCCGGACGGCGGCGCGGGTGCGGGCATCCATTTGCCCGGAAACCGGCCCACGATAGATGCCCCGCGCCTTGAGCGCGCGCTGCAACGAAGACACAAATTCGGGTGTTTGGTCGCTGGCGCAGGGGGTTTGAAACCATGTCACCTTGCGTTCGCGCACGATAGCTTGCCGGGTTTCTGTTTTATAGATGGCGGGCTGGACCACGGTGCCGTCGTTGTGCACTTCGGCGGGCTGCAACAGAATCTGCTCGGTGACGGTTTCGACGATGGCAGGGCTTATATCCTTGCCCCAGCAGGTGCCGGGGGCCGCGCCGGGCGGGGCTTCTTGCAGGGTCTGTACGACGTTTGGTTCGTTCGGTGGCCCCAACGGCAAAGCCGGGGCGCAGGCGGCCAAGGCACAGCAGGCCAGCAGCGCGGAAAAGACGGGGTGGGATGTCATGCTCGGGCCTCGGGGGCAGTGTTTTGTTTACACTAGCGGGTTTCGACGGTTTGGGAAAGCGGCCTGGTTTCAGCCTCGCCCCCGTCTGGCCCTGTGTGGCTCCTGTATGGCGGCGGCCCCCGAAGGGATAACCAGCCGATCCAAAAGGCTGGACAGGTCTTCGATCTGTTCGGCGATGATATGCACAACGCCGGATTGCCGTTGTATCCGGCCGGTGACACGCAGCAGACGGCCCGCAATCACGGCGCGGCGTGCGTGTTCGTAAAGCGCCCGCCAGACCACCACGTTGACCACGCCTGTTTCATCTTCCAGCGTTAGAAAAATCACGCCATTGGCGGTGCCGGGGCGCTGCCGCAAAATCACCAGACCGGCCACCGCCACGCGCGCGCCCTCGGGCGGGTGATGCAGGTTGGCGGCTGTCAGGCAGGCAGGTGGACGGGGCCATGGGCCTTTTGTGGCGCGCGGGGAAGATGCAGAGAGAACATTCATAAGAACAAAAGTAGAACATTAGAGATTTGTCGCAACTCTTTTCCGGAAAGGTCGCAAATGGGGCTGGTCCGGGCCGCGTGGCTTGACTAGGTAGGTGGGCATGTCCGCTACATGAAGGGGAGAGCAAGAGTTCATGGCGAAGATCACCTATATCGAGCATAACGGCACCGAGCATGTGGTTGATGTGGCCAACGGCCTGACCGTGATGGAAGGCGCGCGCGACAACAATATTCCCGGCATCGAGGCCGATTGCGGCGGCGCCTGTGCCTGCTCCACCTGTCATGTCTATGTCGATCCGGCATGGGTCGAAAAAGTGCCCGCCAAGGATGATATGGAAGAGGACATGCTGGATTTCGCCTATCAACCCGATCCCGAACGCTCGCGCTTGACCTGCCAGATCAAGGTGACGGACGCGCTTGACGGGCTGGTCGTGAATATGCCCGAAAAGCAGATCTAAGCGATGCGTGCGGGCCCCTGGATTGCGGGGCTTGCGGCGCTTTGGTCCCATGCCGCCAGCGCACAGCAGATCACCGGTGTCAGCTATGTCGACCCGACCACGCGCTATGCCCATGGTGTCCTTGGGGATGCCGTTGAATGGGGCGCGTTACGGCTGGGGCTGTCGGACAACGCGCAAATCAAGATAACCTTGCCCGAAACGCTGGTGTTCGAAGACATCGCGCCCCGCTTGGCCGATCTCGATGGCGATGGTGCGCCCGAAGTGATTGTCGTAGAATCATCGCTTGATCGCGGCGCGCGACTGGCCGTGTATGGGGCCAAAGGCCGGATCGCAGCGACACCGCATATCGGCCAGCGCAACCGGTGGCTTGCCCCGGTCGGCGCGGCGGATCTTGATGGCGACGGGCGGATCGAAATTGCCTATATCGACCGCCCGCATCTGGCCAAAACCTTGCGTATCTGGCGCTATGTCGATGGCATGCTGCAGCATGTGGTCGACCATCCGGGCCTGACCAATCACAAGATCGGCTGGAATTTCGTTCCCGGCGGCCTGCGTGACTGTGGCGATGGCCCCGAAATGATTCTGTCCAGCGCCGATTGGTCTTCGGTGGTGGCCGTCCGGATGATGAGCGGGCAGATCACCACGCGCAATCTGGCACCTTATCAAGGGCCAGATAGCCTGACCTCGGTCACAAACTGCCCCTGAGCCTTCTTTTGTTCAAAAATATCCCGGGGAGCGCGAGGGGCAGCGCCCCTCGCCTCGGTCGGATCGCATTTGCGATCCGAAGCAAGATTGCGCGTATCAGCTTAGGTAATACTCTTTTGGAGCCATCGGCGCAGGGGCATCCTCGCCCAGATGGGGGGCGATGCTGATCTCGATGGTGCGACACATGGCGTCCAGCGGTAAGCCGTTCACGGTTTCGCCAAAGGGATGGGCCAACTCTTCGGTCACTTCTGCCAAACCAAAGAACACATAGGCCACAACGCCAACAAATAGCGGTGTCATCCATCCCGCCGTATCCATCAGCGCGAGAGGCAGCAGGAGGCAATAAAGATACGTCGTGCGAAATACCAGCAGGGAATACACATAAGGCAGCGGGGTTGTGGCGATTCTTTCACAGCCGGCCTGCGCCAATGCGATGCTAGCCAGCCGCTGGTCAAGCGCCCTTAGCCCGAACCCGTCGATGGTCCCATCGTCCTGCGCTTTTTCCAGCTTTTGCGCGATGCGGTTCAAGGCGGCGCAAGGCGGGTGTGGTGTTGCGCTGAAATCCTCGCTCCACCAGTGTCGCGCACGGGCGTCGTCATCATGTCCGCGCAACTGAATGCGGTGGTGATGGATAAAGGACAGCGCGATGCGTTGTATTTCGGCTCGTGTTTCGGGCGCGGTGACAAAAATCTGTGTCTCACGCGCCAAGCTGCGCATATCCGCCACAAGCTGCCCCCACAGGCGTCGCCCTTCCCACCAGCGGTCATAGGCCGCGTTGTTGCGAAACCCCAAAAACAACGACAAGGCCACGCCAAGCACAGCAAAGGGGGTCGGGCTGGTGTGCGTCAACGTCACGACATAGTGGTCTATAGCGACAAGACCGGCGGCCAGAGCCGTCAACCCAAGGACGCGGGGTAAGATCGCTGGCAAGACCGACCCGCGTAGTGCAAAAATCAGCTGAAGTAGCCCCGGTTTTTCGCGCAGGATCATTGCAGCGCGCGCCAGCCGATATCACGGCGGCAGAACCCCTCGGGCCAGTCGATCCGGTCGACCATGGCATAGGCGCGATCTCGGGCTTGGGCCAGTGACGCGCCGCGCGCGGTGACGTTCAGCACCCGGCCTCCGGTGGCCACGATCTGCCCGTCTTTTTCGGATGTTCCGGCATGAAACACCATATGAAAGCTGTCTTCGGCGCAATCGTCCAGCCCTTTGATCGCGCTGCCCTTTTCATAGCTGCCGGGATAGCCATTTGCGGCCATCACAACGGTCAGCGCGTGGTCGTCCGCCCAGTTTACCTGCGCCTCGGCCAACCGCCCTTCGGCGGCGGCTTGCATCAGGTCAAGCGCCTGCGCGCCAAGCCGCATCATCAGCACCTGACATTCCGGATCGCCAAAGCGCACGTTGTATTCCACCAACCGGGGCTGGCCGTTTTCAATCATCAACCCGGCATAAAGCACCCCCTGATAGGGCGTGCCGCGCCGGGCCATTTCGGCCAGTGTCGGATTGATGATCTCATCCAACGCTTTTTGCGCGATCTCATCGGTCAGCACTGGCGCGGGGCAATAGGCCCCCATGCCGCCGGTATTGGGGCCGGTATCGCCTTCGCCGACGCGCTTGTGATCTTGGGCCGTGCCGATGGGCAGGGCGGTTTCACCGTCGCACAGCACGAAAAAGCTGGCCTCTTCGCCAGTCATGAACTCTTCGATCACAACCTCGGCGCCGGCCGCACCGAACTCGCCGCCGAACATGTCATCGATGGCGGCCAATGCCTGATCTTCGGTTTCGGCGACGATCACGCCCTTACCTGCGGCCAGCCCATCGGCTTTGACCACGATGGGCGCGCCTTGTGCTTTGACATAGGCTCGCGCGGCTTCGGCGTCGGTGAAATGGGCATAGGCCGCCGTGGGTGCGCCAGCCGCATCGCAAATCGCCTTGGTAAAGTGTTTTGAGGCCTCCAGCTCCGCCGCCGCCTGCGAGGGGCCGAACACCAAAAGACCCGCGTCGCGCAGCCGGTCGCTGACGCCTGCGGCCAGCGGGGCCTCTGGACCGATGATGATAAATTCGATAGCGTTACCTTCGCAGAAATTGACCACGGCTGCGCCATTTTCAATATCAAGGCTGGCGCATTCGGCAATCTGCGCGATGCCCGCATTGCCCGGCGCCACGATCAGCTTGTCACATTTGGGGTTTTGCATCACCGCCCATGCGATGCTGTGTTCGCGCCCGCCGCCCCCTAGGATCAGGATATTCATGCCGCCACTCTCCTGCTTGGCCTTGCCTGACAGGCGTTCTAAGGTGGGGCGCAGGCAGACACAAGGCGCAGGCATGTCCGATCTGATTGATGAC
>DATFJQ010000151.1:0-2984 GCA_035269125.1 Roseovarius sp.
GCTTTGCGGCTCGACCAAACCAAGCACCGCCTGCACCGCCACCATGGCATCGGCGGCCGTGCCGCCCATACGCAGCACCCGCGCCCCCGCCTCGGCGGCCAACGGATTGGCCACTGCCACCATCCAATCGCGTGCTTCAACCGGCTTGCCTGCGGCCTTGGCATCCTGCGCGGCGGCCACGGCGGGCGAGGATGCGATACGCCCCGCGCCCGCCGCTTCGGGCGCGATGTCGTCCGTGGCCTGTTGCGCCAACGCTGCAAACGGCACGAACGCACATAAAACCGCAGCAAATATTGCTTTCATGACAGGGCTCCTGTCGACCGGAATTTTCTGCGCGCGCGGCGAGTCACAGCATGGCCGGAACAACTTGATCAGGCGGGCGGTGGCCATCGTCGAAGGTCTTGATGTTGAGGATCACCTTTTCGCCCATCTCGACACGCCCCTCCAGTGTGGCCGAGCCCATATGCGGCAGCAGCACCACATTGTCCAAGTCGCGCAGCCGTGGGTTGATCTGCGTCCCGTGTTCGTAAACGTCCAGTCCCGCCCCCGAAATGTCGCCCGCGCGCAGCATCCGTGTCAGGGCATTTTCGTCAATCACTTCGCCGCGGCTTGTATTGACGATCACCGCGTCCGGTTTCATCAGTTTCAGCCGTCGTGCATTCATCAGGTGGAAGGTCGAGGGCGTATGCGGGCAATTGATGCTGATCACATCCATCCGGGCGACCATCTGATCAAGGCTTTCCCAATAGGTCGCGCCCAGTTCATCCTCGATCTCGGGGCGCAACCGGCGGCGGTTGTGATAGTGGATCTGCATCCCAAAGGCCGACGCGCGGCGCGCCACGGCCTGCCCGATCCGACCAAGGCCCAAGATACCCAGACGACGCCCAGCCACACGCCCGCCCATCAAGGCTGTGGGCGACCAACCCTGCCAATCGCCACTATGCATCACCGCCAGTCCTTCGGGAATACGCCGCGTCACGGCAAGCACCAAAGCCATGGTCATATCGGCCGTATCATCCGCAGAAACCCCCGGCGTGTTGGTCACAAGGATGCCGTGCTGCCGGGCCGTGTTAATATCAATATGATCCACCCCCGCGCCATAATTCGCAATCAGCTTCAACTGATCTCCGGCCTGTGCAATCAGGCCCGCGTCGATCCGATCGGTCAGTGTAGGCACCAGCACATCGGCATGTTTGACCGCCTGCGCCAATTCCTGCCGCGACATCGGGCTGTCATCCTCGCGCAGCGTGACATCGAAAAGATCTTTCATCCGGTTTTCGACTGCTTCTGGCAGGCGTCGCGTTACGACAACACTCAGGCGCTCAGATGACATCGTGGCCTTCCTTTCGCTTTCTTTCGATCTTCGTTGCTGTCAGAGTGGCGCAGGAATGCGCGGGGCACAAGAACCCCATAGCATGCGCGGGCAGAAATCGGATACACGCTATGAAATCAGTGCTTTCGCGTTTAAGCGTTGTCGTCATTTTACTTGGGCTGGCCAGCCCGACAATTGCACCCGCACAAGACCGTGGCCCCGTGACGAACCTGCCGATCCCCCGCTTCGTGTCGATGAAAGCCTCCGAGGCCAATATTCGGCGCGGACCCAGCCTGACCCATCGCATAGACTGGGTATTCAAGCGCAAGGACATCCCGCTTGAAATAACCGCCGAACATGGGCACTGGCGCCGCGTGCGTGATCGCGACGGTGCCGGTGGCTGGGTGCATTACTCGCTTTTGTCAGGAGTTCGCACGGCAATCATCGAAAAAGACATGCTGGATTTACTGTCGCGCCCACAAGACAACGCGATGACCATCGCGCGTTTGGAGTTGGGCGTGATCGCGCGAATCTCCAGCTGTGATGTCGGCTGGTGCGAAGTCTCGGCAGGTGGCTATGAAGGCTGGGCGCGAAAGGCCCATTTGTGGGGCGTGCAGCCCGATGAAACGCTAGATTGACGCCGATCACAGAAAAAGCGTGATTTTTTGGGTTTCGGGCCTTGAACCGGCTCAAGGTCCAGAGTAATTAGCGCGTCACTGTTGGGGTGTAGCCAAGCGGTAAGGCATCGGTTTTTGGTACCGTGTATCGTAGGTTCGAATCCTACCACCCCAGCCACTATGCCTAAATTATTATTTTTCAATGACTTATCTGGGCGTCACTTCGCGCATTTGGAACACATTTTCGGATCATGCTTCGGTCCCATTTTGATCTGCCGGTGAGCCGACGAGTCGGTCAAGACAGATCACGGACCGCGGTTGACCGCTCGGACACTTCAACTGAAACGGCGTAAGCTGATCCAGCGGATGCCATCGTCACGCTTGTCCATGACCGCATGCGATTGATCCTCAACAACGCGGAGCGTGAAGATCGGCTGACCCGAAAATACGACGTCGACTTTGTGCCGCTAAAAGTATCGGTGGCCATCCGGTGGCGCTGTTCGATATCAAAGCTCAGGCAGGGGCGCTTATTGAGCCAAAATATGGGGTTTCAATTGAAAAACGTCCGCCAAAAATTCAGACACAGGTGCCACGCCAGACATCCAGAGGTGATCTCGGGCGCGAGACGCAGCGACATATAGAAGATGTCATTCAGTATTCATGATCTTATCGAGCCGTGCCTCGTCATTCGCCGATAGCAGACGTTCCTCAAGCGGGACGACATCCCGATCGAGGGCGAGCACAACGACACCACGATATTCGGCGCCTTTCGCCTCGTGCATGAGCATCACCCGGACAGGCACAAGCAGCGCGATTTCAGCAACTAGCTGGAGGTGCGAACCTGCAGATGACGTCCTCGTTCGGGACCCCGGCTCGCGCGAGGTTCTTGTCACCTGCCACGGGATTTTTCCTCCATTTGGAATTACAGTCCGACCCAACGAAGGGACGGACAATGAAGCGAACGAGATACAGCGAAGAGCAGATCATCGGCATTTTGACCGAGCATGAGGCTGGCGCGAAGTGCGCTGACCTGTGCCGCAAGCACGGGATGTCAG
>DATFJQ010000152.1:0-26072 GCA_035269125.1 Roseovarius sp.
GGCGCGCCGGAAAGATCGTCACCACAAAGCTCAGCCCCAACGACAGCGCTACCGCCGACATCACGTCGGCGAACTGCAACTGCGCAGGCAGATGGTAAATGCCGCGAATGGACGGATCCCATACCTGCCCGCCCATCAGCATATTTATGAAACTGAAAATCGGATCGATATAAATCGCAAACAGGCAGCCAAGGATCACGCCACAGACTGTGCCGATGATGCCGGTGAACGCCCCGCAGATGAAAAATACCCGCAGCACCGATCCTTCGGTCAGGCCCATGGTGCGCAGGATCCCAATATCGCGGCCCTTGTTTTTGACCAGCATGATCAGCCCGCTGGTGATATTCATCGCCGCGATCAGCACAAGGATCGACAGGATCACGAACATCACGTTGTCCTCGACCTCCAGCGCGCGCAAGAACCCGCCGCTGGCATCCTTCCACGTCCAGACTTGTGCCCTGTCGCCCGCCGCCTGCAACAAGGGCACCGTCATGTCACCGACGCGGTCAGGATCGCTCAGCATCACTTCCAACTCGTCAGCGCGGCCTTCGCGGTTGAAAAAGCTTTGTGCCTCTTCAAACGGCAGGTAAACGCGCACCCGGTCGATGTCATAGCGCCCGGCGCTGAAGATATAGACCACGTCATAGGCATTGACCCGCGGGCTGGTGCCAAAGGCCGTCTTGACACCGTTGGGCGAAATCAACCTGATCCTGTCGCCAACACTGATACCCAGTTCACGCGCCACACCCGATCCGATGGCGACCCCCTGCGCGAAGGCGTCGATATCGCCGCGCCCGGTTTCAGGGTCGGCAATCCGGGGGATGGTCTTTAAATCATCTGCGCGGATGCCGAACACCTGAACGCCCGCGTTCTGCTGGCCGGAATTGGCCATCACCTGCCCCTTGACCAACGGGGCCACCCGCGTCACGCCCGGCACCTCACGCACGCGATCTGCCATGGCGTCATATTCGCCAATCGTGCGGTCCAGCCGTCCGGTCTGCTGATCCACCTCGCCCATGCTGTAGACGGTGACATGCGCATTGGCCCCAAGGATCGTGTCCACGAACTCGGCCCGAAAGCCCGAGCGCACCGACAAGGTGGCAATCAGCGCAAACACCGCCAGCGTGATCCCGATCAGGCTGATCCACGTCATCACGCTGACGCCGCCCTCCGCGCGCTTGGCGCGCAAGTACCGCCATGCGATCATCCACTCGTATGGTGCGAAGGGCGCGGGGGTGCCTGCCATCTGTCTGCCTGTGCTCCGCCTTAAAGGGTCTTGTTCGCGCGGACAGTGCTTTCAAAGCCGCGCAGGGTCAAGGCCATGCCCTCTTCACAACGCGGCCTAAACGTGCCGATAGTGCGGTATCCATAGATCGCAAAGGACGTGATCAGTGCCTGCCGCCCTTCTTGTCGTGCTTTACCTTACCGCCGCAGTGCTGCCTTTGGGGCTGGCATGGGCGCAGGGCCTTACCCCACGCAGCCCGTGGGATGAACTGGCCACAGGGCTGGGGATCGTGGCGCTGGCGATGATCTTGATCGAGTTTCTGCAACTGGGCCGGTTTCGCGCCATCACCGCCCGCGTTGGAAGCGATGTGGTAATGCGCGCCCATCAATTGCTGGCCCGCGCGGCGTTGGTTTTTGTGGTTCTGCACCCGTTTTTCTACGTCTCGCCGATGGGGCCGGCCCCGGCATGGGACACCACCCGACAAACCGCGTTGGAATATGGCTGGCCCGCGCTGTGGCCGGGAATCGCGGCATGGCTTTTGCTGGGCGCGCTTGTGGCCATGGCCATCGGGCGTGACATTCTGGGATACCGATACGAGGTCTGGCGCGCATTGCATGGCGCACTGGCCGTTGTGGTGGCCGGGCTTGGCGTGTTGCATGCGGTGCGCGCCGGGCGCTACAGCGCCGACCCGATACTGGCTTGGGTCTGGGGTGCCATGCTGGCCGTGGCCATCGCGGCGCTGCTTTATGTCTACCTGATTGCCCCACTCTTACGGCTGCGCCACCCGTGGCGCGTTCAGTCTGTGACACCTGCAGCAAAGCGCATCTGGCGCGTCACCCTGCGCCCCGACAGCACCCGGCCATTCCCCTATCGCGCGGGGCAATTTGCGTGGCTCAATATCGGCCACTCTCCGTTTTCGTTGAATGAAAACCCGTTTTCCATCGCCTCAGCCCCCGCTCAAGGCGATAATGTAGAATTCCTGATCAAAGAGTTGGGCGACAGCACGAACAGCATTGGTCAGGTCAAGCCCGGCACGCGCGCTTGGCTGGAAGGGCCGCATGGCCACCTGACCCTTGCCGCGCATGACCGCGCGCCGGGCATCGCGCTGATTGCCGGGGGTGTGGGCATCGCGCCGCTGATCGGTATCCTGCGCCAACTGGCCGCCACAGATGATCCGCGCCCCGCCGTCCTGCTCTATGGCAACCGCGCGCAAAATCAGATCGTCAGCGGTGACGAGCTGGACCAGATCGCCAAAACCCACGGCGCGCAGGTGCACCACATCCTGTCAAACCCAGCCCCCGGCTGGACCGGGGCCACAGGCCTGATCGACGACGCCCTGTTGCGCCAGCATTTCGGCACGCCTGCACATCGCGACTGGCTGTATGTGCTGTGCGGCCCGCCCGCCATGCTGCAAAATGTAGAACGCGCCCTGCTGGACATGGGCGTGCCCATGGCCAATATCCTGTCCGAGCAATTCACCTATGACTGATCCGTTCAAACAAAAAACCAGCAGCCAGCGCATTTTGCACGCCGTACTGCTGGTCTGTGTCGTGCTGACCGCCGCGATGCTTGCCTTTGCGCTGCGCGGCGGCCTTTGATCCCGGTTTAATGCTCGGCCGGATCCGCCTCGGCCTCGGCCTTGGTGGCGTGTTCGGTGCCTGCATCATGCTCGGGCGGCGCATACATCGTGTAAAGCTTCAGCATACCGCTTCCGGTGTTCACGAAATTATGGAACTCCCCCGATGGCACGAAACTCAAATCACCGGCTGTGACATCGGTTTCTATGTCGCCGATCTTGGCTTTGCCCTGACCTTCGACAAAAATCAGAACCTGATCGTGTCCGTCATGGGTTTCGGCGCCAATCTCTCCGCCTTCGGGAACGGCCATCAAAACCACCTGCATCTTGTCGCCGGTCATCACAACTTTGCGAAACTCGTCATTGGCCTTGGCCAGTTCAACGATCGGCTGCGTGGTTTTCATCGTCTCGGTCATACGCTTCCTCCTTTCGGATGTGCGGCACCTGAACTGGCCCCGTCTTTCGTATTCCGATTTTGACATATGAAAGATATGACGGGTTTGAACCCCGCGCGGCGCGCATGCGTCAGGCTGTCGCGATCTTTCGCCGACGGCGCAATCGCGCCACCCCTTTGACGATACCACCCACAACACCGTAGCCAGTAAGAAAGCCCAGCCCAGCAAAAGCAAGACCTGCCGCCGAAAGCGGCACTGCAGGCTTAAAGTCACCCCATGCCTCACGCGCCAATTCAAGGTCCATTAAATGATTTGCATTCAATAGCTTACCGGCCACAGTTGACTCTTTAAGCACGGCCAGATCACGGCTTAGCCTTTGGTGACGCTTTAGAACGTAACCCATTGAAATTGCGCGCGCTTCGCCCATCCGGCTACCTGCGCGCAATTCGTCCAAGGCATCTGCCCGGCTAAGGCCCAACCCGGCTGCATCCGCATCGAATTGCGCAACCACCCCCGACAACTCATCCACAGCACCTGAAAGACGCTGCATATACTGTTGAGAATACTCGGGAAATTGCGATGCCCCAACCGAAACGGCCAAGCCACCCGCCAGTGCGATTGCCCTGATGATCATCTGTCCTGCCTCATTGGTTTTTGAGGCAGGATAGCAATTTTACATCCAAGTATGAAAGGATCGTTTCGCCATCGGCTCGGGGCGTTCGGAATGATGATGCGGCGCGTAGATTTGCGAAATCTTTTCAACGGCTTGCTCGGGCGGCAATTCTTCGCTTGCGCCAGTGCGACGGCAGGTCAGTTCAACCACCCCGTTTTTCAAGCCCCGCGGCCCGACAGTAATCCGCCACGGCAACCCGATCAGATCTTGGGTTGCAAACTTGGCGCCCGCCCGATCATCGGTGTCGTCATAAAGCGGCTCAAGGCCCAAGGCCTCGATGGATTTGTAAATCGCCTCACAGGCCGCGTCGGCCTCGTTGTCGCCTTGCTTGAGATTGACAATCCCCACGTGGAACGGGGTCACGCCCTCGGGCCAGATGATGCCTTTGTCATCGTGGCTGGCCTCGATAATCGCGCCCACAAGGCGGCTGACGCCAATCCCGTGGCTGCCCATATGAACCGGCACCGGCTTGCCGTCTTTGCCCTGAACCGTCGCGCCCATCGGTTCGGAATATTTGGTGCCAAAGTAGAAAATCTGCCCCACTTCGATGCCGCGGCTTTTCATCCGCCGCGCCTCGGGCACCTCGTTAAACTTGGCCTCGTCATGGGTTTCGTCGGTGCGCGCATAGGGCGTCGTCCACTCTTTCACAATGGCCGCGCATTGATCCCAGTCATCGTAATCCACTGATCTGTCACCCAGTTTCAGATCGGTGATCGCACTGTCATAGAACACCTCGGATTCGCCGGTTTCAGCAAGCACCAGAAATTCATGCGTGTCGTCGCCGCCGATCGGGCCGCTGTCGGCGCGCATCGGGATCGCCTGAAGGCCCATCCGTTCATAGGTGCGCAGATAGCTGACCATGTGGCGATTATAGGCGTGCAGCGCATCCTCTTTCGTCAGGTCGAAGGTGTATCCGTCCTTCATGAAAAACTCGCGCCCGCGCATCACGCCAAAGCGGGGCCGGATTTCATCGCGGAATTTCCATTGGATATGATACAGCGTCAGCGGCAGATCCTTGTAGCTGCCCACATGGCTGCGGAAGATATCCGTAATCAGCTCTTCGTTGGTGGGGCCATACAGCATATCGCGTCCCTGCCGGTCGGTGATGCGCAGCATTTCTTCGCCATAGTCATCATACCGCCCGGATTCGCGCCACAGGTCGGCCGATTGCAAGGTCGGCATCAACATAGGGATATGGCCCGCGCGCACTTGTTCTTCGTGCACGATGTTTTCGAGTTTGCGCAGCACCTTGAAGCCAAGCGGCAACCACGAATAAATCCCGGCGCTGGCCTGTTTGATCATGCCCGCGCGCAGCATCAGCCGGTGGCTGGCAATCTGCGCCTCGGCGGGCGTTTCTTTGAGAACAGGCAGAAAATAGCGGGACAGGCGCATGGTAAACCCTCGCGGCGATATTGCGTTTCGCCCCGTTTATGGCTTTGCGGCTTGGCAGACAAGCCACCGCGCGCTGATTTCGCCCCGCCGCTCTTGCAAGCGCAGCCCCGTTGGGCGATGTGTATGCAGCACAACAACCCGAGGCGCACATGGCTTTGCCGGTCAGCACACAAATGAAATACTGGGGCATTGTATCTGCGGTGTTCCTGATCGTGCTTTGGTTTCTGGGCGATGTGATCTTGCCCTTCGTCTTGGGCGGCGCAATTGCCTATTTCCTTGATCCGGTCGCCGACCGGTTGGAACGCATGGGCACCAGCCGCGCCGTGGCCGTGACCCTGATCACGCTGGTTGCCCTGCTTATTTTCGTGATCATGGCGCTTTTGGTCGTGCCCACGCTGATCCAGCAAACGGTCAGCCTGTTCGACACGGCCCCGAAACTGTTCAACCAGATCCAACAAGTTTTGACAGACCGCTTTCCGTCGATTGTCGATGCCGACTCGACCCTGCGCAAGTCGCTGATCGCCGTGGGTGAAACCATCCGCGACCGCGGCGGGCAGGTGTTGGAATCGGTGCTCAGTTCGGCGGCGGGCCTGATCAATATCGTGCTGTTGTTCGTGATCGTGCCGGTCGTGGCGTTTTATCTGCTTTATGACTGGGATCGGATGATCGCCCGCATCGACGATCTGCTGCCCCGCGATCACGCCCCGGTTATCCGGCAACTGGCGGGGGAGATCGACAGAACGCTGGCCAGTTTCATCCGTGGTATGGGCACGGTTTGTTTGATCCTTGGCACCTATTACGCCGTGGCGTTGATGCTGGTCGGGCTGCAATTTGGCCTTGTTGTCGGGGCGGTGGCCGGGTTGATCACCTTCATCCCTTACGTGGGCGCTGTGGTTGGTGGGGCTTTGGCCATCGGGCTCGCGCTGTTTCAGTTCTGGGGGGATTGGCTGTCGATCGGGCTGGTCGCCGGGATCTTCGTTCTGGGTCAGGTGGCCGAGGGCAATTTCCTGACCCCCAAGCTGGTGGGCAGTTCGGTGGGTCTGCACCCTGTCTGGCTGATCTTCGCGCTGTCTGTATTCGGCGCCTTGTTCGGCTTTGTCGGAATGTTGGTGGCGGTTCCCGTGGCCGCCGCAATCGGCGTGCTGGCGCGCTTTGCCATCAGCCAATATACCGATAGCCGTCTCTATCGCGGCTTGTCGAAAACAGACGACTGATGGCCGAACAACTCATTTTCGACTTGCCCGTGCGCGAGGCACTGGGCCGCGAGGATTTCTTTGTCTCGCCCGCCAATGCCGAAGCGGTTGCGATGATCGAAGGCTGGCAGGACTGGCCGTCAAACAAGCTGGTGCTGACTGGCCCGTCCGGTGCGGGTAAAACGCATCTGGTGCATGTCTGGGCCAAGCTGTCGGGCGGACGCATTGTGCAGGCGGCTGATCTGGTCACCGCCGATATCCCCGCGCTTGCCAGCAACCACGTCGCGGTTGAAGATTGCGACACCATCGCCGGACACCGCGCCGCCGAAGAAGCCTTGTTTCACCTGCACAATCTGGCCCTTGCCGAAGGCCGCTCTGTTCTATTCACGGCCGCCAAACCTGCCAATTTGTGGAACCTGACACTCCCCGATCTGGCCAGCCGGATGCAGGGCACCCCCGCCAGCCCCCTGCATGAGCCCGACGACACGCTGCTTGGCGTGGTCATGCTGAAGCTGCTTGCCGATCGGCAAGTGACGCCCACGCCCAATACCGTGCCCTATCTGGTGCGGCGCATCGACCGATCTTTTGCGGCTGCGCGCGATGTGGTCGAAAGGCTGGACTCCTTGGCATTGTCATCAGGCCGCCCGATCAATCGCAGATTGGCGGCAAAGCTGCTGGACAACTGACCACTTGGACGGCACGATTGGTCACTATTCCGTTACAGAATATAGCCATAAGGCCCATATGACACACGCTGATTTTCTTAAATCCCCGATGCCCGACCCCGTCGACATCCACGATCTGGACATAACGGGACCGGGCCGTTTTTATAACCGTGAGCTCAGCTGGCTGGGCTTCAACTGGCGCGTTCTGGAAGAGGCGCAAAACCCCCGCGTTCCCTTGCTGGAGCGTTTGCGCTTTCTGTCAATCTCGGCCACCAATCTGGACGAGTTTTACAACGTGCGCGTCGCGGGCCTGCGCGAATTGGCCCATGCTGGCAACACAACGCCCGCCGCCGACGGGCTGACACCCGCCGGGCAACTGGTTTTGATAAATGAGAACGCCCGCAAGCTGCTTGAGTCGCAACAGGACACCTATGAAACCCTGCGCCGCGAGATGGAGGACGAGAATATCTCGATCCTCGACAATGCGGGCCTGACCGCCGAAGACCGCGAGCATCTGGCCGATGTGTTCATGCACAACGTGTTCCCGGTCCTGTCGCCCTTGGCGATTGACCCGGCGCACCCTTTCCCGTTCATTCCCAACCTTGGCTATTCGTTGGCGCTGCAACTGGAACGCAAATCCGACAAGCGCCCTTTGCAAGCGCTGCTGCCAATCCCCCAACAAATCGACCGCTTCATCAGCCTGCCCGCCCCGCCCGGCACGCATCGGGTGATCCCGCTGGAAGAATTGCTTCTTGTCCACCTCGACAGCCTGTTTCCCGGTTACAAATACAAGGGGCATTGTTCCTTCCGGGTATTGCGCGACAGCGATCTTGAGGTCGAGGAAGAGGCCGAAGATCTGGTGCGCGAATTCGAGGTGGCGTTGAAACGCCGCCGCCGCGGCGAAGTGGTGCGGATGAAAATCTCGTCCGGCGCGCCCGAGGCCCTGCGCCGCGTGATCATGGATGAGTTGCACGTCATCCCCGACGAGGTGGTCGAGGTGGACGGTATGATCGGGCTGGCCGACCTCAAGGAACTGGTGCTGGATGATCGCCCCGATCTGCTGTGGCCCTCCTTTACCCCGCGCGTGCCCGAACGCGTGCAGGACCATGACGGTGATATGTTCGCCGCGATCCGACAAAAGGACATGCTGCTGCACCACCCGTATGAGACGTTCGACATGGTGGTGCGCTTCTTGCATCAGGCCGCCCGCGACCCCGATGTTGTGGCGATCAAGCAAACGCTTTATCGCACGTCCAAGGACAGCCCGATTGTCAGCGCGCTGTGCGAGGCCGCCGAGGATGGCAAATCGGTCACCGCGTTGGTCGAGCTCAAAGCCCGGTTCGATGAGGCCGCGAATATCCGCCAATCCCGACGGTTGGAACGCTCGGGCGCGCATGTGGTCTATGGGTTCCTCGACCTGAAAACCCATGCCAAGATTTCAACAGTGGTCCGGCGCGAAGGTGACCAGCTGGTGACCTATACCCATTATGGCACCGGCAATTATCACCCGATCACTGCACGGATTTACACCGACCTCAGCCTGTTCACCTGCGATACCTCGCTTGGTCGGGACGCGACCAAGATGTTCAATTACCTGTCGGGCTATGCACAGCCCGAAAAGCTGGAAAACCTTGCCTTTTCCCCCATAACGCTCAAGCCACGACTGCTTGAGATGATCGCGAACGAGGCCGCGAACGCCCGCGCCGGCAAACCCGCCGCGATCTGGGCCAAGATGAACGCCCTGATCGAACCCGACGTGATCGACGCGCTATATGCCGCCAGTCAGGCCGGGGTCAAAATCAGCCTTGTGGTGCGGGGCATTTGCGGGTTGCGCCCCGGCATCAAGGGCCTTAGCGAGAATATCCGCGTCAAATCCATCATCGGTCGCTTTTTGGAGCATTCGCGCATCGTCTGTTTTGGCAACGGCGCCGATCTGCCGTCGAAACAGGCGCGGGTCTATATCAGCTCTGCCGACTGGATGGGCCGCAACCTGAACCGGCGTGTCGAAACACTGGTTGAAATCGACAACCCCACAGTCAAGGCGCAAATCGTCAGTCAGGTCATGGCCGCCAACATGGCCGATATCGCCCAAAGCTGGGTCATGGCCCCCGATGGCAGCTTTGCGCGTGCTGAACCGCCCCAAGGCGCGTTCGCCTTCAATTGCCATCGGTTCTTCATGGAAAACCCATCTTTGTCCGGCCGCGGAAGCGCCGGCGCCGGGGACGTTCCGAAATTGACCCATACCGAAGATTGACGGCACGGCCACACTGTCGCATACAGAACACCCAAAGTGACCCGAGGGGCAAATGGACGGCAGCAACGATCCGGCGCAGGAAGATGGCGGGCCATTTGGCCGCCCCCTGTTCGATAAACCCTCTGCCCGCGCGCTTAGCCGCGTAGGGGTGGTGGATGTCGGCTCAAACTCGGTCCGGCTGGTGGTATTTGACGGCGCGGCCCGTAGCCCGGCTTATTTTTACAACGAAAAAATCATGTGCGCGCTTGGCGCGGGCATGTCCGAAACCGGGCGGCTGAACCCCGAGGGGCGCGTGCGCGCGCTGGATGCGCTGAAGCGGTTCAAACTGTTGGGCGACGGGATGGGCACCGGCCCGCTGGTGGCCGTGGCCACCGCCGCCGTCCGTGATGCCGAAGACGGGCAAGAATTCCGCGATCAGGTTGAGCGCGAAACCGGAATTCGTCTGTGGGTGATCGACGGCCGCGAAGAGGCCCGCCTGTCGGCGCAAGGCGTTCTTCTGGGCTGGCCCGGATCCTATGGTTTGGTCTGCGATATCGGTGGATCCTCCATGGAGTTGGCCGAGATCGACGGCGGCACCGTGGGCAATCGCATGTCCTCGTCGCTTGGGCCGCTGAAACTGCGCGACCTCAAAGGCGGCAAAAAGGCCCGTAAGGCCGTGATCAAGGATACCGTGGCCCGGATGCGCGCGGAACTGGGCGAGCAGAAAAACCGCCTGTTTCTGGTGGGCGGCTCTTGGCGCGCGATCGCCAAGATCGACATGGAACGGCGCGGCTATCCGCTGCATGTGCTACACGAATACCGCATGACCCCCAAGGCCGTGCGCGAAACCGCGAAATACATCGCCAAGAACGATCTGGACGATCTGCGCAACCGTGCAGGCGTTTCTTCGGCACGGGCCGTTTTGCTGCCCTACGCCATCGAAGTGCTGCGCGAAATCGTCCGCACCTTCAAGCCGCGCGATATCGCGATCTCAAGCTATGGCATCCGCGAGGGCCTGTTATACGAACAGATGCCCCAACAACTGCGCGACCGTGATCCGCTGATCGAATCCTGTCGCTTTGCCGAATCCAAGGATGCCCGTCTGCCCGGCTTTGGCCGCGTGGTCTATGACTTTATCGAGCCACTGTTCAAATCCGCCAAACCCGACCGCCGCCGGATCATCAAGGCCGCATGTCTGCTGCATGATGTCAGCTGGCGCTCGCACCCAGATTACCGCGCCGCAGATTGCTTTGATAACGCCACACGCGCCAATCTGGGCGGGCTGAAGCATTCTGAACGGGTCTATCTTGGTCTGGCCTTGCTACACCGCTATTCCAACAACCGCGAAGGCACGCGATTTGCCGATCTGTATGATTTGATCGACCCAAAGGATGCCCAACAGGCCGAGGTTCTGGGCAGAGCGATGCGATTTGCCGCCATGCTGTGGTTGCGCGAAGATGCCAAGCTGGGCGAAATACGGTGGTATCCGAAGAAAAAGAAGCTTGAGCTCAGGTTATCGCCACAAGCCGCCGCACTATTCGGCGAAGTCGCCGAGGCACGTTTTCAATCGCTGGCGGCGTCGCTGTCGGCAGAGCCTGCAATCAAAACCGCACGCGACTGACATTCAGATTTCAATCTCACCCTCGTCCAGCGGGGACTGGTCCGGTGCGTCGGGGTCCAAAGGCACCTTGCGGCGCAGAATGATATCGCCATTTGGCAGCATTTCGGGCGGATGATAGACGCTCAGATCGTCGATCTTGCCCATCAACTCGCCAAAGGCCGGGCCCATTTCCTCGACAAAGCGGCGCAAATCCGGTCCCATGGTCTCGGCCAGCCCTTTGAGGTCTTCCATGGCTGGCTCCATCTCGCGCATGATGCCTTCCATGAACATCTGCGCGCCACGTTCCATCAACGACATGCCTGATGGGTCGTCTTCAGCCTCCTGCGCGGAGAGCGGCGCGGCAAACGACAGAACGGCGGCGGTGATCAGGGCAAAACGTGTCATGGCCACTATATAGGCGCAGCTGACGACAATTTTAAGTCACAGATCAACATCCATAGTCACCGGAAAATGATCTGACGCGGTGATCAACGCCTGACGCAGCTCGGGCACCTTCCAGCAGCCGGGGTCATCGAACGGATGCCAGATGCGCCACGCAGGCCGCCGCGCCGCCAAATCCGGCGAGACCATGATATAATCCAAAAGCGCCTGCAAATAGCGTTTCTCGCTGGACAGATAAAACCGCGCGGTGGTGTTCATGGCCCCGATCCGCCGGGTCAGCGCCCGTCGCGCATGTGGGTCAGTCAGGCGCAAGGCGCCGCCATCCCCCTCGCCCATCACAATCTCAACCGAAGAGCGCCCGAACAGGTGCTCATACTCGTCCAGTCCGGGGCCATCATTCAGATCGCCCAAAACAATCAGCGGATCACCTGCGCGCAAATGCTCTTCGATCCGGCGACGCAGCCAAACGGCCTGCGCCTGCTGCTTGCGCCGGTTGGAAATGGCCATGCGCATCACCTGATCGCGGCTGCGCGCACCATGCGGCGCCTTGGATTTCAGATGCGCCCCGACCATCCGAAACGCTATGCCGCCTGCCGTTTCACAGGCCAATTCCAGCGGCGGTTTGGAAAACGCAACCCGGTCTTCGGTGTCGTCGATATCCAAGTCGATCCGAAACACCCCGTCAAAGCGCGGCGCGCTGTCATCGCCCTTGGCCGGAACCAAAGCCCCTTGCGGATCGTGCCGGCACGACATCACGTCGGGGTCATACAAAAGCACAATTTCCTGCTGCGTGTCATTGGCAAACCCGATCACCGCCTTGCGCGCGCGGATCTGGGCGAACGCGGCAAAGGCTTCCAACGCGGGCACACTGGCGCGGCGGCTGTTCTCATCGGGGGCTTCGATCACCATAACCGCATCGGCATCCAGCGCGGTGAACACGATCCCCAAAGCCGCCAATTGATCGGCACGGGTCACGTCATGGCGACCAGACCATCCGTCATCGGCCACCAACTGTCCGCGATCGTCGAACAACGCATTGAACCACTCGACGTTATACGTGGCGATCCGCATGGGTCTCTTTCTGGCTGATCTCTTGCCATGCGCGGTTGATATCGACCATCCGCTTTTCGGCCAGCTTGATCGCCTCTTGCGGCACACCGCGCGCCATCATCTTGTCGGGGTGGCTGTCGCGCACATGTTGCTGCCAAACTTTCTTGATCTGACCCATGGACATATCCGGCGTGACGCCCAGAATGGCGTATGGATCATGGTCGGCATCGGCCACAAACCGGCTGTGCAGGCGGCGGAAATCCCCCTCGTCCAGCCCGAAAATCTCGGCCACGCGGCGCAGGAACGCATCCTCGCGCGGGTGATATTCCCCATCGGCCATGGCGATATGAAACAAACCTTCCATCAGATCGCACAAGGTTCCGTCCTGATCGTCGAACATGCGCCGGATACGGGCGGCGTAATCTTCAAACCCGGCCACATCCTGTCGCGCCAGATTGAACACCCGTGCTGCCCCGGCCTCATCCTCGCGGGCGATCTGGAACACCTCGCGAAAGGCCGTCACCTCGTCGCGGGTCACCATCCCGTCAGCCTTGGCCATTTTCGCACCAAGCGCAATCACCGCAATGGTAAAGGCCACGCTGCGCTCGGGCGGACTGCGCAGCTTGTCAAACACCGCGCTCAGCCCCTCGCCTTTGGCAAGGGCCGACACAGCCTCGGAGATGCGGGTCCAGATCGACATGCGCGGCACCCTAGCCCCTTTCGCGGGGCTTGTCAGCGCGCCCTTAAAGAAGTTTTTGCATCAAGATCAGATCCAGCCACCGGCCAAACTTCCAGCCCACCTGCGGCAACACGGCAACCTGCGCATATCCAAGCCGATCATGAAACGCGACGCCGCCGGGGTTCTCCCCGCTGACCCCGGCAATCATCGAATGCATGCCCGACGCGCGCGCATGATCCTCAAGCGCCTGCATCAGCATCCGACCCACACCGCGCCCCCGCGCATTGGCGGCCAACATGATGGAATGCTCCGCCGTGCGCCCATATCCGGGCCCGCCGCGGAACTGTTTGTAGCTGGCAAAGCCCAGCAAACTGCCCGCCTCTTCCACGACCATGAAACCATGCCCATTGGCGCAGGTGTCCCGGATCTCGGCAACAACGTCCTGCAGGGCCTTTTCCCTTGAATTAAAGCTGATCGTCGTGTCGCGGATCACCGGATTGACGATATCGCAGATCGCCTGCGCATCGGCCTCTTGCGTGGTGCGCGGTGTCACTCCAGCACCCTCAGCCCGGCTGGTGTCGTGATCTCGGCGCGCAAACCGGTTGGACCTTTTTCAAACTGCACCCGATCATCGTGCAGCACAGGTGCCAAAGACCCGGCCAGTTCACCAGCCGCCGGGTGGCTGACAATCAGCCGCGCCAAGGCACAGCCCGACGCCTGCAAGCGCTGCGCCGGATGGTCCGCACAATCCCACTGCATCAATGCCGGAAACAGATTGTCATAGGGCAAAACGCCTGTCTCCGGGACTGCCATACGCCAGTTCAAATTGCCCCGCGTCAGGGCCACAGGCCGCCCTGCATCGGGAAAGCGCGCGACATCTGCCACCAGATCATCACTGCGGCAAATCCAGTTGTTCAGCTTTGGTGGTCCCTCAAACCGGTCCAGATCGAACCATCTTGCATAGCTTGGCGCAGCCTCCCCCGGATCAACCGCGATCACCTCAAGATACAGACCATCATCAAATCCCAACAGCATATTATGTGTGGCAAAATGCGCATGTTGCCCACCGGGCTGCAAGCGCACACCAAGCGCCTCTTCGACCGCCGCGCGCCCCTCCTCCAAGGTAGCAGCGGCAACCGCCAGATGATCCAGCTCCAACATCCGCCTCTCTCCTATGCCATGCCCGTGGCCAGCCGCCACAAGGCCCAAAGCGCCACTAAAACAGTTGGCCAGAACGTGGCCGCAAATCCGACTACGCGAAACATCGGCGACAGGTGATAGCCCAGCCAGAAAACCACCCTCGCCACGGCAAATCCCGCACCCAGCGCCATGATCACACCCGGCCCGTTCTCGGCCAGCAGAACCGCCGCCGCAGGCCAGATACACAATGCCAACGCCAGTTGCTCCAACGTGTTTTGCAACACGCGCTGATCCACGGCGGCCTTACCCTGCAACGGCGCGCCTTGCATCGCGGCCTCATCCCCCAGCCTTCGCGTCGCCACACGCATCACCATGGCCGCCATGACCAAACCGGGCGCGAAAAACGCGGTCATGATCGTCGGCATCAACGTAAACACCGGCAATTGCACAAATCGCGCAGCTGCCCAGAGCAAAAGCAGCGCCCACAAAAACCCTAAGCCCGACGCCGCCATTGTCCGCGCACGCATACCCATACCCTGCCCCTTCATTGTTCTCAAAATACTCTGGGGGTGAATTGGCCAAAGGCCAAGAGGGGGCAACGCCCCCTCACAACCCGCGCCATCAGCCCCGCGCATCGCGGATCAGGCGCAGAATGTCCTGCGCCGCCTCGGGAATATTGGTGCCAGGGCCAAAGATCGCCTTGACCCCCGCCTTTTTCAGAAACTCGTAATCCTGCTGCGGGATAACACCGCCACAGATCACGATGATATCGCCCGCGTCCTTGGCTTTCAGCGCCTCGATCAGTTGCGGAGCCAGCGTTTTGTGGCCCGCGGCCTGACTGGAAATCCCGATCACATGCACGTCGTTATCCACAGCATCCTGTGCCGCCTCGTCCGGGGTCTGGAACAGCGGTCCCACATCCACATCGAACCCGATATCGGCAAAGGCCGTCGCAATCACTTTCGCGCCGCGGTCGTGGCCGTCCTGCCCCATCTTGACAACCAGCATCCGCGGGCGTCGCCCCTCGGCCTCGGCGAACTCTTCCACCGATTTCTGAATGGCGGCAAAGCCTTCGTCGCCCTCGTAGGCTGCGCCATAGACACCGGCCAGCGTTTTCACTTCGGCGCGATGCCGACCGAATTCCTTTTCCATCGCCATACTGATTTCTCCAACCGAGGCACGCTGGCGCGCGGCTTCAACCGCCGCCTCCAACAGATTGCCGCCCTCTTTGGCGCGGCGGGTCACTTCATCCAGGGCCACCTGACAGGCCGCCGCGTCGCGGGTCGCGCGGATTTTTTCCAGCCGCGCAATCTGGCTTTCGCGCACCTTGACGTTATCGACATCCAGAATGTCGATCGGGTCTTCCTGATCCTTGCGGTATTTGTTGACCCCGACGATCACCTCGTCACCCCGGTCGATCATCGCCTGACGGGTGGCGGCGGTTTCTTCGATGCGCAGCTTGGGCATGCCAGACTCCACGGCTTTGGTCATGCCGCCCATCTCTTCGACCTCCTCCATCAGCTCCCATGCCTTTTCGGCCAGGTCCGATGTGAGCTTTTCAACGTAATACGAGCCCGCCAGCGGGTCGATCACATTGGTCACCCCGGTTTCTTCCTGCAAGATCAATTGCGTATTACGCGCAATGCGGGCGCTGAAATCGGTGGGCAGGGCAATTGCCTCATCTAACGCGTTGGTGTGCAGCGATTGTGTGCCGCCCAGAACCGCGCTCATCGCCTCGTATGCGGTGCGGATCACGTTGTTATAGGGGTCTTGCTCTTGCAGGCTGACGCCACTTGTCTGGCAATGCGTGCGCAGCATCTTGGATTTTTCGCTTTTGGCATCGAATTCCGTCATCACACGGTGCCACAGCAGACGTGCCGCGCGCAGCTTGGCGGCCTCCATGAAGAAATTCATCCCGATCGCAAAGAAAAACGACAGGCGCGGCGCGAAACTGTCCACATCCATGCCCGCATCCATCGCCGCGCGCACGTATTCGCGGCCATCGGCCAGCGTATAGGCCAGCTCTTGCACCAGGTTCGCGCCAGCCTCCTGCATGTGGTAGCCGGAAATCGAGATCGAGTTGAAGCGCGGCATCTCGTTGCTGGTGTATTCAATGATGTCACTGATGATCCGCATCGACGGTTTGGGCGGGTAGATATAGGTGTTGCGAACCATGAACTCTTTGAGGATGTCGTTCTGGATCGTGCCCGACAGAAGGCTTTTGTCATGGCCCTGTTCCTCGCCGGTGACGATGAAACTGGCCAAGATCGGGATCACCGCGCCGTTCATCGTCATCGACACGCTGACCTTGTCCAGCGGAATGCCATCGAACAGGAT
Organism: Roseovarius sp.; assembly: GCA_035269125.1. Taxonomy (GTDB): domain Bacteria; phylum Pseudomonadota; class Alphaproteobacteria; order Rhodobacterales; family Rhodobacteraceae; genus Roseovarius. The sequence goes on from DATFJQ010000152.1 coordinate 16,561, forward strand.
TTTCATGTCCTCGACACTGTCGATCGCCACACCGGCCTTGCCGACATCGCCCACCACGCGCGGGTGGTCGCTGTCATACCCGCGATGCGTGGCCAGATCGAACGCCACCGACACACCTTGCTGGCCTGCGGCCAGATTGCGCCGGTAAAAGGCGTTCGAGTCTTCGGCGGTCGAGAACCCGGCATATTGCCGGATGGTCCAGGGGCGGCCGGCATACATCGTGGCCCGTGGCCCGCGTGTGAACGGCGCCTGTCCGGGGATCGAGTTCAGATGCGCCAGCCCTTCGACATCTTCCTCGGTGTAAAGCGGCTCAACCTCGATGCCCTCAAGTGTTTTCCAGGTCAAATCGTCCAGCGGCCGACCCTTAAGCTCGGCCTCGGCAATCTTACGCCATTCGTCTTTTTTCGTCGTCATTTGAATGTCCTCTTGTCGTCTGACCGAGGGGCGGATGTGTCCCCGCCTCTCCCGGTCCGGTTTCCTCGATCAATGTCGCCAGACCATCCGCCCCGGCGCGCAGCCAGAACAGATCGTCCGCATAAGATTCGCGTAGGGCCGCGGTTTGCCCGGCATCGAACGGCTGCCAACGCCCCTCGCCCTCGCCCAGTCGGGCGGGGTTTCCGCCACGTTCGGCCACGATTGCGCGCAGTGTCTCGATCTTCGGGGCACGGTTCAGCCATGCCCGCGCATGTTTCTTTGGCGGTGTCGCCTGCCCGGTAATGACCTGAAGCTTGCGTTCCGGTTGCCCGCCGAACACTTCATAGGGCATCACTTGAATATCCGCTCGCGGAAAGGCGCAGGCCACATCGGCGATCACATCGCGCCAATGGCGCGGCGACGTGACCAGCCGATCCAGATCATCGCGGTTTGGCACACGGTGCCCACGCGCCACCGCAAAGGCCAGCGCCGAACTCCAATAGCTGTCTTGCCCCCGGATCGACAGAACGACACGGCTCACGCCTTGGCCAAAGGCCTGTGCAAACCGCGCCATGCGCTGCCCAGCGTCGTCGTAAAGAGTCCTATGCCGCAGATTTCGGCGCGGCGCACCCAGCATGTTTTCATCGCTGACCACCAGTTGCGCAAACCCGGCCTGCTCGGCCTTGGTCAACGCGATTGAAACACGCCCGGTGGCGCGCACCAGTTGCTGGGCGGGCGGTCGCGGATTGCCAGACGCGGGCACCACACCGGTCAACACCCCATCGCGGGTGCGCAGCGGCCCCCAGACCCCCACCCCGGATTCGGCAAGTGCATCTGTATTGCCCCGCAGGTAATGCTGAAAGCTGGTCGAGGCCGTCCTATGTGCCCCAAGGTGCAGTATGATCTCCATCGTCTCGCTGGCCCCTTGCCCGATTGCCGCGCGTTGCGGGATTGGAAAAGTCGTCACGCTCATGCTGCGCCCCGAAACCTGAGGATGGGCTTAACGTTAAAATTTTCCCGGCCCAAACGGCATTCGGCCTTCGCAATTGCCGCAGACCCGCCTATATCTTGCCAGACAGGTGAGATGATGCAGAAAATAATAGTCCTTTTTTTCATGGCTCTGGCCGCTTTCCCCGCCGCCGCACAAGATAGTGCGGAGGACGGCCAAGTGTTGGACCCACCGATCGTTTTTTCAGGCGATAATGTGGATTTGAACGAATTTCTTTGGATAAAGCGGCCGGTTATCGTGTTTGCCGATTCTCCGGCGGATCCCCGATATGAGCAACAGATGCAATTCCTCACCCAGCGGCTGGATGCGCTGGATGCACGCGATGTGGTGATCGTGACCGATACCGACCCGTCGGCGCGCAGCGATCTGCGGCAACAATTCCACCCGCGTGGCTTCATGCTGCTGCTGCTGGATAAGGATGGGACCATATACCTGCGCAAGCCGTTTCCGTGGGATGTACGCGAGATCAGCCGCGCCATCGACAAGCTTCCGTCACGCCAGCGCGAGATGCGCGAAGGCGCAGGCCAAAGCTGAGCGTTGGTCTGCATCACCGCGCCCCCATCGCCACAACCAACAACCCGGTGACCGGATCAAGGATCATCAGGCTGCCGGTGTTGCTGTCATAGGCCAGCACTGCGCGCGGCTCATCAAGGGCATGGCGAAAGGCGGTGGTGATCGTGTCATCCATACAGGCCCGCGCCTCAAGCGCGGCGCGACGCATTTGCATGCCCGTATGACGCTGCGCATTGACGGTGGTCACCATGCCCCTGTCCGGGCTTTGCGTGGGATCGTCCAGCGCCACGCGGCCCCCCCGGTCCAACTGCATCAGCAGCGCCCCCACACCCGAGACCACCGGCAGTGACGCCTTGACCGAGGGATCGACCAGCCGAAACGCCCCTGCGGCACAGTCCTGCGTGGCGGCAAAGCCGACGGTGTCACCCACCGAAAACCAGCGATCCAAGCGGTCGCGCAAGGCGGCCTCATCCTCGCGGACACAAGCCGCGGTCAGGCCCAGAGCGGCCAATGCCAACAGCACCGCCCCCCCGCGCCCGATATGCCCTGCGGCTTGCGTCATCATTCGAAGAAACTCTCTTCTACAACTGAAACCTTGAACACCTCGGACACGCGACACCCAACCTCATGCGAGACCATCAACCTCGCAAGCTGGGGGCCATCTATCAGGACAATCCGCGCCCCCAGTTTTTCCGCAGTCGAGCGCGCACTGGGGCTGAAACTGGATGTCGTCACAAAAATACCTTTGGTCACATCTTTCAGCCCCAAGGCACCATAAAAATCGCGGATCGCTCCCGACGAAATCGGACTGTCGGCTTTATATCTCTTGGCTTGGATATACACCTGATCAACACCCAAAGGGTCCAGATTGATCACGCCATCAACGCCATCATCGCCAGACTTTCCAACGACACGGCCAGAGGTCGCACCGGACCCATATCCCATAGCGACCAGCAAATCGACGATCACACTTTCGAAGAAAGTTGGGTCACTTTCTCTCAATTTTTCAAGCAGCTCTGCTGCAAGAGCATTATTGATTTGTTCATGAGCAGTCCGCATTTGCTCATCTGGCGTGACTGCGGGTAAATCACTCTGCACTTTATCAGGTGAAGTATCCGTATGGGACCGCGTTTTAAACTCACGAAACTGATCGTAGCGTTCCAGAAACTTCGCATCTATGCGGTCCGGGTTTTCAGACAGCACGCGACGTCCTTCACCTGTTAATTCAAAAAAGCCCCTTCGCGTATTTCGCAAAAGTCCCGCTTGCTTAAGATAGCTTCTCGCCCAATGCACCCTATTGGCAAACCGCGTTTGTTTACCGCTCGGGAGCATTTCTGCTTTTTCGTCCTCGGTCAGACCAAATACAATTTCCAGACGGCTGACCGCGTCAGAGACTTTAATTTCTCCGGACGCGGCCAATTCCATTACTGGCTTCATCAAGGTCTGATAATCAGGAATCATTCCCTTATTCGAACTCCATGATCACTTCGTCCACGGCAAGGCTATCACCGGGGCCGGCGTTGATCTTGGAAACGATGCCCTTGCGTTCGGCGCGCAGGATATTTTCCATTTTCATCGCCTCCACGGTGCACAAGGCCTGACCGTCCTGCACCTCGTCGCCTTCTTGGACATTTATCGTCACAATCAGGCCGGGCATCGGGCATAGCAGCATTTTCGATGTATCAGGGGGAAGTTTCTCGGGCATTAATTCGGCCAGTTCCGCCTGACGCGGAGTGCGCACATGCACCTTCAGATCGGCCCCACGGCTGCGGATGCGGAACCCGCCCGACACTTTGCCGACCTTCAGCACAAGCGGATCCCCATCGACCATCAGATGGGCAAGGCTGTTGCCCGGCGTCCAATTGCTGGTCACGCGCAGGGTGGCGCCATCCTCGAAGCTGACGGTCGCGCCGTCACGATCGGCGGCCACATTCACGGCAAAGCGATGGCCTTGCAGGTTCACAACCCAATCCTCGCCGACATGGCGTTCGTGGTTGTCCATCCGTCCCGACACACGGGTGCGGCGGATTTCGGCCACACGATGCATCGCCGCACAACTGGCCGCGATCCGGCGCAGCGCATCCTCGGGCAGTTCGACCCCGTCAAAACCGTCGGGGTATTCTTCTTCGATAAAGGCAGTGGTCATATCGCCGGATACGAATTTCGGATGATCCATCACCGCACTGAGAAACGGCAGGTTATGGCCGATGCCTTCGACCTCGAAGGCGTCCAGCGCGTTGCGCATCCCTTCGATTGCCTCGTGCCGTGTGTGCCCCCATGTGCACAGCTTGGCGATCATCGGGTCGTAATACATCGAAATCTCGCCGCCCTCGTAAACGCCGGTATCGTTGCGCACCACCGCACCCGCGACATCCACCTCCTCGGGCGGGCGATAGCGCGTCAGGCGGCCAATCGACGGCAGGAACCCACGGTAAGGGTCTTCGGCATACAGACGGCTTTCGATGGACCAGCCGTTCAGTTGCACATCCGATTGCCCGAACGATAGCTTTTCTCCTGCGGCCACGCGGATCATCTGTTCGACCAGATCGACCCCGGTGATCAGTTCGGTCACCGGATGCTCAACCTGCAATCGGGTGTTCATTTCAAGGAAGTAGAAATTTTTATCGCCATCGACGATAAATTCCACCGTTCCGGCGCTGGCATAGCCCACCGCATGCGCCAGTGCGAGAGATTGCTCGCCCATCGACTTGCGGGTGGCTTCATCCAAAAACGGGCTTGGCGCTTCTTCAATGACCTTCTGGTTGCGGCGCTGGATCGAGCATTCGCGCTCGTTCAGATAGACCCCGTTGCCGTGGCTATCGCACAGCACCTGAATTTCGATGTGGCGCGGTTGCGTGACGAATTTCTCGATGAAAATGCGGTCATCGCCGAAACTGTTGGCCGCCTCGTTTTTCGAGCTTTGAAAGCCCTCGCGCGCCTCTTCGTCGGTCCAGGCAATGCGCATGCCCTTGCCGCCGCCCCCGGCGCTGGCCTTGATCATCACCGGATAGCCGATTTGGTTCGAGATTTTCACCGCCTCGTCAGCATCTTCGATCAGGCCCATGACACCCGGAACGGTGCTGACATTGGCCTCTTGGGCAATTTTCTTGCTGGTGATTTTGTCGCCCATGGCCTCGATCGCGCCCTTGGGCGGCCCGATAAAGGCAACGCCCTCGGCCTCAAGCGCCTCGGCGAACTTGGGGTTTTCCGACAAAAAGCCATAGCCGGGATGCACGGCTTCGGCGCCGGTCTGGCGGATCGCGTCCATCACCTTGTCGATCACGATATAGGATTCGTTGGCCGGCGGCGGACCGATATGCACCGCTTCGTCGGCCATCTGCACATGCAGCGCCTGCGCATCGGCGTCCGAGTAGATCGCCACCGTCTGAATGCCCATCTTACGGGCGGTCTTGATCACCCGGCAGGCAATCTCGCCTCGGTTTGCGATCAGGATTTTCTTGAACATCTGTCGTCCCTTCTTCCGGTTCCGCCCCCCTTGGAGGCCACATCAAAAAAACCACCGGCGCGGAATGCACCGGTGGTTGTGTTCAAATAGATCGTTGCCCGCGCGCAAGGTGCGCCAGGCGGCTCAGCTCAGCGGCAGCGGCCCGGATAGGCCTTGCAATAGGCGACGTTCCCGGCCGCGCCGACAAGCGCGCCCGCGCCGATGCTGCCGTTGAGCACCGCCGCTGTGCCTGCCCCGGCCCCCGCACCCAAAAGCGCCTGCTCGGGCAGGCTTTCGCCGCAGGCCGCAAGGCCCAACAGCCCAAGACCTGCCAAAATCGTGATGAAACGCTGTCGCATGTGTATCTGCCCTTTGTTGTTTCCGGTATCGTCTGCCAGAAATCGTGGGGCAGCGCATCGCGCGCGTCAAAGTAAACACTCCGGATACGCCCGTGATCGGCGACCCTCCGCGCATGGCACCCACCGCACAAGGCATTGTCAAACATAGAAAAAATGGACGGCCCACACAAATCCGTGCAAGGCCGCCCATCAGGGGAAGGGTAACAGTTAAGACGTCGCGTCTTAGCCCCGTGGGGGAGGGGCATGGTTACGAACACCGTCACTCTGGCGTCATCCGTGCCACAGCCCAAGCCCGCCATGCGATCCACCAACAAAGCGGCGGCAATTCGCGTATTTTCATCCGGCCTCAGCGAAAATATGCCCGTTTCGGGCCGGATATCCGTAGCTGAACGCGGCATTACCAATCGCCCTCATCCAGCACAACGTCAGGAAAGCTTTCTCTGACCGCGTCCACGTCCAACTTCAGCAACGCCTCATAGCTGGCCGGATCAAACGGGTCTTCGGCCGGCAGCACCTCACGTCCGAACAACCAACTCAGCCGCCCGGCATCCAGATTACCGCGCTCGAACGGCTGGTTACCAAAATGATCCCACAGCGCCTGCAAAAAGGCCGTGTCGGCGCGCCGATCGGCTGGCCTGCGATCACGATAGCGCTCGCGCCGGGTGATAGGCGTTATTCCGCGCGGGTTGGCGCGGCGAATGACAAACTGGAAATCAGTGCCAGACAGACGTCCCGGAAAGCCGCGATGCTTCAACATACGACACCTGCCCGGGCACCACAGCACCATTCGCCACAGCCCCAAGCATTGCCCGAAGCACGCGCAGCCGCTGTCGTCCCTGCAGATCGAGATTTGGAAAATCCATAATCCGAGCCTGCCCTCTTGCTTGCAAACACCACAGGCAGGATCGGTTCGGGCTTGCGCGCTGTCGCGCATTGTGTCCGGCCTATTGGCTCTGGATCTGCCCGATGTGTCGGGACAGGCCGAAGGGCCTGCCCCTTGTAAACCGCAAGCGGATTACTTGTACTTACCGGTGTAAACCGGCTCTTGGCTGACGGGCTCGGGCTCGACGACCACGAACTCTTCTTCTGCCTGCTGGGCGCAAGCTGCAACGAATGCGACCAGACCGATGGCCAGGATGCTTTTGATGCTGTTAGACATATGATGTGTCTCCTGTTTGATATTACGGGCGACTGCAGCGTAAAACGCCCCAGCTGCCCCGGTTCCGAGGTATGGGTTACTTGGGTGCAACCGATTGGCACCATAACGGAATTTCCTGAAAATGCACACGCAGCATGCGCGAACGCTCGCGTATGTGGCGTCAAAGCCTCAACCAATACGCGTGATCGTGCTTGGCCTGCTATATCTTGTGGACGCATTAGAACATCTCCCAGATGCAGGTGCCGCCTTCGACGCGGTAAGCCTCGAAAACCTGCGTAACCGTCGGATCAATCACACCAAATTCCATCTCTTGATCGGCCAGCGAAATCACCAATTGATTGGGGACCGGCCCGATACTGGACAGTCGCGGAATGGCGTAATCGCTGCACAGATATTCCAGGTCGGTCATGATCGTCTCAAAGTCTTCCTCGCCGGTGAACCCCGGCGCCACGAATCGAAACCTGTAGGTCAGGCCCTGACCGGGCTGATTCCACACCATCTCCTGCAACCGGGCCTCCAACCCCGAAGGCAGGACAAGGCGCTCCTCCTTCGCCTTGTCCTGCTCTGCCACGGCGCCATGACCAAGGGTCAAGGCCAACAGCGCGGCAGGGATATGCAGGCGCGTTGCCATCGTCGGGCAAACGGCCTTACAGTGGGATGTTGTCGTGTTTTTTCCACGGCATCTTGCGATCCTTTTTGCGCAGGGCCGCAAAAGCACGGCTGACACGCTTGCGGGTGCTGCGCGGCTGGATCACCTCGTCGATGAACCCGCGCTCTGCCGCCACGAAGGGATTGGCGAACCGATCTTCATAGTCGGCCGTGTGCTTGGCCAGCTTCTCAGGATCGTTCAGGTCGGCGCGATGGATAATCTCAGTGGCACCCTTGGCCCCCATCACGGCCACTTCCGAGGTCGGCCAGGCATAGTTGATATCGCCCCGCAGGTGCTTGGACGACATAACCACATAAGCCCCACCATAGGCTTTACGGGTAATCACGGTCACCTTCGGCACCGTCGCCTCGCCATAGGCAAACAGCAGCTTGGCACCGTGCTTGATCACGCCATCATGCTCCTGCCCTGTCCCCGGCAGGAAGCCCGGAACGTCGACGAAGGTGAGAATCGGAATGTCAAAGCAATCACAGAACCGAACGAACCGCGCGGCCTTGCGGCTGCTGTCGATATCCAGACACCCCGCCAGAACCATCGGCTGGTTGGCCACAACACCCACGGTCCGACCTTCAAGACGAATGAACCCGGTGATGATGTTCTTGGCGAAATCTTCCTGGATCTCGTAAAAGTCACCCTCGTCACCGACCTTGGTGATCAACTCCTTCATGTCATAGGGCATGTTGGGGTTCGCCGGCACGATGGTATCAAGGCTTGGCTCGGCACGATCCGGATCGTCGAAGAAGGGCCGTACCGGCACCGATTCCTGATTGTTGAGCGGCAGGAAATCGACAAGGCGGCGCACTTCGGCCATCGCCTCGACATCGTTTTCGAACGCGCCATCGGCGACCGAGCTTTTGCGCGTATGCGTGGAGGCCCCACCCAACTCCTCAGCCGTAACTTGCTCGTTGGTGACGGTTTTCACCACGTCAGGGCCAGTCACGAACATGTAAGAACTGTCCCGCACCATAAAGATAAAGTCAGTCATCGCGGGCGAATACACGGCACCACCGGCGCAGGGGCCGGTGATCACGCTGATCTGCGGCACCACGCCCGAGGCTTCGATGTTGCGCTGAAACACCTCGCCGTAGCCGGCAAGGCTGTCGACACCTTCTTGGATGCGCGCGCCGCCCGAATCGTTGATCCCGATCACTGGCGCACCGTTTTGCATGGCCATATCCATGATCTTGCAGATCTTCATCGCGTGGGTGGCACTGACCGAGCCGCCCAGAACCGTGAAATCCTGACTGAACACATAGACCTGACGTCCATTGATGGTGCCCCAGCCCGTGACCACCCCATCGCCATAGGGCCGGTTTTCTTCCATGCCGAAATCGATGCAGCGATGCGCCACGAACATGTCGAACTCTTCGAAGCTGTCTTCATCGAGCAACAATTCGATCCGCTCGCGCGCGGTCAGTTTGCCCTTGGAATGCTGTGCGTCGATCCGTGTCTGACCACCGCCCAGCCGAGCCTCGCCGCGGCGATCCTCGAGTTCCCGAAGAATGTCTTTCATGGCGCTCCCCTTGCGATTTTCGCCGACCATAGGGAAAACCGCGCGCAGGACAAAGGAGAATCCGGCAAATTTGCAAAGCGGTGCAAATATCTTGCTGCAAATTAGAATATCAGCAAACTCGGCCCCCGGGCACCTGGCCCCGCCGCCATGCCCTCCGCGCCTTGGCACACCCGGCCTCGCAGGTCGCACACGCGACGTCGACGTCGCGTGCCCAAGGCCGTTCGAACGGCCTTGCCCTACGCGTTCTGTGCATCCCGCAACAGATCGCTGTGCATGGACAAGCCCCTCGCATGGGCCTAACCCTTCTCCATGTCTGATCTGCCCGCCCCCCGCTTTCTCGACCGCGCCTCGCCGCCGCATATCCTCACGCTGATCCTGCTGGCCGGCATTTCAGCACTGGCGATCAACATTTTCCTGCCCTCCCTGCCCGGCA
>DATFJQ010000153.1:0-2882 GCA_035269125.1 Roseovarius sp.
TGTCGGCACCTCGCGCGCTGATTTCCCCGGCGGCTCGTCCAGCGAGCTGTATGACAGTTTGCAGGCCATTCTGGCCCTGCCGGACGATACCCGCCTGTTCATCGGCCATGACTATCCCCCCGTGAAAGACCGCCAAGATCCCGCTTGGGAGGCAACAGTGGCCCAGCACAAGGCTGACAATCCGCATGTGGGCGGTGGGGCCAGCCGCGAGGTGTTCATGAAAATCCGCGATACCCGCGATGCCTCGTTGGGGTTGCCGGATCGGATTCTTTACGCGCTTCAGGTCAATCTGCGCGGCGGGCGCCTGCCTGACGCTGAAAGTGATGGTAACAGTTACTTCAAAATTCCCGCCAACAAATTCTGATTCCCTCACAGGACAAAAGGAAACGCAATGAAAACCGAAACCATAGGCACTGCCGAATTTCAAACCTGGACCGTCGAAGACGTGGCCGAGGCATGGGCCAAGAACGAGGTTGTATTGATCGACGTGCGCACGCCGCAGGAATACATGTTCGAACATGTTGAAGGTGCATTATTGCTGCCCATGCCGTTTTTTAATGCCCATAAACTGCCCGGCCAAAAGGATAAGCCGATCGTGTTCCATTGTGGCTCGGGGGTGCGTTCGGAAAAGGTGGCGCGCGCCGCGATCGACGCGGGCATTGATCAAATCGCCCATATGGAGGGCGGCTTTGCGGCATGGAAGACCGCGCAAAAGCCGTATATCGGCACCAACATGGCCACCGGCGCACCGTCGCGCGTGAACGACTGAGGCGGCTGCCGGTGTCGCCGAACATGAAAAAGCCCGGGCGTTTTGCCCGGGCTTTCTCGTCTGCTCGGTCGAGGTGACGAGGTCTTACGACTTCGAGAACTCCGGGTAGGCTTCCATGCCAAGTTCGGACACGTCGAGGCCGTTCATCTCTTCCTCTTCGCCTACGCGGATGCCCACGACGGCCTTAAGGATGAACCAGACGATCAGGCTGGCAACGAAGGTGAACACACCGTAAGCCGCGATGCCCAGCAACTGCGTGCCAAGGCTGGCGTCGCCATTGTAGAAGACCACGGCGATGGTGCCCCAGATACCTGCAAACAGGTGCACCGGGATGGCGCCGACGACGTCGTCGATCTTGAACTTGTCCAGCAGCGGCACGGTCAGCACGACGATGATACCACCGACGGCACCGATCCACAGCGCGCCAAACAGGGTGGGGGCCAGCGGCTCGGCCGTGATTGACACCAGACCGGCCAATGCGCCGTTCAGCACCATGGTCAGGTCGGGTTTCTTGTACAGCACCTGCGTCAGGATCAGGGCAGTCACCGCACCGGCGGCAGCGGCCATGTTGGTGTTGGCGAAGATGCGGCTAACGTCCGACACGTCCCCCACGGTGCCCATCGCCAGCTGCGAGCCGCCGTTAAAGCCGAACCAACCCAGCCACAGGATGAACGTGCCCAGCGTGGCCAGTGCAAGGTTCGAACCGGGGATCGGGTTCACTTTGCCGTCTTTGCCGTATTTACCCAAGCGCGGGCCCAGGACGATGGCACCAGCCAAAGCCGCCCAGCCACCGACCGAGTGCACGACGGTTGAGCCGGCAAAGTCCGAGAACCCAGCCTCGGCCAACCAGCCGCCACCCCACTGCCACGAGCCTGAGATCGGGTACATAACCCCGGTCAGAAGCACGACAAAGGCCAGGAAAGGCCACAGCTTGATCCGCTCGGCCAGCGCGCCCGACACAATCGAGGCGGTCGCGGCGACAAAAACCAATTGGAAGAAGAAGTCCGAACCGATCGAAGCATACCCAAGATCTGCATCGGCGGCAGATACGCCGACTGCGTCCAGAACGGTCTGTCCGCCAATGGCGAAATAGCCGTTGAAATCACCGGGGTACATCGTATTGAAGCCGATCAGCCAATACATGATCGCCGCGATGGAATAGAGCCCGATGTTCTTGGTCATCTGCATGGTGACGTTCTTTGAACGCACCAGCCCGCCTTCCAGCATGGCAAAACCAGCCGCCATGAAGAACACAAGGAACCCCGCCATGCAAAACAGCAAGGTTGTCATGATATAGGGGCCGATCTCGTCAAAGCCGGGCGCGGCGGCCTCTTGCGCAAGGCCAAGCTGCGGCAACGCGATCAGCGCGCCGGCGGCCAAAGCGGTTTTCGTAAAGCGATTCATGGTCATTATCCTTTCCCCCGCGCGTTTCAAAGCGCGTCTTCGTTGGTTTCGCCGGTGCGCACGCGCATGGCCTGTTGGATGTCGAGAACGAAGATCTTGCCGTCGCCGATCTTGCCGGTGCGGGCCGTGTTGGTGATGGTTTCCACCACCTGATCGGCCATCGACGCCGACACGGCGATTTCAAGTTTCACCTTGGGCACGAAGTTCACGGCGTACTCCGCACCGCGATAGATTTCCGTATGCCCCGACTGAGAGCCGAAGCCCTTGATTTCCGTCACCATCATTCCGCGCACACCGATTTCGGTCAGTGCTTCGCGGACCTCCTCCAGTTTGAACGGTTTGATTGTCGCAATGATAAGTTTCACTGGCGTCCCTTTCGGTTTTGTCACCTTGTGCGGTTTGCACCTGCAGAAAAGTCAGTGACGCCTGAGTCTGAAAGGTTGAGGGTATCAAAAGGGGCCAGATTTCAGTCTGCTGTGTTTAAAATTTAATCAAAAAATTAAAAATGATTAAAAATTCATCTATTAATTAAGTATCTGCAAGGTGTTTGGAGGGGTCAACTTTTGCCGCGCAGCATTATACACTGACGAAAACCAAAGGGTCCCGGGCAGGACAAGCATGAGCAATTCAGGCCGTAAAAAACCCCGCCTCGTCGCGGAAAAACGCTATTCCGCGTCAAAGCCGAAAAGGAAGCCGGCCAGCGCAAAGC
>DATFJQ010000154.1:0-13972 GCA_035269125.1 Roseovarius sp.
CTGATGGCCGACCCCTGGGACAGCGTGCAGACCAAGTACCCGATCGGCTCGAAGTGGACCGGCCGCGTCACCAACATCACCGACTACGGCGCCTTCGTGGAGCTGGAGCCGGGGGTCGAGGGGCTGGTCCACGTCTCGGAAATGTCCTGGACCAAGAAGAACGTGCACCCCGGCAAGATCGTCTCCACCTCCCAGGAGGTCGAGGTCATGGTGCTGGAGATCGACGAGGCCAAGCGCCGCGTGTCGCTGGGGCTCAAGCAGACCATGCGCAACCCGTGGGAGGTGTTCGCCGAGACCCATCCCGAGGGCACCGAGGTCGAGGGCGAGGTCAAGAACATCACCGAGTTCGGCCTCTTCGTCGGCCTGCCCGGCGAGATCGACGGCATGGTTCACCTCAGCGACCTGAGCTGGGACGAACGTGGCGAAGACGCGATCCAGAACTACAAGAAGGGCGATGTCGTCAAGGCCGTCGTCTCGGAAGTGGATGTCGAGAAAGAGCGCATCTCGCTTTCGATCAAGGCGCTGGATGGCGATCCCTTCGCCGAGGCTGTCGGCGGCGTGAAGCGCGGTTCTATCATCACCGTCGAGGTGACCTCGATCGAGGATGGCGGGATCGAAGTGCAGCATGACGGATTCAAATCCTTCATCCGCCGCTCCGACCTCAGCCGCGACCGGTCCGAACAGCGCCCCGAGCGCTTCTCGGTCGGCGACAAGGTTGACGTGCGCGTCACCAATGTCGACTCCAAGAGCCGCCGTCTGGGTCTGTCGATCAAGGCACGCGAAATCGCCGAAGAGAAAGAGGCCGTCCAACAGTATGGCAGCTCGGACTCGGGCGCATCGCTGGGCGATATTCTTGGCGCGGCCCTCAAGGGCGACGAGGACGACAAGGGCTGAAGCGATCGCTTCGAACCCGAGATCAAGTGGAACGGCCCCGCCTCATAGCGGGGCCGTTTTGCATTCAGCCCCGGGGCGCGGGCGCGCTTTCCCTTTGCGAATCAACAGCTTTGCTGCGGTGCAACATATCGCGCACCCCGGCAGTCCGGTCACGTCCCAGCCCGGCGCGGCGCGCGTTTTTTCATCTTAAAGGCGAAAAATGAACGGATTCCGGGCCAAAGGCACAAGTGTTTCTGTTTCGATTTTTTTCGATAGTAACTATAGTCCTCGGGACTGCCGCTTGCGCCAAGAACCAGAAAACCCGGGGGAGTGCCGATGATCCGGTCGGAATTGATCCAGAAAATTTCAGAAGAGAATCCGCATCTTTACCAGCGAGATGTCGAGCGTATCGTGAATACGATCTTCAACGAGATAACCAACGCCATGGCCAACGGAAGTCGCGTGGAGCTGCGCGGCTTTGGCGCTTTTTCGGTAAAGAAGCGGGATGCGCGCACTGGTCGCAACCCGCGCACCGGGGAATCGGTGCATGTCGAAGAAAAACATGTACCCTTCTTCAAGACCGGCAAACTGCTGCGTGACCGGCTGAACGGGAAGTCCTGATGCGTTATATCCGCTATGCTTCGATTGCCATCTTCGCGGTGGCGCTGATCCTTGTGGCGCTGGCCAATCGCGGCCTTGTCGCGGTCAAGCTGGTACCGGATGAACTGGCGGGGCTGGCCGCGCTCAACCCCAGCCACGAGGTGCCGCTGTTCGTCGTGATATACGGCGGAATCGTCGCCGGGCTGGTGATCGGATTCATCTGGGAATGGATCCGAGAGCATGGCGAACGTGTTGCCGCCGCCCGTCAGGCCCGCGAACTGAGCGCTCTGCGCGCCGAGGTCCGCCGCCTCAAGGGCGAAAAACACGAGGGCAAGGACGAGGTTCTGGCCCTGCTTGACGAGGCGAGCTGAGCGCCGCCATGTCAGCCGATACCAAGGTGAAGATCTGCGGGTTGACCGACCCGGCCGACGTGCCCGCCGCGATTCTGGCGGGGGCGTCCTATGTTGGCTTCGTGTTCTTTCCAAAGTCGCCCCGCCACCTGCAACTTGAGGAGGCCGCCTTCATGGCCGCCGCGGTGCCCGAGGGGATCACCCGCGTCGCGCTTCTGGTCGATCCCGATGATGCGCTGCTGGATGAGCTGGTGGCTCAGGTGGAGATCGACATGCTTCAGCTGCATGGCCACGAAACGCCCGCCCGCGTCACCGAGGTCAAGGCCCGCACCGGGCTGCCGGTGATGAAGGTGGTGGGCGTGGGCGATGCGACCGATCTGACCCAGATCGGATTCTACGAAAAGGTCGCCGACCAGATCCTCGTGGATGCCAAGCCGCCCGAGGGGGCAGACCGGCCCGGCGGAAATGCCATGCGTTTTGACTGGACGCTGCTGAGCGGGCGGCGCTGGACCAGGCCCTGGATGCTGGCTGGTGGGCTCAGGCCCGACAACGTGGCCGAGGCGATACGCCTGACCGGGGCGCGGCAGGTCGATGTGTCGTCTGGGGTGGAAAGCGCGCCAGGGATCAAGGACCCTGAAAAGATGCGCGCCTTCATTGACTCGGTGCGCGGCGCCACAGAGGATTGATCGCATCCGCCAACAACAGGAGAAGGATGCGACATGGCCGGGCAGGCGAGTGATGATCTCAGTGATGTCTATGGCGCCAAAACGCCGGAAGACGCGCGCCGGATTTACGACGACTGGTCACAAAGCTATGACGCCGACAACCTGAAAAAGGGTTTCCGGCTGCCATCGCTTGGCGCGGCCATGCTGGCGCGGCATCTGGGGCCAAGCGAGGGGCCGATCCTGGATGCGGCCTGCGGCACCGGGCTGGTGGGGGAAACGCTGGGCGTGCTGGGCTATGAGACGATCACGGGCTGCGATCTTTCGGAGCGCATGGTCGCCGCCGCCAAGCGCACCGGCGTTTATACGGTGCTTGAAACCGCCAACATGGCCGAGAGCCTTCCCTTTGAGACCGACAGCTTTGCCGCCTTCACCTGCATCGGCGCATTCGGCCCCGGCCATGCGCCACCCGAAAGCCTCCATGAGCTGGCCCGCGTGACTCGGCCCGGCGGGATCGGGGTCTTTAACCTGATCAGCGCCACATGGGAGGAGCAGGGCTTTCCGGCGGTGATCGACGCGCTGACGGATGCGGGCCGATGGGAACAGGTGCAGATCAGCGCGCCGTTTCGCCCCTATCTGCTGGGCGAGCCGGGGCTTTGGTCGCGCCTGCATGTGATGCGGATGCGCTGAGCGCTGATTTTCGCTGGAAAACCGCACCTGCGTCCCATATTGAACACAAGGATCAACGCCCAGACGGGAAGGCACGCAGCGATGAACGATCTTTTCAACTCTTTCATGACCGGACCCGACGAAAAGGGCCGGTTCGGCGATTTCGGCGGGCGCTTCGTTTCCGAAACCCTGATGCCGCTGATCCTGGAGCTGGAAGCGCAATACGAGCACGCCAAAACCGACCAGTCCTTCTGGGACGAGATGCACGATCTGTGGACCCATTACGTGGGGCGGCCCAGCCCGCTTTACTATGCGGACCGGCTGACCAAGCATCTGGGCGGCGCCAAGGTCTATCTCAAGCGCGACGAACTGAACCATACCGGCGCGCACAAGATCAACAACGTGCTGGGGCAGATCATCCTGGCGCGGCGCATGGGCAAGGACCGGATCATCGCCGAGACCGGCGCAGGCCAGCATGGCGTGGCCACCGCGACGGTCTGCGCCAAGTTCGGGCTGAAATGCGTGGTCTACATGGGCGCGCATGACGTCGAGCGCCAGAAACCCAATGTCTTCCGCATGCGCCTTCTGGGCGCCGAGGTGATCCCGGTCACATCCGGGCGCGGCACGCTCAAGGACGCGATGAACGACGCGCTGCGTGACTGGGTGACCAATGTGCGTGACACGTTCTACTGCATCGGCACGGTGGCAGGGCCGCACCCCTACCCCGCCATGGTGCGCGATTTCCAGTCGATCATCGGCCAGGAAGCCAAGGAACAGATGATGAGCGCCGAAGGCCGCCTGCCCGATACGATCATCGCCGCCATCGGCGGCGGCTCGAACGCGATGGGCCTGTTCTATCCGTTCCTCGACGACAAGAGCGTGCGTGTCATCGGCGTCGAGGCCGGCGGCAAGGGCGTTAATCAGAAGATGGAACATTGCGCCAGCCTGACCGGCGGACGCCCCGGCGTGCTGCATGGCAACCGCACCTATCTGTTGCAAGATGACGATGGCCAGATTCTTGAAGGGTACTCCATATCGGCGGGTCTGGATTACCCCGGCATCGGCCCCGAGCATAGCTGGTTGCACGATATCGGGCGCGCGCAATACGTGTCGATCACCGACAAAGAGGCGCTTGAGGCGTTCCAGCTGTGCTGCGAGAAAGAGGGGATCATTCCTGCGCTCGAACCCAGCCACGCGATGGCGCATGTGATGAAAATCGCCCCTGATCTGCCTGCGGATCACCTGCTGGTGATGAACATGTGTGGCCGCGGTGACAAAGATATTTTCACCGTCGCGCGCCACTTGGGCTTTGACATGGACGATGCCGATTAAAGCCATAAACCCCGGTTTATGGACCCTGATTTAAACCCCCGGCCCACTGGCGCCGGGGGTTTTTCGTGCCTACTATTCGGAACACGCGCTCAATATCGCTGCACCTCTGTGGTAGAAATCCTATGAAACGTCGCCATCTTGCCCTTGCCCTGATTGCCCTACTGGTGCCGCTGGCCCAGCCCGGAACGGCGCAAACCGCCCAAGACCGGATCGTTGCGCAGTTGCGTGATCAGGGGTTTGACGAGATTACCATCACCCGCACCCTTTTGGGCCGTGTTCGCATCGTTGCTGAAGAAGACGACACGCTGCGCGAGATCATCCTCAACCCGTCCACCGGCGCGATCCTACGCGATTACTGGACCGAGTTGGATGATGATGACGATGATCACGAGGACGGCCACGACGACGACGACGACTACGACGATGATGATGACCGCCGCCGCGTTCTGGATGATGAGTACGAGCGCGACGATGATTGATCCGACACGCGCCTGCATTGCCAATGCCATCGGGTGGCCACAGTGAAGGCCCCGCTGTCCTATCTGTTGCTTTTTGCCGTGCAGTTCGCCTGCGCGGCGGTGTTTCTATACGATATTCTGGCCAATCTTCTGGGGCTACGCGCCGCGCCGATCAGTTGGCAGTTCTATGAATTCATCGAGATTGGCGCGGCGATTGGCCTGACACTGGGGGTTAGCGCGACAGGCTGGATGTTGGCCCGCGCCATCCGCCGCCAACACCGCGCTGAAAGCAGCCTGCGGCTGGCCTCAGGCGCGTTCATGGTGGTGTTGGAGGAACGGTTCGAGCAATGGGGCCTTACACCGGCAGAACGTGACGTGGCGCTGTTCGCGGTCAAGGGACTGTCGCTGGCGGATATCGCAGCGCTGCGCAACACCTCTGAGGGCACGGTCAAGGCGCAAAGCAACGCGATCTATCGCAAGGCTGGGGTCAGCGGGCGGGCGCAATTGCTGAGCCTGTTTATCGACGATCTGATGGGCGAGGCTTTGCCCGGTATCCCATCCGATACGGCCCCAAACGGACCGGCCTTACCCAAAACAGGCTAGGCCCGGTGACTTAGCCAGAGAGGAAATCAAACCGGTGCTGCGTGTTCTTCCAGAACGCGCAGCGGCACGATCTCAAGTGCGCGCTTATGGGTGGCCGCAAGCCGCACTTTTGGGGCGCATCCTTCGTCATGGGCCTGCAAAAACCGTGCGGCGCACAGGCACCATTGGTCGCCCGGTTTCAGCCCCGCAAAGCCAAATTCAAGGCGTGGGGTGCTAAGATCGTTACCGACATATTTGGAAAACGCCAGAAATTCGGCGGTCATCAACGCGCACACGGTGTGGCTGCCCTGATCTTCGGCGCAGGTGTTGCAATGCCCGTCACGGAAAAATCCCGTGATCGGATCTTGGGAACATTCCTGCAATACGCCGCCCAGAACATTGACCGGGTCATCTTTGCCAATCATCGCGCAGCCTCCGTTTGGTGAAATGATAGCACGTCGCGCCGGGATTTCATCCCTCTTGCAGCACGGTCTCGAACCCTTCGAAGGTGGGCGGCCCCATCAGCGCGTCTTGTGTCTTGGATTGCCCGGCGCCCTTGTGCGCATCGCGGAACTGTTGGGATTTGGTCCATGCCTCGAACGCATCGCGGCTGTCCCAGATCACATGGCTGGAATACAGCCGATATCCGTCGCCATCTGGCCCTTTTAAAAGGCGAAATTCGTGAAAGCCGTCCATTTCCTTCAGTCTGCTTTCGCGTTCGGCCCACATGGTTTCGAACTGTGCCTCATGTCCATGACGCACCTGAAAGCGGTTCATCGCGATAAATCCCATTGCAGCCCCCGTTGTTTTTCACCTACCCACTACATAGGACACAAAGGCCCGGTTCAACCACCTAAAGTGCCCCGGCGATACGTCGCATCATGGCCATGTTTTCCGCGTGCGCGCCGGGCTCGCGAAACTGACGGTCTGCGGCGGTCACCGCGATGACCACATCGCGGTTTTGATCAATGTAGATATATTGCCCATAAATTCCGCGAGCCATGAACACGCCCTCGGGCGCGCCGGCGGGAACCCACCATTGATAGCCATAGCCCATCTTGCCCGCGTCGGTTGGTGCGCTTGCACGGGTCGAGGCCGCGATCCAGCCTGCTGGCACCACCTGACGGCCCTGATAAGCGCCCATCTGTTCCACCATCAGGCCGAACCTTGCGTAATCGCGGGTGCGCATGTTCAGCCCGCCCAGAACAAAGGCCACGCCGTTGCCGTCGCTCAGGTAATAGGGGTCGGCCTCAAGGCCCAAAGGTGTGATGACCTTCTCGCTCATCAAGTCGGGGATGTCGCGCCCTGTTGCGCCGCGAATGATCATGCCCAAAACATGGGTGTCGATCGAGACATATTTCCAAGTCGCGCCCGGCTGGGCCGCCCGCACCGCCAACCCGCTGGCGAACCCATCCATTGAACCGCCCAAGGCCAACACTCGGCCCATGCGGTTGATGTCCGAATCATAGTCCAGATAATCCTCGTCAAATTCGACGCCGCTGGTCATCTGCAAGATATGCCGGATCGTGGCGCCGTCATAGGCGCTGTCGGCCAGTTGCGGCGCGTAACGCAATACCGGCGCGTCGATTGAGCTTATCGCGCCTTCTTCCAGCAGAATGCCGAACAGCACCGACAAATAGCTTTTGGCCATCGACCAGCTTATGCGCAGATCATCGGGGCTGGTGCCTTTGTGATAGCTTTCATGCACGATGCGCCCATCATCCAGCACCAACAGCGATGTCAGATCCCGCGATGCAATCCAGTCCTCGACACCCTCGGGCAGAGCCATCGGGTCGCCCATCGGTAAGGCCTGAATAGGTCCGTCTCCGCGCGCCACAGGCACCGTCAGAAAGGCCCGATCCATGTTCGAGAAGTTTGAAACGATGCGATCTTTGTCGAACAGGGTGTTCACCGCCCAAAGGCGCGCGATTTCTTCGCGTTTCCACAGGCCGATCACGACAGCGGCCAATGCAGCCATCAAAATCAGCCGAAATCCCCATTTCAAGACGGCGCGCATGTTCCTCTCCCCCCGATTTGCCTTGGATCAGAAAAGCACCCCCGTGCGCCTGCGTCCAGCGTGACGCAGCGGCCAGATGCAGGTGAAGCCAAGGCCTGCGCGGCGGGGCAGGGGCGTTTGCGACCGCTCAGCGGAACCTGTCGACCAGCTTTTGCATCGGGCTTCTTGTATCCTCGGCGGGTGGCTCGTCTGGCGTGCCCGCTGGCTTTACTTGGGCTTGGGGCTTTGGTTTGGCGGGTTTTGCGGGCGCCATGCGTTGTGCGACCGCGTTGAGAAATCTGTCTTTCCTCCCACCTGCCAATTCGGGTGCGCCATCGCCAAGACCCCGCATCAGATCATCCAACCATTCGGCATCGGCCTTGGCGAAATCCTGCAACACGTACTGCGCGACCAATTCCTTGCGCCCGGGATGACCAATGCCAAGCCTGACCCTTTGATAGTGTTCGCCAATATGCTGATGGATTGAGCGTAAGCCGTTATGCCCAGCGTGGCCGCCCCCCATCTTGACCCGCACCTTGCCGGGGGCAAGATCAAGCTCATCATGAAAAACGGTTATATCCTCAGGTGTTAGTTTGTAGAATCGCATTGCCTCACCCACCGACTGGCCGCTGAGGTTCATAAAGGTCATCGGTTTGAGAAGGATGACTTTTTCACTCTCCAACCGGCCTTCGCACAGTTCGGCTTGAAACTTTTGTTTCCACGGGCCGAACCCATGATCTTTGGCGAGCCGGTCTAGCGCCATAAAACCTATATTGTGCCGGTTTTTCGCGTATTTGGTGCCGGGATTTCCCAAACCCACAAATAGTAGCATTGCCGTTGCCCCTGTCTTTGGTGATTGTGGTCTAAGCCGCATGGCGCGTGGAATCAACGAACAAGGGATCGAAATGGCCGAATACGAGATCAATGGCGTCAAGCTTCAGATCCCTGATGAGCTGCTTAGCAAACGCATTGCCGAGAAACTTGAAAGCGGCCGCTATGAAGGACACGAGGCCAACGCGGCCGTGATGCGCGTGCGCGGTGACACCCGGGTTTTGGAACTGGGGTCGGGGCTTGGTTATATTGCGTCGATCTGCGCGGCGATTGCGGGGCCGGAAAACGTAACGACGGTTGAGGCCAATCCCGATATGTTGCCCGTGGTGCGCGGCAATCTGGAACTCAACGGGTTTGCGGATGTGACCCTTTTGCACGGGGCGGTGACCGGGCAGGCGGATGCGGGCGAAACCATTGAATTTGAGCGTACCAAGGCGTTTTGGGGGGCGTCTATCGCGCGCGAGGGATCGAACCCGGATGCCGTTGTCAGCGTGCCTTTCTTGCGCTTGTCCGATCTATTGAAACGATACCGGCCACATATCGTGATCATGGATATCGAAGGCGCGGAACAAACCTTGTTCGATGAACTGTGGCCCGCCCATGTGCGTAGCGTGATGATGGAACTGCATCCGGGGCGCTATCCTGACACGACGATCAAGAAAATCATTGATTGCCTGTCGGCCTCGGGCCTGACCTATGACCCCGGTCCGTCGCGCGGGCGTATTTTGGGCTTTCGCAGGCTACGGAACAAATAAAAACGCGAGCCTGTTCGGGCCCGCGTTTCCGTCATTATATCAAGGGTCGAGGCTTATTCTTCGCCGGCTTCATCTTCACCGACAGTTGGCACTTCTACACCCTCTTCCGCTTCATCCTCGTCGTCTGCAGATTTCAGCGCCGATGGGGCTGAGACGTTGCAAATCACGAAGTCGCGGTCGATGGTCGGTTTGGCGCCGGCGGGCAGATCGATCTGGCTGATGGTGAACGTATCGCCGATATCCATGCCCGATAGATCAACGGTGATCTTTTCGGGGATATCGCCGGCCGTGACGACCAGCTCAACCTCGTTACGAACCACAGTCACAACGCCGCCCTTCTTGATGCCGGGCGCTTCTTCTTCGTTGATGAATTCAACCGGGATAAACAGGTTGATCTTGGTCGTGCGGCGCAGGCGCATCAGGTCAAGGTGCGTGGGCAAGTCTTTGACGATATCGCGCTGAACGTCGCGGCAGATCACCCTCACATCGTCATGCCCGTCAACCTTGAGGTTGAACAGGGTCGACTTGAAGCGGCCTTGCTTCAGTTTTTTGATCAGAGCGTTATAGGGGATCTGGATCGGAAGAGGATCAACATCACCACCAAAAACGATGCCCGGAACCATATGTGCACGACGTGCTGCACGAGCGGCGCCCTTGCCCGTCCCCGTGCGTTCCTGGGCGTGAAGATCAGGAATTTCTCCAGCCATTGTATTCTCCGTATGTTAGGGCAGGGTTCCTCCAAGGCTGTAACCCCGCGTGAAGCCGCGCGTATAGACCGTATCAGCCTGTATGAAAAGGGCGAAAATCCGATCCTGCGTGGAATCCTTGGCCCGGTTCGTGGCCGCCATGATGCCGGGCGTGGTGTCGCGGTTGGATCAAGGTCGGGGCAAGGCTGCTATTAGTCTTGCCAATCGCCCTCGAACCCTTTTGGCACCATTAGAATGTCGCGGTCCAAATCCTTGACGTCGGTGCGACCACACAGGGCCATCGATACATCCAGTTCCTTGTGAATGACCTCAAGCGCCTTGGTCACGCCCTCTTCGCCCATGGCGCCAAGGCCATAGACGAAGGCGCGCCCGATATAGGTGCCCTTGGCCCCAAGGCTCAGCGCCTTGAGAACGTCCTGCCCCGAACGGATGCCGCTATCGAGGTGCACCTCGATCTTGTCGCCTACAGCGTCCATGATCGCGGGCAGGGCGCGAATGGCGCTGAGTGCGCCGTCCAACTGCCGCCCGCCGTGATTTGACACGATGATTGCATCCGCCCCGACATTAAGCGCCTCGCGCGCATCGCGCGGGTCTATGATGCCCTTGATGATCAGCGGGCCATCCCACATCTTGCGAAACTCGCGGATACGATCCCAGTTCAGCGACGGATCGAAAGCCTCGGCGGTCCATGTGCTCAGCGATGAAGGATCGGTTACGCCCTTGGCGTGGCCCACGATATTGCCGAAAGACCGGCGCTTGGTGCCCAGCATCCCAAGGCCCCATTGCACCTTGGTCATCATGTTGGCCACTGACTTGGCGGTCAGTTTTGGCGGGGCGGACAAGCCGTTTTTCAGATCTTTGTGCCGTTGCCCAAGCACTTGTAGATCCACCGTGATCATCGCCGCCGAACATTTGGCGTCTTTCGCGCGATCAAACAGACGCTGCATGAAATCGTCGTCTTTTAGGGTGTAGACCTGAAACCAGAACGGTTTGTCGGTGTTTTCGGCCACGTCCTCGATCGAACAGATCGACATGGTTGACAAGGTGAACGGCACGCCGAACTTTTCAGCAGCGCGGGCGGCTTTGATCTCGCCATCGGCGTGCTGCATCCCGGTTAATCCAACCGGGGCCAGCGCCACCGGCATCGCCACATCCTGCCCGATCATCTGGCTGGCGGTGCTGCGCCCGGCCATATCCATGGCGACCCGCTGCCGCAGATAGATATCCAAGAAATCCGAGGTGTTTTCATGAAAGGTCTGCTCGGTCCAGCTGCCGGATTCGGCATAGTCGTAGAACATGCGCGGCACCCGTCGTGCATAAATACGCTTGAGGTCATCAATGCAGGTGATCACGGACATGACAGTAACTCCGGGCTGAACTGGTCAAGTTTGGTTACCAGTATAAGGCCCCGCGCGCAATCTGTGCCCGCGCTGTGCCAGTGTTCAGCTTTGCGGAACGCAAATCTGTGCGATCAGGCCGAATGCGCCCCATCGGCCAACCCGCGCACGAACTCCAACACCTCGGGAACCGTGGCGCCACTTGCCAGTTTCCCTACAATCGCCGAACCAACCACTGCACCATCCGCGACGCTTGCGATCTCGCGGCTGGTGTCCGGGGTGCGAATGCCAAAGCCGACGATGATCGGCAGATCGGTCTGCGCCTTGATCCGGGTCACTTCCGGGGCGACATCGGCGGCTTCGGCGGCGGCTGCACCGGTAATGCCGGTGATCGACACATAATAGACAAAGCCACTGGTGTTTTGCAGCACCTTCGGCAGGCGTTTGTCATCTGTGGTGGGGGTGGCCAAGCGGATAAAGTTCAACCCGGCGTTCTGTGCCGGAATGCACAGCTCGTCATCTTCTTCGGGCGGCAGGTCGACCACGATCAATCCATCAATGCCCGCAGCCTTGGCATCGGCCAGAAACTTGTCGACGCCGCGGTTATAAATCGGGTTGTAGTAGCCCATCATCACGATCGGGGTCGTGTCATCGCCTTTGCGAAACTCAGCCGCCATCGCCAGTGTTTTTTCCAGCGTCTGCCCACCCTCAAGCGCGCGCTGCCCGGCCAGCTGAATGGTTTCGCCATCGGCCATCGGATCGGTGAAGGGCATGCCCAACTCGATAATGTCCACACCCGCATCCGGCAATCCTTTGACCAACTCAAGCGAGGTGTCGTAATCAGGATCGCCTGCCATGACATAGGCAACAAAGGCTTTCTTGCCTGCGGCGGTCAGCTCGGCGAATTTGGCGTCGATACGGGTCATTGGTGTGTCCTGTGATTGATCGAAACGGGTTTGGCCGAAAGGCGGGCGAAAATCAATGCCCTGCTTGACCTAATGGCACTACGGGCCGTAGATGCGCGCAATTCAGTTTCAGGAGGGCCGATCATGGGCTTCAAAATGGGAATCGTCGGTCTTCCGAATGTCGGCAAATCGACGCTGTTCAATGCTTTGACGAAAACGGCCGCGGCTCAGGCGGCGAATTTCCCGTTTTGCACGATCGAACCCAATGTCGGTGAGGTCAACGTGCCTGATGTGCGTCTGGACAAATTGGCGGCCATCGCCAGCTCCAAACAGATCATCCCGACGCGGATGACCTTTGTGGACATTGCCGGCCTTGTCAAAGGCGCATCAAAGGGGGAGGGGCTGGGCAACCAGTTTCTGGCCAATATCCGGGAAGTGGATGCGATTGCCCATGTGCTGCGCTGTTTCGAAGATGGCGATGTCACCCATGTCGAGGGCCGCGTTGACCCTGTGGCCGATGCCGAAGTGATCGAGACCGAGTTGATGCTGGCCGATCTGGAAAGCATTGAAAAGCGGCGCGCAGGGTTGGTGCGCAAGCTCAAAGGCAATGACAAAGAGGCCGCGCAGCAAGACCGACTGCTCGCCGACGCCCAAGCCGTGCTGGAAGAGGGCAAGCCCGCCCGCGTCGTCGATGTGGATGACGAGGACGCCAAGGCTTGGAAAGGCCTGCAATTGCTGACAACCAAGCCCATTCTGTTTGTTTGCAACGTCGATGAGGCCAGCGCCGCCACCGGCAACGCCTTCTCTCAGCAGGTTGAAAAAATGGCCGCCGAACAAGGTGCTGGCACGGTCGTGATCTCGGCTCAGATCGAGGAAGAAATCAGCCAGCTGGACGCCGATGAGGCCCAAGAGTTTCTAAGTGAACTGGGCTTGGATGAGGCCGGTCTGGATCGCCTGATCCGCGCCGGGCATGATTTGCTGAACCTTGAAACCTATTTCACCGTCGGCCCGAAAGAGGCCCGCGCATGGACGATCAAGGCCGGCACAAAAGCCCCACAAGCCGCCGGTGTGATCCACGGAGATTTCGAAAAGGGCTTCATCCGCGCCGAAACCATCGCCTATGATGATTTTGTCGCCAGCAACGGCGAGCAGGGCGCGAAAGAGGCGGGCAAGATGCGCGCCGAGGGCAAGGCCTATACCGTCAAGGATGGCGACGTGCTGCATTTCCTGTTCAACACCTGAGGCACCTCGGATGCCGTGAATACGGCGCGACAGCACAATAGCGCGCTGTAACTGGCCTTTGAAAGTGCCCCTTGCGCTTTGGTGCTTCAAGTCGACAATCTGACTGCCCAAGATTTAACCGGCCGAACACCAATTCCGACTTGCCCCCCCATTCCCGTTTCGATAAACGCGTCGTCGGAGACGTGGCCGAGTGGTCGAAGGCGCTCCCCTGCTAAGGGAGTAGGCCCGGAAGGGTCTCGAGGGTTCGAATCCCTTCGTCTCCGCCATTACCCATTGAAATAAGAAGATAAATTTGCGATTAGGCGGCCTGACCCGCCTAAAAGCCCGCCAATCATTTTGGGCTTAGACGTTACTTGATGCAACGAGTCGCAACGTAGCCGGATTGTTACGCTACCCAGCGCTAAGTTAGGCGTGACGCTTACGCCCTACCTGACGAACCACCATTCTTGCCCGATTAGCCAAGACACTTGAAACTGAAGCACACGGCCCAGAGCAGACCTTCGTACTAGACGCAGCAGATGACCGCTCCCAGCTGTGGTTTCAATTGATCGCTGCAACACAGGCTTCAAATTTCTCTGCCGGGGTTTGGTATTGCAAGGTTTTTCGAGGCCGCTCGTTAAGCTGGCGTGCGACGGCACTGAGTTTGGCTTGACTAAAGCCTGATATATCAGTG
>DATFJQ010000155.1:0-4024 GCA_035269125.1 Roseovarius sp.
CCAGACCTCAGGCCCGTGGGAAAAAGACAGTGACGAATTCGAATTGGCCGGCTTGGAAAAGGCCCAATGCGAAACCATCGACTGCGCTCGCGTGGTCGCAGCCCCCGCCAATCTGGAATGCAAACTGACCCAGATCGTGCAGCTCCCCGGCGCGGCCAACTTTGCCGTCTTCGGTGAGGTGACAGGCATCCACATGCGTGACGATTGCCTGAAAGACGGCAAGTTCGATGTGCTGTCTTTCAACCCTCTGGCCCGCTTGGGATATAAAGATTACGCGGTGATCCGCGAGACGTTCAGCCTATCGCGTCCGGGCGAATAACCGCCCGAACCTTTTGGACCTATCCGGCTGTCTGTTCAGTTGCGCAAGCGTGCATTGGAAAACCCGGCGCTGCGCACACGATTGAGGGCAGTTTGCAGATCTGATTGCGTGCGGAATGGCCCGGTCGTCATCACCGTGTAGGATGTGCCACCGCGTGTCATCTTGGCCAGACGCGCGGGCAAGCCACGCGCTGCGATCTTTTGAGCCGCGCCTTGCGCGTGATTGCGATCGGCAAAGACGCCAATCTGAATATAGCGATGGCTGGCGGCTTTTTCCGGTGCCTTGGATCGGGTTGAGACAACCGCGCGCGGTGCCTGCTGTTCGTCCGCGTTGCGGATCGCGCTGCCAGTGCTGCGCGTTACCCGCATCGGTTCTGGTGTCACTTGACCGCGCGTCGAGATCGTCACCCCGGCGGCGCGCTGTTGCTCAAAGCTGGTATAGGGATACCGCAGGCCAGGATATTTATAGGTGATGTCACGCCCTGTCACGCGGTTGATCAGATAGCGCGGCACGGTCTGGGACCATACAACCTCCATCTTCGCCTTGCCTTGCAATGTTTGATGCGCACGCTTCGGGTTCAGGCGGTCATCCTCCCACACGGGTTTGAAGCCGTCGGGAATGTAAGTGTCCTTGGCGTTTTGCTGGCGTTCATACACATGACGCGGCACAACGCGCACAGGCTGACGCGCGGATTGGCGGACACGCGTATGCGAACCCGGCACCGCTTGGCTGTAACTGCGTGGCGCGGCATAGCTGTTGGCTGACGCTGTCGACCCCATGGGGGCCGCCTGAATCACACGGGCCGGACGGGTGGTTACACCCGATCCCCCACCGCCCTGCACATAGGTCACATGAGGCGCCGCTTGCGGACCGCACCGCACATCGCCCGATCCCATATAACGGGTCGAGATCGCCGTGCCGCCCTGACAGGAAGACACCGCGCGTGGCGTCGGCGCGCTGCGTGTTGTGCGAACAGGTTTCACTATTTTGACAGGTTTTACCGATTTGACGGACGCAGGCGCGATTTTCTGCGGCTTTGCAACGCGAACGATGCGTGGCGGCTTGGTCACAATCGGCTGTTTACGGGCCGGTGCGGTAACTTGCACGGGCTGGCGCTTGGGTTGTGCCCGGCTTGGTGCTGTGCGGGCGGTTTGCGCGGGCCGTGACGTGGTCACCTTGCGCGCCGCTGTTTGTGCAGGGGCTATGGCTGGCTTGGCCTTGGCCAATGTAGGCTGGAAACCGCAAAGCATCTCGCGTGAGCGTGTCATACGCGGGATCCATGACACGTTTCCGTCAACACCTGCCCGAACGAACACGCAGCCCTTACTATCGACATATTGCCGCCCGTCAAAGGAGGATGGAGGAAATTCTGCAGGAACGGCGTTGCTGCCCATGCTTTGGGCCTGCACAAACCCGACACCAACCGAGGCTGCGATCACCGCAATCGCCAAAACCCGAGTAACTTTCATAATTGACCCCACAACAGTTGGGGGCAGAGTGCCTTATTTGTTACTTCTAGTAAACAGTATATCGCTTATTTAGTGCCATACATCCGATCACCCGCATCCCCTAGTCCCGGCAGGATGTAGCCCAGCTCATTCAGGCGCTCATCAAGGGCCGCCGTCACAATCGGCACATCAGGATGCGCCTCTTTCATCCGCGCGACGCCTTCGGGTGCGGCCAACAGGCACAAAAAGCGGATATGCTTGGCGCCCGATTGCTTCAGCAAATCCACCGCCGCCGCCGAGGAATTGCCGGTTGCCAGCATCGGATCGACCACAATGACCATACGCTCATCCAGATGATCAGGCACCTTGTAGTAGTATTGCACCGGCTTCAACGTGGCCTCGTCCCGATAGAGGCCAACAAACCCTACCCGCGCCGACGGGATCAAGCCAAGCATCCCGTCCAAAAGGCCATTGCCCGCACGCAAGATCGAAATCAGCGCCAATTTGCGCCCGGCCAGCACCGGCGCATCCATTTCCTCAAGCGGGGTGTCGATACGCCGGGTGGTCATGTCCAGCTCGTAGGTGACCTCATAGGCCAGCAGCTGGCTGATTTCGTGCAAAAGCTGCCGAAAGACCGCCGTCGAGGTTTCCTTTTCCCGCATGATGGTCAGTTTGTGCTGCACCAAAGGGTGGGTCACGACGGTCAGGTGCTGTTTCATATCTGTGTCCTCGGCTTGCGAAAATCTGGCATTTGCGCACTACATTTCAGAAACCGCGCCACGGGGCAACGGTCATAAGCTGCCGCGCTGCGGCAGAAAGCTGCGCCCCGGCCCTTGGGCGGGCACGCCAAGATGCGCAGCAACGCTGGCGGCCACGTCGACAAACGCCACCACCCCGATCTGCCCAGCGCCATAGCCTGCACACAAAACCGGGACACGTTCACGGGTATGATCGGTGCCAGACCAAGCGGGATCGTTGCCATGGTCGGCGGTGATCAACATCAGATCACCGGGGCGCAGTCGCGGCAACAACAGGCCCAACTGGTGATCGAACCATTCAAGCGCCTGCGCATAGCCTTCGACATCGCGGCGATGGCCAAAACGGCTGTCGAACTCGACGAAATTGGCAAATGTCAGGCTGCCCCCTTCGACATGGTCAATGGCGTCGGCCAGATGTGTCATCAGCTGTGCATCAGACCCTTTGCAAACATCATCAATCCCCCGCATGGAAAAGATATCGCCGATCTTGCCGATGGCATGCACCTTGCGCCCGGCTCCTTGCACCCAATCGCAAAGGGTGGGCGCAGGCGGTGGCATGGCGAAATCGCGCCGGTTTTGCGTGCGGGTAAAACCGCTATCGGCATCGCCGACAAAAGGCCGCGCAATCACCCGGCCCACTCGCATATCATGCAGCCTTGGCGCAATATCGCGGCACAGGTCCAACAGGCGCTGCAAGCCAAACGTCATTTCATGCGCGGCGACCTGAAGGACACTATCCGCCGATGTATAGCAAATTGGCCACCCGCAGTGCAGATGCTGCGCGCCATAGCGCGCGATGATTTCCGTGCCCGAGGCATGGCAATTGCCAAGAATCCCGTCTGTGCCAGCAGCCTGCGCAATGGCCGCGCTGACCCCGTCAGGAAAGGCCGGAGACGTGTCGGGGAAATAATGCCATGCCCATGGCACCGGCACGCCTGCCAGCTCCCAATGGCCCGACGGGGTATCCTTGCCTTGTGATACTTCAGTCGCGCTGCCCCACAGGCCCTGCGGCACGCCGCCCAAACCGGGGGCCTTGGCCCCCGATGCCAATTCGATTGCCGCACCAAGGCCAAGTCCATCCAACGTGGGCAGATGCAAACCGTCGGGCCGGGCCTGCGCGATATGGGCCACGGTGTTGGCCCCGGTGTCCGGCACATCCCCGCAAAAATACTGCGCCGCATCCGGCGCGCCGCCGATCCCGACTGAATCCATCACAATCAGGAAGGCGCGGCTCATCCCGGCACCTGATCGTGGATCAGGGGCGGCACCGGCGCAGCTTTGTCGGCAATCGTGATCGCGGTCAGCAACGCCTTTGCTGCGCTATCCGCCTGCTCCGGCGTCGCGGCATGAATGCGCAGCAGCGGATCGCCCCGTTCAAGTTGCGCCCCAAGTGGCGCCACCCGATCCAAGCCGACGGCGGGGTTGATGATGTCACCTTCCACCTGTCGCCCGCCACCAAGCGCGATCACAGCCAGCCCCATGGCCTCGCCGTCCATCGC
>DATFJQ010000156.1:0-12692 GCA_035269125.1 Roseovarius sp.
GCGGGCGTATAGCAGCGGCAAAAGGCGGTAATGACAGCTGACATCCCCATCCAAGAGCCCCGGCGGCAGTGTGTCACGGCCCCCGCCAAGGGAATGGATGACCAAAGGCAGCGCCACCTGATCAAGCCACGGATCAAGCGATTGGCAGATCAGTTCGGGCGGCGCATCGTCACGGATCGCCAAGGCATATTCAAGAAAGCGTTGTCCAAACAGATGCGGGCATTTGTAAAAGAAAAACCCGGCGTTGAAATACAAATACCGACGCCAGAATTCATCAGGGTATTTAGGATCGAGCGAGCTGTCGAACTCAAGCCCGAACTTGTCATAGAGCGATTTCCACGTGGCGGTATAGCCCGGCCCATATAATTGAATCTCGGGCCATGTGCCTTCGCGCCGCAAGGATGCGGTGGGACGGTCAAAATCAAATGGCACGGTGGCCAGATCGCCCGTGATCAGCGTGTCGGTGTCAAAAAACACGAACGGCTCACCTTTGGGAAGGGCAAAAAGCGCTTCGATCTTGTTGCCGTAGGGATAGGCCTGCCCAAAATGGCGCGTGGCGAAGGGTACGATCTCGGCCCCAAGCTCGGCCAGCAGATGTTGAGTGTCGTCACCGCGCAGGGTGGGGTCGTTTTGCCAAAGCGGGCCGGGTTGTGGCTCGGCCACGATCAAGCGGCCCGCAAAATCGGGGGAATTGGCGCGCAGCGAGGCGGCGAACAGCACAGCCTCGTATTGCAAGCGGCCCGCCTGACCGACAACGACGATATTGTAGGGTTTGGGGGTTGTCCCTGCCTTTGCGGCCATCACTCACACTCTGCCCAGTTGTGCCTTTGGCACAGTATAGGGGGGATGGCAGGCAGGCAGAAGGGGGTAGGCGGGTATTCTTGTATTCTGGCTGTGTGCAAGTCATTTAGCTTGCTATTTTGGTTTGCAAGGGTTTATGCTTGCGGGCATGTTTGTGATCTTAACAGGCGATATCGTATCCTCCTCGGACCTAAGCGCATCCGACGTGGATGCCACCTTGCAAGCTGCGCGTGAGGTCGCGCAGACTTTGCAGGCTTGGCCGGGGGTCACGCAGTGCGGCTTTGCCCGGCGCGGTGGGGATGCTTGGCAACTGGCGTTCGATGTGCCCCGCTTGGGTTTGCGGTCGGCGCTCTATCTGCATGCAAGTCTGCGGCGTCTGCACAAGGCCCGCGCCTCGCGTATTGCCATCGCCGAAGGCGCTGGGCGAATGCCCGATCACGATCCCAACGCCGCCCATGGTGCGGGGTTTACAGCGTCGGGGCGGACATTAGAGGGGATGCAAAGCACCTTGTTGTTCGATCATGCAGCGGGCGGGCCCAAGGCGGCGGCTGCGCGTTTGGCCGGACATATCGCGCAAGGTTGGACACAGGCCCAAGCCCGCGCCGTGGCCGAGCAGGTGCAACCGCAGGCCGGACCAAGGGCCGAGGCCGCCGCCCGGCTGGGCATCACCCGGCAAGCCGTGGACCAAGCGCTGTGGGCGGCTGGATTTCCAGTGCTTGAGGCCGCTTTGAGCGCGTGGGAGAGAGAGTAATGCAAGCCAGAAAGCTTTCAATTCGTAAAAGCAAGTTCAAATGCTTTCCCTAACCTCGGAGATGGTGCAGAGCTTTGCCGCGCTGCTCTTGGCGCATGTCTTGGCGGATTTCGTGTTTCAGACGGCTGGCATGGTCAAGGCCAAGCGCCATCCCGGTGTGTTCCTCTTGCATATCGCGATCGTTTTCATGTTAAGCGCGGCGGCGTTGGGCGGGGCATGGCCTGCCGTGTTGGCGGCAACGGTGGCCCATCTGGGGATTGATGCGGTGAAAACCTATGGTGTGCCTGCGCCCATGCGCGGCACGGCGACGGCGTTCATCGCCGATCAGGCCGCGCATTTGCTCACCATAGCTGCAGTGGTGATCTATTGGCCCAACGCGGCACAAACCGGGCTGTGGGCCGCGTGGTGGCCGGAACTGAGCCAGCCTGCACTGATGCTGTCAGGCTTTGTCGTGGCCGTGCTGGCAGGGGGCCATGTCGTGGCCTTGTTCATGGCGCCTTATGCGAACAGGTTCGAAGACTTTCGGGCGCAGGGCTTGCCCAACGCAGGCAAGGTGATTGGCCAGTTGGAGCGGGCGTTGATCTTTTTGCTGGTCGTGATTGGCCAGCCCACCGGCATCGGATTTCTGATTGCGGCGAAATCACTGCTGCGATTCGAGGCGACCAAGGAACAAAAAGCCAGCGAATACGTGATCATTGGCACATTGACGTCGTTCGGCTGGGCCTTGGCGGTCAGCAGCGCGACGATGGCTTTGATCAGCGTCGCCAGCACGGTTTTTGCGCGTTAGATGCGTGCCGGCATCGCCCATGATATCTCATTTTAAGGGGTAAAGTGGTGGGCGACCTAGGAATCGAACCTAGCGTGCGTCTCCGCGAGGGAGTTACAGTCCCCTGCCACACCTTGCGGCCTGTCGCCCACTTGCCCAAAGCATCCAAGATACCTCGAAGCGTGAGGGCGTATTTAGGAAAGCCATGGTGCAGCGTCAACCGGAAAATGCCTTGCACCGCGACACGCGCGCGCGCATTGTCGCGCCGCGCAAGGAAAGGACTGGCATGGCCCAGAAAAAACCCCGTTGGGTGATCGAGAAAGAGCAAGCCAAAAAGGTGGCCGAAGCCGAAACCGTTTGGTTGTTCGGGCTGCATGCGGTGCGCGACGCGTTGATGAACCCGGCGCGCATAAAACGGCGCCTGATCGTGACCAAGAACGCCGCTGACAAACTGGCCGACGCGATTGCAACCGCCGGGATCGAGCCCGACATGGCCGACCCGCGCAAGTTTCATGCCCCGCTTGATCCGCAGTCGGTGCATCAAGGGGCCGCATTGGAGGTCAAGCCGCTGGATTGGGGGCGGCTGGAGGATATCTGCGCCGCACCGCCCTGCGATGCCGCGCCGCGCGTGGTGTTACTGGACCGGGTCAGCGATCCGCATAACGTGGGCGCGATCCTGCGCTCGGCCGAAGTGTTCGGGGCCTGTGCCGTGATCGCCCCGCGTCACCATTCCGCGCCGGAAACCGGCGCGCTGGCCAAAACCGCCAGCGGCGCATTGGAGCGTCAGCCGTATCTGCGTGTCACCAACCTTGCCCGCGCTATCGCGGCGTTGAAGGATATGGGCTATACCGTGCTTGGGCTGGCCGGTGAGGCCGAGGCGACGCTGGATGCCGCGCTGGATGGGCGGCGCGATCACCCCATAGCGCTGGTTTTGGGGTCAGAGGGGCCGGGTTTGCGCGAAAAGACTCGCGAAAGCTGCGACCAATTGGTGCGAATCGCATTTATTGGCGCATTTGGCTCGCTCAACGTCTCCAACGCGGCGGCGGTCGCCCTATATGGATCAAGAACGGTTACAGGGCAGACTACGCGCTGAGGGAATATGGGCCACAAGATCGCCACTTGTAATTATTGCGGCACGCGCGCGGCGCTGGTGTTTGACCAAGCGCGTCACGAGCTGACGTGTTCAAGCTGTGGCGCGCCCTTGCACGACATGAAGGCAATGCCGCAAGCCCTTGCAAAGGCCGTGAAACCCGCGCCAGCCAAACGCCCGGCCAATCCGCGCCGCCGTAAGGTTAAGGTGGATTGGGAGGAAGAGCGCCGCTTTGCCTTGGGCGACCGGGCCATGCGCAAGCCGCAAAAATCCAGAAAACGGCGCAAGCCTTTTGCCCGGAAAATGCTGGAGGAAGTGTGGGATGTCGTCGAGGATATCTTTGATTGATCGGCCCCTGCGGCGTCTGATCACATCCTGTTGATCATCCCCTTTATATTTTTAAACGCGCACCTATTTGTTCAACAGAGGCGCCGATACGGAACATCGGCGTTTCACTTCACTGTCCCTCGTTCCGCGACTGGCGCCCAAGGTTTTCCTTGGGCGCTTTTTTCTTTTGAGGAACCGGGATAGGCTGCACAATATGACCCAAACCTATTCGGATGCCTTTTTGCGAAAGATTTTGACCCGCACCCGCCGTGTGGCGGTTGTCGGCATGTCGCTGAACCCGGTGCGCCCAAGCTATTACGTGGCGCGCTATCTGAAACTGAAAGGGTTTGACGTTGTGCCGGTCAACCCCGGTCATGCGGGGCAAGAGGTGTTCGGCGCGCAGGTGGTGGCCAGTTTATCCGAGATCGAGGGCGGGGTGGACATGGTGGATATTTTCCGCCGCCCCGAACATGTGTCGCCGATCGTGGGGCATGCACTGGAGCTTTTTCCCGCACTGCAGACGATCTGGATGCAGATCGGTGTGGTAAATGAGGAGGCCGCCGAGCTGGCGCGAGCGCGCGGTGTGGACGTGGTGATGGATCGCTGCCCAAAGATCGAATACCAGCGCCTGTTTGGTGAATTGCGCATGGGCGGGTTCAATACGGGCGTGATTTCATCGAAATTATAACGTGTTGGGGGCGCTGCCCCCGTCGCGCGGGGCGCGACTCCCCCGGAGTATTTTTCGAACAATGAAGGTGTGGCCCTGTGCAAGGGTGGTCAGCCGCTTTCGATATCGGCGGCGATGCGCATGTCGCGTAGCGGTTTGACCAGTTCGATGGCGCGGGCATAGATCGGGTGGGCCTTGTAGGCGTCCAGATCGGCCTGGTTGTCGAACTCGGCGTAAACCACGAAATCCACTTCGGCCCCGGTCAGCCGGTCAGCGTGCAGGTTGCGGCGCACTTCGAAATGGCGGGCATGGGGGATGTTCGACAGCGTTTCCAAACCGTCACGGATGCGATCCAGATCGTCGGGGTTGCGGGCGGTGAAAAATACGATGTGACGGATCATTCTGGGCGTGATGCCTTTTCCTGCAAGCCGGATTGGGTTTGGCGGCGGGCGAGTTCCTCCATCACGTCGGCGATTTTGACGCCACGGGCGTGCAGCATGACGAGAAGGTGAAACAGCACATCGGCGGCCTCGGAGGTGAGGCGTTCGGGATCGTTTTTGACCGCTTCGATCACGGCTTCGATGGCTTCTTCGCCGAATTTTTCGGCCGCCTTTTCAGGGCCTTTGGCCAGCAATTTGGCGGTCCAGCTTTGGCTGGGGTCGGCGACGGCGCGGGCGGCGATGATTTGTTCAAGCTGTTCTAGGGTCATGCGCCTGTCCTGATGGGCACGCCAGCGGCGGCCATGTGATCCTTGGCTTGCTGGATCGTGTAATCGCCGAAGTGAAAGATCGAGGCGGCCAGCACTGCCGATGCGCCGCCCTTGGTGACGCCATCGACAAGGTGATCCAGATCGCCGACACCGCCCGAGGCGATGACGGGAATATCGACCGCGTCAGAGATCGCGCGTGTCAGGGGCAGGTTGAAGCCTGCACGCGTGCCGTCGCGGTCCATCGACGTCAGCAGGATTTCACCGGCGCCTTTTTCCTCGACCAGTTTGGCGAATTGCACGGCGTCGATGCCGGTGGGTTTGCGCCCGCCATGGGTGAAGATTTCCCACTTGCCGGGGTTGACGGTTTTCGCGTCGATTGCGACGACGATGCATTGGCTGCCGAATTGCTCGGCGGCGCGGCGCACGACGTCAGGGTCGGCCACGGCGGCGGAGTTGAAGCTGACCTTGTCCGCGCCTGCGAGCAGCAAGGCGCGGACATCATCCACCGTGCGCACGCCGCCGCCCACAGTGAGCGGGATATAGCATTGCTCGGCGGTGCGGGTGACGACATCAAGCATCACACCACGGTTTTCATGGGTTGCGTGAATGTCGAGAAAACACAGCTCATCCGCGCCGGCGGCGTCATAGGCCCGGGCGGCATCGACAGGATCGCCCGCGTCACGCAGGTTGACGAAATTCACGCCTTTGACCACGCGGCCATCGGCCACGTCGAGGCAGGGGATGATGCGGATCTTCAACATGTCGGTGAGGTATCCCGAAACATGGGGCTTTGAAAAGGTCTGACCTGCATGGCGCGGCGTTTTTGCATGGGCCGTGATCAGCGGCGCGACAGCCTGAG
This sequence comes from Roseovarius sp., assembly GCA_035269125.1. Classification (GTDB taxonomy): domain Bacteria; phylum Pseudomonadota; class Alphaproteobacteria; order Rhodobacterales; family Rhodobacteraceae; genus Roseovarius. Next base: position 5,971 of record DATFJQ010000156.1, read on the forward strand.
CGACCACAGGCCCGAGGCAAGGATCACCGCCAGACCGGTGAGCGACAGCGCATCGGGCCAGTCGCCGAAGGCCAGCCAGCCCAGAACCGTCGCGGCCAGAAGTTGCGTGTAGATCAGCGGCGCGATCACCGAGGCGGGGGCGTGGCGGTTGGCCATGGCCAGCAACAGGTTGCCAAGCGCTGACCCAAAGGCGCTGATGGCAAACAAAAGCCACAACCAAGCGGTCATCGCAGGCGCGCCCACTGCAAACGCTAGCGGAGCCAGCAAAATACTGCCGGCCAGCAATTGTGAGATCACCAGAAAGCGGGGCCGAAACGACCCGGCCAGCCAACGCGTTGTCACCAGAAAACTGCCAAAAAATACCCCCGCCAGCAGGGCAAAGCCCATGCCCGGACCCGCGCCAAACCCCGGTTTGACCACCAACAGAACACCGCAGAACCCAAGCGCCAGAAGCACGCAGCGCAGCGGCGTGATCCGTTCGCCCAGCAAAAGCGCGGCCAGAATGAAGGAAATGATCGGGCCGATAAAGAAGGCTCCGAACACATCGGCCATCGGCGCATAGCGCAGCGCGGTCAGAATCGATGAGATGACCCCGGCGATCAGCGCGCCGCGCATCAGAATGCGCCAATCCAGTAGCTGCGGCAGTTCGGCCCTTTGCAGGCCGCTGAACGGTAGCAGCACCAATGCGGCCATGGCAAAGCGCGCCCATGCCACAAAGAAGGGATGGGCGCCTTCTGTGCTGAGGGCCTTTCCGGCGGTGTCTCCCGCCACGATGCTGAACATCGCTGTGACAACCATGACAAGGGTCATCCACACCGGCACCACCGCCTGTGTCGGGCGGTCGGTGGTAGTCTGCAATGGCTGTGGGTTGGGCATGGTAAAGCCGGGTTTGGGACGTCACGGTATTGTGTATGGGCAAAGCGACTGGGTTGCCAGACACTGCCCCCCGTAAACCTTGACGCGAAAGGATATTGGTATGAAGTCTATTGTTGCAGCCTTTGCCATGGCGCTGATGGCGCAAGGGGCGTGGGCCTCGGACGATGATATTTTGAAAGTCCGCGCAGGCGGCGATGTGGCGGGGACCATGGATGCGCTGGAGGCTGCGGTGAGCGGTGCAGGCGCCACCGTTTTCGCGCGTGTCGATCATGCGGGCGGTGCGGCCAGCGTCGATATGGAGCTGGCGCCGTCTCAATTGCTGATTTTCGGCAATCCCATGTTGGGCACGCCCGCGATGCAGGATAACCCGCTTGCGGGGGTGTATCTGCCGTTAAAGGTTTTGGTCTATGAGGATGCGCAGGGTCAGGTTTGGCTGGCCTATGAAGACCCCGAGGAAACGCTGGATGATCTGCCCGGCATCAATGACGATGCGGGCTATATTGCCGAGATGAAGGGTGCGTTGGGTAATCTAACGGCCAAGGCTGCGGGCGGCTGACCCAAAGGCGGGTCAGGCTTTCATCACTGTCAGCGCCTCTTTCAAATCAATCGCGCCGTCATAAAGCGCCCGGCCCGAGATTGCGCCGTTCAAGGGCGCGCCACAGGCTTTCAGCGCCTTGAGGTCGTCGATTGAACTGACCCCGCCTGAGGCGATCACAGGGATCGACACGGCGTTGGCCAACGCGGCGGTTTCCGCGATGTTCGGGCCTTGCATGGCACCATCGCGGTTGATGTCGGTGTAGATGATCGCGGCCACGCCTGCATCTTCGAACGACTGTGCCAGATCGGTGGCCGTGACATCGGTTTCCTCGGCCCAGCCTTTGGTGGCGACCATGCCCTTGCGGGCGTCGATGCCGACGGCGACCTGACCGGGAAAGGTGCGGGCGGCCTCGCGCACCAGCGCGGGGTTTTCCACGGCCACGGTGCCAAGGATCACGCGGGCCAACCCCTTGGACAGCCAGCGTTCGATGGTGGCCATGTCGCGAATGCCGCCGCCCAGTTGGGCGGGCACCTTGGTGCGTTCAAGAATGGCTTCGACCGGGGCGGCATTGACCGGCTCACCAGCAAATGCCCCGTTAAGATCGACCAGATGCAGCCATTCGCATCCTGCCTCGACAAACTCCATCGCCTGTGCGGCGGGATCGTCGTTAAAGACCGTGGCTTTTTCCATTTCGCCTTTGAACAGGCGAACGGCCTGACCGTCTTTGAGGTCGATGGCGGGGTAGAGGATCATAGGACCAAATCCTTGTTGGCTGCGTTGCGGGTCGTTTGGCATGGGGCCGCGTGAAATGCAACGCGACCCGACGTAAGACTTGATTTCGAAACGGTGGCCACGCCAGACTTCGGCAAAAGATGTCAGGGAGGACAACCAAGATGAACAAGCTGTTTGCTGTGGCGATGGCCGTTGTTGCAAGTGCGGGTGTGGCCCATGCCGATCCGGTATTGGGCACGTGGAAGACCGAAGTGGATGATGGATCTTATGCGCATGTGGCGATGCAACAATGTGGCGCTAATATCTGTGGTACTATCGCGCGCACTTTCAAGGACGGGGCTGAGTACAAATCGCCCAATCTCGGCAAGATGCTGGTGCGCAACATGGCCCCGCAGGGAGAGGGCCAATACGAGGGCAAGGTTTGGCGCCCGTCCAATGACAAGATTTACATCGGCAAGATCGATTTGCAGGGCAATGCGCTCAAGCTGCGCGGCTGTGTGGCAGGCGGTTTGATCTGCGCCAAGCAGACATGGATGCGGGTGCAGTAAATCTGCCAAGCGGCGGGCCGCTTGTCCGCCGTGACCGGCGGCCGCGCATGTAAGCGCGGCGCGCAGTGCCTTGATGTGTCAGGGTTTCCAATTCAGGAAATTGGCGATGATCCGCAGCCCGGTGGACTGGCTTTTTTCCGGGTGGAATTGCGTGCCGACGATATTGTCTCGGCCTACCACGGCGGTGATCGGCCCGCCATACTCGACATGCGCCAATAGGTGGGCCGGATCGCTCACGCGGAAATGGTAGGAATGCACGAAATAAGCATGATCGCCGGTTGAAATGCCGTCGAAGACCGGGTGCGGCTGGTCGATCACCAGATCGTTCCACCCCATATGCGGCACTTTCAGCGCGGTGTCGGAGGGGGCGATGCGGTCCACCGTTCCACCGATCCAGTCAAACCCGTTGGTTTCGCGATATTCAAGGCCGCGCGTGGCCAGCATCTGCATCCCGATGCAAATGCCCATGAAGGGGCGGCCTTGGGTGATCACGGTTTCTTCGATGGCTTCGAACAATCCGCGATGATCGTAAAGTTCATCCCGGCAGGCCGGAAACGCCCCGTCGCCCGGCAGCACGACTCGGGTGGCACGGCGCACGGTGTCGGGGTCTGACGTGACAGTGACCGCACCTGCGCCCACCTCGGACGCCATGCGCTGAAACGCTTTTTCAGCCGAATGCAGGTTGCCGGATTCGTAATCGACGATAACGGTGGTCATGCCGGTCACAGCGCCCCTTTGGTCGATGGCACGGCATCGGATTTGCGCGCATCGGTTTCCACCGCGTCACGCAGGGCGCGGGCGACGGCCTTGAACGCGGCCTCGGCGATGTGGTGGCTGTTGATCCCATGCAGCGCATCCACGTGCAGGGTGATGCCGCCATGGGTGCTGAGGGCCTGAAAAAACTCGCGTACCAGTTCGGTGTCGAAGCTGCCGATTTTCTGTGTGGGCATGTCGGCATTCCACACCAGATAGGGCCGCCCCGATAAATCAAGCGCGGCGCGCACCAGCGCGTCATCCATCGGCAAAAGGCACGCGCCGTAGCGGCGAATGCCGCGCTTGTCGCCAAGCGCCTGCGACAGGGCCTGACCAAGCGCGATGCCCACATCCTCGACGCTATGATGATCGTCGATATGGGTGTCGCCATCGCAGCGGATCGTCATGTCGATTAGTGAATGACGCGCCAATTGGTCCAGCATGTGATCAAAAAAGCCGACGCCGGTCTGGGTGTCATAAGCCCCGGTGCCGTCAAGATTGACCTCGACGCTGATCTGGGTTTCGGCGGTTTTGCGTGTGATCGTGGCGCTGCGCATTGGTCTGCCCTTTATGGTGTTCGGCGTCCTTATAGGGGGGACGACAGGCCGCGCCAAGAGGTCGAGGCGCGTTTGCGCCATCCTGCGGCGCCTGTGTGACAGGCGGGTCAGAAAGACCTGAATGGGGAAGAGTAATTGGAGCGGGTGATGAGATTCGAACTCACGACATTTACCTTGGCAAGGTAACGCTCTACCCCTGAGCTACACCCGCGTCCTTGGGTAGGCCGGGATTTATAAACTCTTGGCGATGGCTGCAAGGCCAAAATTCAGGAAATTCATGAAAAAGTTTTTCCGCGAACGCGCACAACGCGCCTCAGGGGTCAAATCGCAAGGCCAGCTCGGCAAAAACCAGCCCTGTCGAGAGAGCCAGCACCCCAAGCAGCACCAATTGGCGGCGTGGGGCACGCGTTCGCGGATTGAAAGAGGGTGGACGCGTGGGGCGTGTCACGGGCGCGGCTCCGGTTGTGGCCAAGATCAAAACATCGGAAAACAGCAAGCAGCACTCATCAAGCACAACTCAAGGTAGATGCGGCGTGTGACTGCGGCAAGCCGCTTGTTTTCGCGCGCGATATATCGCCGGTTTTGTGCGAAATGATGTGCGGAAAGCTGCCGTTATTCTGTGATCAAACGTAAATGTCGGGTGTGACCGTCGGCAGGCCGACATCCTGTGTGTGTACCACCACGCCCTCGGGGCCGATCAGCAAAAGGCCGTAAGCTCCGGGTTCGTCGATCGACAATTGCGGGCTTTGCTCGCCAAGGATCAGCGGCATCTGGTGGCAGGTGCTTTTGAATACTGCATTGGGAATGCCACCAGCGGCCCCTTGAACGTTGCGGTGGATATGACCCGAAACGATCTGCACGACCGCGCCATTGCGGTGCAACCGCTTGATCAATTCGGCACGGTTGCGCAGGCCTATTCTGTCCATCCCGCCAAAGCCGGTCACAAAAGCCGGGTGATGGGTGAACAGGATGCAGGGTTGGTCTTGTGCGGTGTCAAGCGCATGGTCCAACCAGTTCAGGCGGTCAGGACACAGGTAGCCACTATGTAGGTCCGGGGCGTCTTCATCCAATGTATCCAACAGAATCAGCCGGGCATGGTCCAAGTCAATCAACCGTTGAACAAAGCCCGCGTCGGTCAGCGGTGAGTCTGGAAAGGCGGCAATGAACGGCGCGCGGCGGTCGTGATTGCCCAGCATCAGACTGACAGGCACGGGGCAATCGGCCAGCAGGGCACGCAGGTGGGCATACTCCACCGACGTGCCATTGTGGGTCAGGTCGCCGGTGAGGATGACATGCGTCGCATCGGGGTGCTGGCGCAGGGCATCGGCCAGCACATGGCCAAAGCGCGCCGCCGGGTCCAACCCGATGATCCTGTCGCCTTTGGGCAGGATATGCAGATCGGTAAGAACGATGACTTTTTGCATGGGCCTCGCCGGGATGAAGTAAGGGCCAGGGTAGGGGATTTCGGACAATTTGAAAGGGGCTGAGACGAATAATGAGCACCCCTTTGGTCAAAACGCGACATCTCGATCTGTTGCACGGCGATAATTTTCACCGCTTTCAGAAGGATAAAAGGGCGTGCGCCGAGTGTCGCGCGTTTGGCGAGGGTGGTTGATTGGAATGCCGACCAAAACGGGTGTCATTTGCCCGCGCAAGCACTGATAGCTTCCAGCCCCGGAGGGGACATTTGTTCTGCACCTGAATCCGATGGCCGCGCACGCGGGCCGGGACGAATTTTGGCGAAAAACTTGGGCTTGGTCGAGGTGTAAGTCGCTGACTCAATTCTTCTGGCGGGCGGGAGGATTGAACGATGATGTGGCCAAGATAGGACGTGCAGGCGGCGCTGTTCTACGAGTTTTCGCTGGACAAGGCCGCATTCGGGGCGGCTAGCGAGGTCCAGCCCAAGTTCACCTCGCATTCCGATCCGGCGAGCCAGTGGACCGCGGCCCGCAAGGATGAGCCAATGGAACGCCGTCGCCCATCGGGCTCGAACCGATGGCGCCACGATCAGCGACTCCGAGTGACATTGGCGAACGCATTCTTCAGCTATTCCGACAACTACCTGACCGACACGGATCATGGCGTGATCGTCGATGTCGAGGTGACGCGGTCGATCCGACAGGCCGAGGTCGGATCGACCAAGACCATGCTGAAGCGGATGAAGGCCAGGTTCGGCCTGCATCTCGAATGCCTTATCGCGGACACCGCTTATGGCTCAGGAGCGATGCTGGGCAGGCTCGTGGATCGTAAGATCGCACCCCATATCCCGGTGATAGACAAGGCCGGTCGCAACGATGGGACATGGACGCGGGCGGACTTCGAGTGGGATGCCGAGAACGACCAATACATCTGCCCCGAGGGCCATGCGCTCAAGCAGTTCCGCCGGAATTATTCCGATCCGAACCGGGGGCCGACCGGCAAGGGCACAGCCCGCTACCGCGCCCTGAAAGAGGTCTGTCAGGCGTACCCATCCAAAACCAAATGCTGCCCCAATGCCGAGGCCCGCAAAATCACCCGCGAGGAGCACGAAGATGCGCGTCAGGTCGCTAGGGATCTGGCCAAAACCGCAGAATACCAGATTGCAATGAAGCTCAGGAAGAAGGTCGAAATGCTCTTCGCCCACCTCAAACGCATCCTTGGCCTTGGTCGCCTCCGATTACGCGGCCCATGTGGCGCAAACGACGAATTCCTCCTGGCTGCCACCGCCCAGAACCTCCG
>DATFJQ010000157.1:0-25029 GCA_035269125.1 Roseovarius sp.
TGCGCGCGACCCGCACGGTGCCGGGGTTTCACGCCGCCGCCCAAGTGCATCTGATCGAAGCCTCAGACACTTTGCGCGCGGTTCAGCGCGACACGCTGGCCCGTGATGGGCTGATCTGGGCCGAGACAGTCGAAGACCTGCCCGACCAGCCGCTTTTTCTGCTGGCGAACGAGTTTTTCGACGCGCTGCCGGTGCGGCAATTCCAGCGCGACGGCGACGGCTGGCGCGAATGCTGCGTCGGGCTGCAAGACGTGGTTCTGACACTGGGCCTGACCGACCGGCAACACGCCCCGCAGCTGGCCCATCGGCTTGATGATACACGCGACGGCGATCTTGTGGAAACCTGCCCCGCCGGGGCGAATGCGGCTGGCGTGATCGGCGCCCGGATCGCCACCCGTGGCGGCGCGGCGCTGATCGTGGATTATGGCGACTGGCGGTCACTGGGCAACACGCTTCAGGCGGTGCGCGGACATGCGGCGGCCGATCCGCTGACCGATCCGGGCAATGCCGACCTGACAGCGCATGTGGATTTCGAGGCGCTGGCACTTGGCGCCGCTCCGGCAGCGCATACGCGATTGACCCCACAGGGCGTCTTTCTGGAGAGGCTGGGCATCACCGCCCGCGCGCAGGCGTTGGCCAAAGGATTGAGCGGGACCGCATTGGAAACGCATATCGCTGCACATCGGCGCTTGACCCATCCGCAGGAAATGGGGACGCTCTTCAAGGTGCTTGGCCTTTATCCCGAAGGCGCAAGCCCGCCACCGGGGTTGGAACCATGACGCTTGAGATCATCACCGCCGACAGCCTTGCGCCCTTGCGACACGGGTTCTTTACCCGGCGCGGCGGGGCATCGTCGGGCGTGTTCGCCGGGTTGAATTGCGGGCCGGGGTCATCGGACCAGTCCGAGATCGTCAGAATCAATCGCGCGCGTGTGGCCGATGCGCTGAATGTCGTGCCCGACCATCTTCTGACCGTCCATCAGGTGCATTCCGCAGATGTTGTTCCTGTGGACGGGCCACTTGCTGAAAAACCGCGTGCCGATGCCATGGTCACCGCCACACCGGGGCTGGCGTTGGCCGTTCTGACCGCTGACTGCCAGCCAGTGTTGTTCGCAGATGCCAAGGCCGGGGTAGTGGGTGCTGCGCATGCAGGCTGGCGCGGCACATTGGACGGTGTGCTTGAGGCGACTCTGGACGCGATGGAAACCCTTGGCGCCGCGCGCGGCGACATCACGGCGGTGATCGGCCCGTCGATCAGCCAAAGCGCCTATGAGGTCGGGCCAGAATTTCTTGAGGATTTCATCGCCGACGATCCAGCCAACAGCCGCTTTTTCGGCAATGGCGACGGCGACCGTTACCTGTTCGATCTGCCCGCTTTTGGGCTGCACCGCTTGCGGCAGGCTGGCGTCGGTCACGCTGAATGGACCCGCCATTGCACCTATTCCGATCCGGCGCGATTCTTTTCCTACCGCCGCGCCACCCACGCGGGCGAGGCCGATTACGGACGGATGATTTCAACGATCCGGCTGTAATTGCGGCCATGGCTTGGCAGATGTATTCACATGTTTGCCCCATTTTAACGGAAACAATCGCGTCACTTTGGGTATTTTGAACACGTTCATTTTCGCTTTGTTGTTTTAAAACAATGCCTTAAGCCGCAGCCCACAGATTTGCCATTTTTGTCCAAACCCCGCCCTGCGTGACCGCTGATTTTTTTCCAATTCGTCACATCATGGCCCGAAACCGGGGGCAATATCACTGCCAACGGGACAAACCCGACGAGCAGTATAAAATGAACGAGGATGATCATGAAAAAGCGTTGGATGAAATCGGTAATCGAAACCAGCAAGCAAGATATGCCCACGCTGCCCTATCAGCGCAAAGCGCGTCATGCAGGGCGGGCTGCGCTGCGGATCCGTAAAGTCAAATCCGCCTGACCCAAGACTTGGCCGCCACGCGCGGCCCGCAAGCCGATTCGACCGGGCCGCACCTGAATTGTGGCACGACAAGCCACCGCGCGGGCATAAATCCCGTCCGGGCTTTGGCATTGGCCGAGGTGTAGAAACAATTTTGCATAAAATTTGACAGACGGGCTGCCATGCGGCGATCAATAGATTCTCGCAACGTGAATGGTAACCGTCCTTCTGTCGTTGTCGGTGGGGGCCGACGCGGTTGTGGCGACCGAATGGTGACACAACATGGCTACTCCTCCACTCTCCGCCGAATCTCCGGCGGTCTCTCGTCGGTCTGTCGGGCATTTGCCCAATGAACATGCGCCGGCGGTCTCATCAGGTCCGATGCGCAAGCGGCACATGCTGCGCAAATATCGCATTCAAAGCCTGCGTGACGATGGGTCGATACATGATACCGAAAACCTTGGCCCCGCCACGCCAGCATTCGAAGCGGCGTTTTCCGCATTTGCCCGCGGCACACTGATCAAGACGGCCCAAGGGCCCATTGCGATCGAGGATTTGATCCCGGGCACAAAGGTCATCACCTCGGAACACGGGCCGATGCCGCTGTTGTGGATTGGATCGATGACGCTGGTGCCAAATGCTGATGGTATCGCCACCGACAATCGACGCGTCACGCGCATCATGGGCGACGCCCTCGGGGTGGGACGCCCGATGATGGATGTGCTGGCAGGCCCCGGCGCGCGCCTGCTGGCGCGGCCCGCTGGCATGCGCGATAGCTTTGGTGGCGAACAGGTGCTGACCCCGGCCCGTGATCTGGCCGATGGGATGAACCTGATCGACATGGCCCCGCGCCACCCGTTGACCGTGTATCACATCGCGCTGCGTCGCCATGCGACGATCACCGCAGGCGGGCTTGAGTTTGAAAGCTTCCACCCCGGCGCAGGGTTTGAACGGCATCTCAGCCGCAACATGCTGGCGCTGTTTTTATCTTATTTCCCGCATATCCGAGAACCTCGGCATTTCGGCGCGCTGTCGCATCCGCGCCTGCCGCTTGTGTCGTCCGAGAGTTTCGAGTCCGCCTGATGCCTAGGGCGCGTCGGCCAGACGCGCCTCAAGGATATCAAACGGCACACCCGGTTCGTCCTTGGCGCCACGGATCACCAGCGATGTTTTGACGCTGCCGACATTGTCGGCGGCGGTCAGTTCCTCGGTCAGAAACCGTTGAAACGTAGACAGGTCGGGGGCCACGCATTTCAGGATGAAATCCACCTCGCCGTTCAGCATGTGGCACTCGCGCACCAACGGCCAATCGCGGCACCGGGCCTCGAACGCGCTCAGGTCCGCCTCAGCCTGACTTTGCAGGCCAACACTGGCGAAAACCTGCACCTCAAAACCCAGTTCGCGGGCATCCACATCGGCGTGGTAGCCGCGGATGAACCCCTGCTCTTCCAAAGTGCGCACGCGGCGCAGACAGGGCGGTGCCGAAATCCCCACACGTTTGGCCAGTTCCACATTGGTCATACGACCATCGGCCTGAAGTTCGGCCAGTATCTTGCGGTCGATCTCATCAAGGCGGGTTGCGGGCATCTAAGGACTCCTGAAATTCGCGATTGTTATATCACGCGCGCCATTACGCGCAATAATGTTTCGCACATACGCAAGATCGTTTCGCATGTTTTTTATGCCTGATGCAATGTGCAAAGCCACCGCCAAGGGGTTACATGCACGACGCGGCGGGGCTATATCTGGCGCGATTCAGGAATTCCACTGACAACAGGTGATTTATGTCCCAGACCCGCCATACGAAATGCCTTATCATCGGGTCCGGCCCAGCCGGATACACCGCCGGTGTCTACGCCAGCCGCGCGATGTTGGAGCCGATCCTTGTGCAAGGGATCGAACCGGGTGGGCAGTTGACCACCACGACCGAGGTTGAAAACTGGCCCGGCGATACCGAGGTGCAAGGCCCCGATCTGATGGTCCGCATGGAGGCCCACGCCAAGGCCATGGGCTGCGAAATCATCGGCGACATCATCACCGATCTGGACACCACAAGCCGCCCCTTCGTCGCCAAAAGCGACAGCGGCAACACCTATACCGCCGATGCGGTCATCATGGCCACCGGCGCGCGCGCCAAATGGCTGGGGCTGGACAGCGAAGAGGCCTTCAAGGGCTTTGGCGTATCCGCCTGCGCCACCTGCGACGGGTTCTTTTACCGGGGTGAGGAAATCGTGGTGATCGGCGGCGGCAACACAGCCGTTGAAGAGGCGCTGTTTCTGACCAACTTTGCCAGCAAGGTCACCCTGATCCATCGTCGCGACGAGCTGCGCGCCGAGCAGATTTTGCAAAACCGCCTGCTGAAGCACCCCAAGGTCGAAACCCTATGGTTCCACGAGTTGGAGGAGATCCTGGGCGATGACAACCCAAAGGGCGTCACCGGCGTGCGCGTAAAAAACAACCAGACAGGTCAAAGCACCGATGTCCCCTGCAAAGGCGTATTCATCGCCATTGGCCACGCCCCCGCCAGCGAGCTGCTGAAAGGCAAGGTTGAGATGCACCACGGTGATTACGTCAAGGTTGACCCCGGCAGCACCCGCACCTCGGTGCCCGGTATCTTTGCCGCGGGCGACCTGACCGATCACGTATACCGTCAAGCCGTGACCAGCGCCGGGATGGGCTGCATGGCAGCGCTAGATGCAGAGAAATTCATCGCCGAATTAGAGAATGATGCCCCTGCACCCGAGGCCTATGTGCCCCAAGAGTGAGGCCTGACCAAAAAGTCGCGTCTGGCGCGCGATAAGCTTAAGCGCGTTTTCGCATTTCAGCAAAGGGGCTTTGCCCCTTGGCCTGCGGCCTTCCCCCGTAAGATGTTGAGCCGGAGGAAAAGGGTAAGCGCGACCTGCCATGGCCTCTCGCAAACAGCAAAGAAAACGGCGCGGACAGTTCCGCGCCGTTTTTGTTTGTGTATAGGCTATCCGCCGATCAGTTGGGGATCACATCACCCGTCGGGCGCGGTGTTTCCAGCGTTTCGACAGGCAGAATCGGATAGACCACTTCGGGCATCTTGCCGGTCAGCGAGCCAAGGAAGGCGACGATCTGATCGACTTCTTGTTCGTTCAATTCCATCCCCAGCTGCGATGTGCCCATGATAGCCACAGCCACCTCAAGATCCCAAACCTTGCCCGAGTGGAAATAGGGCGCGGTCTGGTCGATGTTGCGCAAGGGCGATGCCCGGAACACGTAGGAATCATCCGCTGTCTCGGTCACCTGATAGCGACCACGGTCATCAGGGGGCAGGACATCGGCACCCGGCTTTTCGATCAGGCCAAAGGGGTAATACCCATTGCCCCCAAGGTTGACGCCATTGTGACAAGCCGCGCAGCCCTTGTCCATGAACACGGCAAGGCCTTCTTTCTGCTGCTCGGTCAGCGCGTTGTCATCGCCGTTGAGGAAGGCATCAAACGGCGCGGGCGTGATCAAAGTGGCCTCGTAGGCCTCAATCGCCTTGGCGAAATTGTCAAACGTCACAGGGTCGGCCTCTTCGGGGAAGGACGCTTGGAACCAGTCTTGATATTGCGGCATCGAATTCAGTGTTGCCACAACATTGGCCGGCGTGTTGGCCATTTCGACACCCGCCTGCACCGGGCCTTTGGCCTGTTCGGCCAAATCAGCGGCGCGACCATCCCAGAACTGCGCCTCGTTGAACACGGCGTTCAGAACGGTCGGCGAATTGCGCGGGCCTTTCTGCCAGCCATGGCCGATCGAGGTGGGCATGTTATCATCCCCGCCAGTCGCTAGGTTGTGGCAGGAGTTACACGAGAACACGCCCGAGGCCGACATGCGCGGATCAAAGAACAGCGCCTTACCAAGATCGACTTTCTCGGGCGTGATGATATTGTCGTTCAGGGCGGGAACGGTCGACGGCAGTGCAGCGAACATATCCAACGCGTAGTCGCGCAGTTCCGATGCCTGACCTGCAGATGCGATTGCAATCGCAGACGCCGTACCGAGCGCAAGTTTCTTTATAGATGACATGTAAGCCTCCAGACTTTTCACATAAGATTCGCACGTTTGGAAATATTCTAATGTGAAAATCTCTGGGGTGACTTTGCGCTATATCAAAAGTCGGTATTTGACACGGCGATATCGTTCCGCCGCGGGTCCATTTACGGTGAAAACACACTTAAGATCGTCAAATTCGCATCAAAATCGCCTCAAAAAGCAAAAACGCGTTGCTAGGCCTTGAAAACACGCCTTCGGCAGGTCTAAGGCCCGTAAGAGTTGTGCGCGCACACGTTGCAAGCACTTGACCCAGGAAACTGTGAACCCCGAGAGTAGCGATGTCCCAACAAAATCTGGCTCCGATCCCTGAGCTTTATGTCTCCCATGAATCCGCCCAGAAACTGAAAGTCGAAGCTGGTGATCTGACAAGCTGGGATTTGACCCCGCGCCAGATTTGCGATCTGGAACTTTTGATGAATGGCGGGTTCAATCCGCTCAAAGGGTTCCTGAGCGAAGAGGATTATAACGGCGTCGTCGACAACATGCGTCTGGCGGATGGCACGCTTTGGCCGATGCCGATCACACTAGACGTATCGGAAAGCTTTGCCGAGGGTCTGGAACCGGGCCAAGATATCGCGCTGCGCGATCAAGAAGGCGTCATTTTGGCGACTATGACCATCACCGACCGCTGGACACCCAACAAATCGCATGAGGCGGAACAGGTGTTCGGCGCCGACGACGAGGCGCACCCGGCTGTCAATTATTTGCACAACACCGCCGGCAATGTCTATTTGGGTGGCCCGATCACGGGCATCCAGCAACCTGTGCATTACGATTTTCGCGGCAGCCGCGATACGCCAAACGAATTGCGCGCCTATTTCCGCAAACTGGGCTGGCGTCGTGTTGTGGCGTTCCAAACCCGCAACCCGCTGCATCGCGCGCATCAGGAACTGACCTTTCGCGCGGCGCGCGAGGCACAGGCCAACCTGCTGATCCATCCCATTGTGGGCATGACCAAACCCGGCGATGTCGATCACTTTACCCGCGTGCGCTGCTACGAGGCGGTTCTGGACAAATACCCCGGCTCGACCACCACGATGAGCCTGCTGAACCTTGCAATGCGCATGGCCGGCCCCCGCGAGGCCGTTTGGCATGGCCTGATCCGCAAGAACCACGGCTGCACCCATTTCATCGTTGGCCGCGATCACGCAGGCCCCGGCAAGAACAGCGCCGGCGAAGATTTTTATGGCCCTTATGACGCGCAGGATCTGTTCCGCACGCATCAGGAGGAAATGGGAATCGAGATGGTCGATTTCAAACACATGGTCTTTGTGCAGGAACGCGCACAATACGAGGCGATGGACGAGATCGAGGACAAGGACAATGTCACGATCCTGAACATTTCGGGCACAGAATTGCGCCGCCGTCTGCAGGAAGGTCTGGAGATTCCCGAATGGTTCTCTTTCCCCGAGGTGGTCGCCGAGTTGCGCCGCACCCGTCCACCACGCAGCCAACAAGGGTTTACCGTGTTTTTCACCGGTTTTTCCGGTTCGGGCAAATCGACCATCGCAAACGCGCTTATGGTCAAGCTGATGGAGATGGGCGGACGCCCGGTGACGCTGCTGGATGGCGATATCGTGCGCAAGAACCTCAGCTCGGAATTGGGCTTCTCGAAAGAGCATCGCGATCTGAATATTCGCCGCATCGGCTATGTCGCGTCTGAAATCACCAAAAACGGCGGCATTGCGATTTGCGCGCCGATCGCCCCCTATTCGAACACCCGTCGGGCCGTGCGCGAAGATATCGAGGAATACGGCGCCTTCGTTGAAGTGCATGTCGCCACCTCGCTCGAAGAATGCGAACGCCGCGACCGGAAAGGCCTTTATAAACTGGCCCGCGAAGGCAAGATCAAGGAATTCACCGGGATCTCGGATCCCTATGACGTTCCCAAAGATCCCGAATTGCGGGTCGAGACCGAAAATGTCGATGTCGACAACTGCGCCCATCAGGTCATCCTGAAGCTGGAACAGATGGGCCTGATCGCAGGCTGACATCAGGCAGTGCGAAACAGGCTGTCAGGCCTGATAAGCACCTCACGGACGACAGCGGGCCGCCCTTGATGGGGCGGCCCGTTTGCGGTTAGGCGCTAGGGTCATGTATGCCATATCGCTTACCTCGATCCCGCCACGATTTGACAGGCTTGGCCCTGTCCTGTCGGCTTTGCTGGCGCAACGCCCCACACCCGCGCGGGTGATCTTGTGCCTGCCCCGCCGCTATGCGCGGTTTCCCGGTTCGTTCACGCCCCCGCCCCTGCCTGACGGGGTCGACTTGCTATGGCACGACACCGATCTTGGCCCCGCCACCAAGGCCCTGCCCGCTGCCCGGCACATGGTGGGGCGGATGCCGCGCCTGATTTACTGCGATGACGACTGGATCATGGGGCCGGGCTGGGCCAAAGCCCTGCTCGATGCCGCGCACCCGTATGAGGCCACAACCGGGCAAGGCTACAGCGTGACACGCCTGCGACGGCAGCCCACTGCACAGTCTGCATCGCATACCGAGATCGCTCAGGGCTTTACCGGTGTTTGCGTTGATCCTGCATGGCTGAACGGCCCCGACACAGACCCACCGCCTGCGGCATGGCCAGTCGATGATATCTGGCTGTCGGGGCATTTGGCCCGCCAAAGCATTTCCGTGCGCCCTGTGCCCGTCGCACGACAGGCGATGCGATTGGCCCATGAGGATGGGCACAATTTGCAAGATAACGTGATCGGCGGACGGACCCGGCACGCCGCGAACGTCGCCTGCCTGACCATTCTGACCGAACGCTATGGGATATGGCCAAGGTTGGGGGGCGGCGGATGATCCGCCGCGCCTTTGGCAATCAATGGACGGTAACGGGATCCATATTGTTTTGCCGCGCCAGCACAAAGGCAAGCCTGCGGTCGCGCACCAGCGCGAGCCGTTCACCGTCAGCCGCGTGCAATGCATACAGTGTTTTGCTGCCCATGGCCTGCTCGCGCATGTCCTCGGGAAGGTCCGCCACATCCACGGGCCGGACATAAACGATTGCACGGCCCTCGGCGGCGCCGAAATCGTATTTGGTCTCCATATCGCTTACCCCTTGTTAATCTTGATCTTTTGCACCACGGGTTCTGGTCGGGCGCGGGTCAGGTCCACATGCAGCAGACCGTTTTCCATGATCGCCTCGCCCACTTCGACACCATCCGCCAAGACAAAACTACGTTGAAACTGGCGCGCGGCAATACCGCGATGCAGATAGACGCGGTGATCGGCCTCGTCGCTTTGGCGGCCCCGGATCACCAATTGTCGGTCCTCGACCGTGATCGAAAGATCGTCTTCGGAAAACCCGGCCACAGCCAGCGTGATCCTGTAGGAATTGTCCGAGGTCTGTTCGATATTGAAAGGCGGATAGCCTTCGTTGCCTGATTTGGCGCTGCGTTCCAGCATCCGCTCAAGCTGTTCAAACCCCAGCATATAGGGATGTGACCCCATCGTCAGCTTTGTCATCGACACGTCCTTACATCCAAGCGACAGTCCATGCCGGGCCCCGGTTTCGGCAACCCGACATCCAGAATATGGGGGCCATCGCCGGCCCGCGCAAGACCCTAGCAGGGGCTATGCCAGCCCATCGAAACCCGCTATGCTAAGCGCCTCACCCGCCAAGAGGAATCAGACATATGAACGCTTTCAGCGATCTGTCCATGAAATCGGACGAGGTGCTGCGCGTGGAGTTGGAGGAATTCCGCCGCCAACACCGCGATCTGGACGAGGCGATTGCAGCCCTGCAAGACAAGGGATCCGCCGATCCGCTGACCGTTAAACGGCTCAAGCAGCGGAAATTGCGCCTCAAGGACATGATCGCCTATATCGAAGACCGGCTTTATCCCGATATCATCGCCTGAGCGTGATTGCGTCGCGCCGCGCGATAGGTATAGTGCGCCCTCTAAGATCAAGGGGCCAGTGACAGATGAGCAATGTCAAAGTCGGGATCATCATGGGCAGTCAATCCGACTGGCCCACGATGCGCGAAGCTGCCGAAATCCTCGATGCGCTGGACGTGCCTTACGAGGCACGCATCGTCTCGGCACACCGCACGCCAGACCGGTTGTGGGACTATGGCAAAACCGCTGTCGATCGCGGCCTTCATGTGATCATCGCGGGCGCCGGTGGCGCCGCGCATTTGCCGGGGATGATGGCCTCGAAAACCCGTGTGCCGGTGATCGGCGTGCCGGTGCAAACCAAGGCCTTGTCCGGCGTCGACAGCCTGTATTCCATCGTGCAGATGCCCAAGGGTTTCCCGGTGGCCACCATGGCGATCGGTTCGGCTGGCGCGGCCAATGCCGGGCTGATGGCGGCAGGCATTCTGGCCAATGGCGACCCGGCACTGGCCCAACGGCTGGATGACTGGCGCGCGGCGCTGTCGGCCTCTATTCCGCAAGAGCCTCAAGATGACTGACCCCCTGACCACTGGCGCGACAATCGGAATTCTTGGCGGCGGCCAATTGGGCCGGATGCTGTCGGTTGCCGCTGCACGGCTGGGTTTCAAGACCTGCGTGTTCGAACCGGGTGGCGACTGCCCGGCCAGCCATGTGGCCAACTACCATTTTCAGGCCAGCTATGACGACGAGGAGGCATTGCGCAAATTCGCCGCCGCCGTCGATGTGGTGACCTACGAATTCGAGAACATTCCCACCTCGGCTTTGGATATCCTTGACGGGCTGGCGCCTGTGCGCCCCGGCCGAAAGGCCTTGAAGGTCAGCCAAGACCGGCTAACCGAGAAGGCCTTTCTGACGGAGCTGGGCCTGCAAACCGCCCCCTTCGCCGCCGTCGATGACGATGTGGATCTGGCCGAGGCCATTACCGAAGTCGGCCTGCCCGCGATCTTGAAAACACGCCGCTTCGGTTACGACGGCAAGGGGCAAGCCCGCATCATGTCCGAAGACGACGCCGCACAGGCCCTGACCGATATGGCGGGCCAAGAGGCGATCCTGGAAGGCTTTGTCGAGTTCACGCACGAGGTCTCGGTCATTGGCGCGCGCAACGCGGCGGGTGATGTGGCGTGTTTTGACCCCGGCGAAAACGTGCATAAAGATGGCATTCTACGCACCACCACCGTGCCTGCCCGCCTGACATCAACGCAGCGCACCGATGCGGTGCTGTTGACCGCGCAAATCCTGAACAAACTGGATTATGTGGGCGTTATGGGGGTGGAATTATTTGTGTCACCGCAGAGCCTGTTGGTGAATGAAATCGCGCCGCGCGTGCACAATTCGGGCCACTGGACGCAACAGGGCTGCACTATCGACCAGTTCGAACAGCATATCCGCGCCATTGCGGGCTGGCCCTTGGGCGATGGCAGCCGTTATGCTGACGTGGTGATGGAAAACCTGATCGGCGACGATATGGACCGCATGCCCGCGATCGCCAAGGAACCGGGCGCGGCGCTGCATCTATATGGCAAGGCCGAGGTCAAACCGGACCGCAAGATGGGCCATGTCAACCGGATCACCCGGGGCTGATCCTTTCGTTGTCAAAAGGCCGCGCCAAAGGCGCGACAGGTCTGGCGCGCGTGACCGCGCGCGAATGGGGGCCAGCCCCCGTCGCCGCAAGCGGCGACTCCCCCCGGAGTATTTTTGGAACAATGAAAGCCCCTGACTGGTCAAGCCGGGACAGACCCGATACGCCTTAGGGCATGCCGCCAGCAAAGGATGTGTGAGTGATGAACGACGACCGCAACAGCCAGTTTCGCGATGCCCATTCCGATAGCCGCACCGCCGAACAGGTGCCAGACACGCCCCAGACACGCGCCCCGGCCTATCGGCTGGCCTTTGCAGACCCGGATTTTCTGTGTCGGGACGAGTTGCGCCCGGTGCGCTTGCAGCTGGAATTGCTGAAGCCCGAAATGATCCTGAACGAGCGCGGCATTGAGAGCACCGTGGTGCTTTTTGGTGGCGCGCGCATTCCGGAGCCTTCGCAAAAAGACACGGCGCGCACCAAGACATTGGCCGATCTGTCGCATTATTACGAGGAAGCGCGCGAATTTTCCCGCTTGATCACGATGAAATCCATGGCCAGCTATGGACGGGAATTTGTTGTAGCCACCGGAGGCGGCCCCGGTGTGATGGAGGCGGGCAATCGCGGTGCGGTCGAGGCCGGCGGGGCCTCCATCGGGTTGAACATCGTGCTGCCGCATGAGCAGGCCCCGAACGAGTATGTCACGCCGGGACTATGCTTCAACTTTCATTATTTCGGCATTCGCAAGATGCACTTTTTGATGCGGGCCAAGGCGATCTGTGTTTTTCCCGGCGGCTTTGGCACGCTGGACGAGACGTTCGAAGCGCTGACCCTGATTCAGACGGACCGCATGAACAAGGTGCCGTTCTTGTTGTTCGGCGAAGCCTTTTGGCGTCGCATCATCAACTGGGAGGCGCTGTCGGACGCCGGCACCATCAGCCCAGAAGATCTGGAGCTGTTTCGCTTTGTCGACACCGCGCAAGAGGCGGTGCAGATCATCGACGACTGGTATGCCGACGACACCTGACCCAAGCACGCGTGCCCCCCTTAGACGGGTAAGCTGCAGACCGGTGCGCCGCGCAAAAGCGTGGTGACGAGGCGGCCCTCGGGCGTGTCCTTGATCGCATAGCCGTAACCGCGCAGGCGGTGTTTCCATTCGCGCTCGGACACCGCCATGCCGCGCTCGCGCAGCACGAGGTTCAGAACGTCTGTTTCGTTATCTCTGGTAAACTGTTTCATCGTTTCCTGCCTCTGAACAGTGTTTCACTAGTAACGGGATAGTTAACGATCGGGGCAACAATTGTGCCGGAATGTGGCAGCGTAAAGGTTTCATCGCGGCAAGGCTGTTTTCTTGCAGTCGGTCAATCCATGCAGTGATCCACCTGATCCAGCTGAGCCTTATGCTGACGGCGGGCACGGGCCGCCGACACAAGCGCGCGGAACAGGCCCTGCTGGCGACGGGCATAGAACAGATGTTCGGGGTGCCACTGCACGCCGATGGCAAAGGGATCGCGCACACGTTCGATCGCCTGTATCATGCCGCCCTCGTCACGCGCCACCACGCACAGGCCACGGCCCAGCGAGTCGACGGCCTGAGAGTGCAACGCATTGACCTTCATCGGATCCGTGCCCGCAACATGCGCCAACCGCGTGTCCGGTTCGATATGGACGGTCTTGCGCGGCAGGATCGTGCGGATATAGCGGCTGTCGCGATACACGCCATAGGCATCTTGGTGCAGCGTGCCACCAAGCGCGATGTTCAACATCTGGCTGCCTCGGCAAATCCCCAGCACCGGCTTGTCCTGCGCGAACGCATCATGCACCACGCGCCGTTCAAGCGCGTCGCGCCCCGGATCCAGCCGCGCTGAGCGCACCAACTGTCCGCCGTACAGATCGGGCGAGATATCATCGCCGCCCCCAATAATCACCCCATCCACTGTGGAGAGGTCCGCGTCCGAACCATCGACCCAGCGCACCGATCGCCCGCCAGCCATCCACACATTCAGCGCGATCAGTGGAAAGATGCGCCAGCCCGACCGGCGCGAGGTGGTCACCCCAATCAGCGGTCGTGTCATCCCGGCAACCCGGTCATGTCCAGCCCCGACGCGTGCAGGATATCGCCGCACCGCGCCGCCCAACTGCCCCGCGTCAGCGTGACCAACCCGTGATCGTCCCGCCATTCGCGGCACAGCCGGGCCAACAATGCGTCATCGGCGGCCACGCGCTCGACCGTGATCCAACGTTGCCATTCCTGCGCCAGCGACCATTCGGGATCGTCGATCAGGCAATCGGGCAGGCGAAAGTGAAACGTCGGCCGGGCCGATGTTTTATCAGATATCGCCTCTGCGATCCGGTCAGGCCAGAAATGCGCGAAGATCGGCAACATATCCAAACCCCGGTTGCGCGACGGTGTATGGCGCAAATACAGCTCCATCGCTTGCCGAGCAGTGCCGTTCGGCCCCAGTTCGATCAAGGCGCGCACAAAATCGGTCGGGTATGGATCGGTGAATGGCAGGAGGCGGCGGGAGTCGTCAATCGGGCTGGCCGTGCGCAGCCAATCCTCGATCAGCGCATAGGCCAGCAGCGGGCGCAGGATATCAGCGTCGCTATCCGACGCGATTTGCACATTCAGGTGCACGCCAAAGCCAAACACCCAGCCCGCACCACTGCCCAGCGCACCGGCCTTGCGCAAAACCGTGTTCAGCTGGTTCAGTTTGTCCAGCCCATCCATATCCAACGGTTCGGTCACAATCTCGACCGGCACCACCTCGCGGCCCAAGTCCAGCGCCAGATCGCGTAGCTTGGTCTTGGCAGCGTTGCGCAGGAAGATATCCAGATAGACCTCCAGCTTGCCAAGCGAACTGCCTTGCACGGTCCAGATATGGCTGTCATCCTGCACAGCCTGCCCGCCCAAGGTTTCAGCACACAGGCGGGCCACATGCGCCTCGTCCAGACCGCCAAGCTCGATCTCGACCCCGACAAGGCGCGGATCGCCATCGGCGTTCATGGGCTGTGGAAGGGGGGCAAATTGGGTCATGGGGACAGTTGAGCATTCCCGGCGCAGTTGCACAAGGCTGACTGGGTGTTGCCCGCAGATTACCCGATACCGGCCTCGGATTCGATCTGGCGGCGGGATTTGCGAGCGCGCTCGCTGGCCGATTTGAGCTGACCACAAGCCGCCATGATATCCTCGCCGCGCGGGGTGCGGATGGGGCTGGCGTAGCCCGCCTTATAGACGATATCGGCAAACTTCTCGATCCGGTCCCAATCGCTGCGCTGATGCGGGGCGCCGGGCCATTCGTTGAACGGGATCAGGTTGATCTTGGCAGGAATGCCCTTGATCAGTTGCACCAACCGCCGCGCATCTTCGTCGCTGTCGTTCACATCCTTCAGCATGACGTATTCAAAAGTGATGCGCTCGGAATTGCTGACTTTGGGGTATTCGCGCAGCGCGTCCAGCAGCGTGGCGATGTTCCACTTCTTGTTGATCGGCACCAGCTTGTCGCGCACCTCGTCGGTGGTGGCGTGGAAACTGACGGCCAGCATACAGCCGATTTCCTGCGCCGTTTTGGCAATCTCGGGCACCACGCCCGACGTCGACAGCGTGATGCGCCGACGGCTGAGGCTGATCCCCTCGCCATCCATGGCGATCTTCATCGCGTCGCGCACATTGTCGAAATTATACAGCGGCTCACCCATGCCCATCAGCACGATGTTCGACAAAAGACGCGGGCCATTGTCGCCCGTCCCTTGGCCGGGCTCGGGCCATTCGCCCAGATCGTCGCGCGCCATCATCACCTGACCGATGATTTCGCCCGCCGTCAGGTTGCGCACCAGTTTTTGCGTGCCGGTATGGCAGAATGAACAGGTCAGCGTGCAGCCCACTTGGGACGAGATACATAGCGTGCCGCGATCGGTTTCGGGGATATACACCACCTCAACCTCATGGCCGCCGGCGATGCGGACCAAATACTTGCGCGTGCCATCGGCGCTGACCTGTCGGCTGACCATTTCGGGGATTTCGATTACGAAATTCTGCGCCAGCTCGGCGCGGTAGGCCTTGGACAGATTGGTCATCTCGGCAAAATCGCGCACGCCCCATTGGTAGACCCACTGCCAGATTTGGTTGACCCGCATCTTGGCCTGTTTTTCAGGGGTGCCCTGAGCGATCAAAGCCTCGCGCAGTGCATCGCGGGTCAGACCGACAATATTGGTCGGCCCCTCCGGCAACTTGCGGGGGATCGTCATCACGTCTTGGGTGATCGGTGCGGTGCTATTGGTCATGTGTCTGCGCGGTCCTGTCATCAGATGGGGTTGCATATAGGATATGAGCGCCGATTCCAAAACATTCCGGCGCCGTTTGCCATGCAGTGACGCAATACCCCCATCCGTCAGATATCATAGCGCGCCCTGCGGGCCGGCCAGCCGCACCACCGTTTCACGGCACGGACAGGTGGTCAGATGATCATTCACCATGCCCACCGCCTGCATGAACGCATAGACAATCGTCGGCCCGCAAAACTTGAACCCTCTTTTCTTCAAATCCTTGGAAATTGCCGTGGAAATTTCTGTGAAGGCCGGAACGTCCTCAAGACGGGTCCAATGGTTCTGCAACGGGGTGCCGCCGACATAGTTCCAAAGGTAGTGATCAAAGCCCTGCTCGGCTTCGATCTGCTGCCAGACACGGGCGTTTGCAATCGTCGCCTCGATCTTGCCGCGATGCCGCACGATGCCGGGATCTGCCAGCAATTTCTGCACCTCATCCTCGCCCCACTCGGCGATAACGTTTGGATCAAACCCCTGAAATGCTTGGCGAAAAGCCTCGCGCTTGCGCAAGATCGTGATCCAGCTCAGCCCGGCCTGAAACCCGTCTAGGATCAGTTTTTCCCATAGCGCGCGGCTGTCATATTCGGGCACGCCCCATTCGGTGTCGTGATACGCCCTGTACAGATCATCGTCACCCACCCAGCCGCACCGTTCCATGCGTGCCCCCTGCTTTGCGCCATGATTTCAATTTGTCTTAGATGCGCAGTTTAACAGTTCTTTAGCGGCTGGCCCACAGCCTGTGCCCCCATGATCAGGAGGTGCACATGGGGCAAAAACGCAAATGGGCCAATATTCCGGCCGGGCACGACAACCCGCTGGCTTATGCTGTCACGTCGCGCGACAGGTCGACACTGGAAATGGTCGAGCAGGCGGTGCAGCACAATCAGGTCATGCTGGCCTATCAGGCCGTGGTTCCCTCGGGCCGCCAGTCGCGCCCCGCGTTCTACGAGGGCTTGATCCGCGTGCTGGACGACACCGGGCGCGTCATCCCGGCAAAAGACTTTATCAGTGTGATCGAAACCACTGAAACCGGTCGGGCCATTGATTGTCTTGCTTTGGACAAAGGATTAAGAACGCTTGCCGATTACCCCGATTTGCGGCTGGCGGTGAACATGTCGGCCCGTTCGATCGGCTATAAGCGCTGGAACAGGATACTGTCGAAATGGCTGAAATCCGATCCCACAATCGGCGAACGTCTGATTCTTGAGATCACCGAAAGCTCGGCCATGTTGATCCCCGAATTGGTGGTCGGTTTCATGTCCGAGCTTCAACAAAAAGGCATCAGTTTTGCACTGGATGATTTCGGGGCGGGATTCACCTCGTTCCGATATCTGCGTGATTTCTACTTCGACATTCTCAAGATTGACGGCCAATTCATTCGCGGCATTGCAAACGACCCGGACAATCAAATTCTGACAGCCGCGCTGCAATCCATCGCCTTGCAATTCGATATGCTGACCGTTGCCGAAAGCGTCGAGCGACGCGAGGATGCCGCCTATCTGACCGCGGCCGGGCTCGATTGCTTGCAAGGCTATTTCTTTGGCGCCCCATCGGTGCAGCCGCCATGGCTGGATGCAGGGCTGGCAGAAGCCAGCGCCTGATCTGCGGCAAGCGGTACGTTGCCGCACTGCGGCAAATGCTGTAATACGGCCTACAACCGTCGGGGCATTCGGGTTTGCACGATCCAGTTGCGAAGCGTACCCTCGATCTTACGTCATCTGGTGGAGGAAACACATGACCAACGTAGTTATCGCATCCGCGGCGCGTACCGCTGTCGGCTCTTTCGGCGGATCGTTCGCCAATACGCCCGCCCATGATCTGGGTGCAGCCGTGCTTGAGGCGCTTGTCGCACGGGCTGGCATCGACAAGGCTGAAGTCTCGGAAACGATCCTTGGTCAGGTACTGACCGCAGCACAGGGCCAGAACCCGGCCCGTCAGGCCCATGTCAACGCGGGCCTGCCGATCGAAAGTGCGGCCTGGAGCATCAATCAGGTCTGCGGGTCCGGCTTGCGCACGGTGGCGCTGGCCGCGCAACACATCCAGCTGGGGGATGCCAGCATCGTGTGCGCAGGCGGTCAGGAAAACATGACACTCAGCCCCCATGCTGCGCATCTGCGCGCCGGGCACAAGATGGGCGATATGAAATATATCGACACAATGATTCGCGATGGTCTGTGGGATGCGTTCAACGGCTACCACATGGGCCAGACAGCCGAAAACGTTGCCGAGAAATGGCAAATCAGCCGCGAACAGCAAGATGAATTCGCACTGGCCAGCCAGAACAAAGCCGAAGCCGCGCAAAAAGCCGGCAAATTTGACGACGAGGTGATTGCCTTCACCGTCAAGACCCGCAAAGGGGAAACCGTGGTCGATAAAGATGAATACATTCGCCACGGTGCCACGATTGACGCGATGCAAAAAATGCGCCCCGCCTTCGCCAAGGATGGCTCGGTCACGGCGGCCAATGCCAGCGGTCTGAATGACGGCGCCGCTGGTGCCCTGTTGATGAGCGCGGACGACGCAAGCAAACGCGGCATCCAGCCGCTTGCGCGCATCGCCAGCTATGCCACCGCCGGTCTGGACCCGTCGATCATGGGTGTCGGCCCGATCCACGCCAGCCGCAAGGCCCTGGAAAAGGCCGGGTGGAAGCCCGAGGATCTGGACCTTGTCGAGGCCAACGAAGCCTTTGCCGCGCAGGCCTGCGCCGTGAACAAGGACATGGGCTGGAACCCCGAGATCGTGAACGTGAACGGCGGCGCCATCGCCATCGGTCACCCCATCGGCGCATCCGGCGCGCGCATCCTGAACACCCTGCTGTTCGAAATGCAACGCCGTGATGCCAAGAAGGGTCTTGCGACCTTGTGCATCGGCGGCGGCATGGGCGTGGCCATGTGCCTTGAGCGCGATTGATCGCGCGCCCCGGTGGGACGCACTGACATCAAAGGGCGCCCGACGTGGCGCCCTTTTTTCTGGCCGGGTCGTAGCCACAGTAGAAAAAGCTGCAACGCGGCAAATACTTTGCGCAACAATATTGCGTATTGCTGTTATGAATAGTAACAGAGTTACCAACCTATTTGACCATATTGGAGGATAACATGGCACGAACAGCACTTGTCACCGGCGGATCACGTGGGATCGGCGCAGCCATTTCAAAGGCTCTCAAGGCCGAAGGCCACACCGTGGCCGCCACCTATGCCGGTAATGACGAGGCCGCGGCCAAGTTCACCGAAGAAACGGGAATCAAGACCTACAAGTGGAATGTCGGCGACTACGAGGAAAGCGCCGCAGGCATTGCCAAGGTCGAAGAGGATCTGGGCCCGATCGACATTATCGTCGCCAATGCCGGGATCACCCGTGACGCGCCGTTCCACAAGATGACCCCGCAACAGTGGAAAGAGGTGATCGACACCAACCTGACCGGCGTGTTCAACACCATCCACCCAATCTGGACCGGCATGCGTGAGCGTGGGTTTGGCCGTATCGTTGTGATCAGCTCGATCAATGGCCAGAAAGGCCAGTTCGCGCAGGTCAACTATGCCGCGACCAAGGCGGGCGATCTGGGCATCATCAAATCGCTGGCCCAAGAAGGCGCGGCCAAGGGCATCACCGCCAACGCGGTTTGCCCCGGCTATATCGCCACCGAAATGGTCATGGCCGTGCCGGAAAAAGTGCGCGAATCGATCATCGGCCAAATCCCGACGGGCCGCCTTGGCGAACCCGAGGAAATCGCGCGCTGCGTGGCCTTCCTGACATCGGACGATGCGGGCTTTATCAATGGCTCGACGATTTCGGCCAATGGCGGTCAGTTCTTCGTCTGACGGCAAAACAGCACGGCACTAATCATTCAAAGGGCCGGTCTTCACGACCGGCCCTTTTGCCGCGGGACACCCAACTGAGGTATCTCCGCAAGATTTTTGGCTTATAGCAACATGCAAAGACGGCCGTGATGGCAGATCACGACCGTCATACTGATCTGGTCGACACCAGCACCGGTTCAGGCGTCAGCGCTCAACCGTTCGATTTCTTCCTTGATGCGAAGTTTCTGTTTTTTCAGTTCAGCGACCGCAAGATCGCTGACGCCGGGGGCGCGTTGCGCCTCTTCGACCTGTTCCGAGAGGGTCTGGTGTTTCATTTTCAGTTGCTCGACATGCGAACTCAAGCTCATGGGCAGTCACCTCTCTGATTGGATAAGAACAGTTTCAGTGCACCACAGTTTTACAAATCTGTCACGCTGCAGGTGCAAAATAAGCTGAATTTTGCGTATCACATTTTATTCAGATGCCGCAGGAAACGGCAAAGCCGCGCCAAGGCGTAAAATAGCCCCTGTCGCGGCGTTGTAATCCTCGCCATCCACGATGTGCGCCGCCCCGTCGTGCAACACCCAGCCGTCATGCATCCGAAACGCCCCGCGCCCGTTCTTGCGCCCGCGCATCAGCACCAGCCGCGCGGCCCGTCCCCGCCGCGCAATCAGCGGCATGACTTCAAGACTGCCCAGATAGCGCGTGGCATGGGCCAACAGTTCGGGCAGACGGTCGGCGCGCTGGATAAAGGTGACATAACCTTTGGGCGCAGTGCGCTTGGCCGCTGCCTTGACCCAGTCCGACAGGGGGGTGCACTCGCCCAAGGCCACCTCCCGGCCCATATCCTGCGCGGCGGTGCTGGCGGCGCGGTCATAATAGGGCGGGTTCGCGATCACGTGATCGAATTGCCGTTGTCGCAGCGCCTTGGGCATCTGCGCCAAATCCCCGGTCAGCACATCAAAGGCAACCGTGTTGTCCTGTGCATTGCGGCGGGCCAGATCGGCATAGTCGGGCTGTAATTCCAACCCGGTCAAATGCAGCCCATCAATCCGCCGCGCCAGGCACAGCGACGCCACCCCGGCACCGCAGCCCAATTCAAGCACCGTATCCCCCTGACGCGCCGGAATACTGGCGGCCAGCAACACCGGATCAACCCCCGCGCGATAGCCGCCGCGTGGCTGCCATATCTGCAATTGGCCACCCAGAAACGCATCACGCGTCAGCCCTGCATCCTGCGCGGCCTCAGGGCCGTTCATAAGGTTCGATCCCGTTATCCGTGATCACAATGACCGCCGCGTCATAATCGGCCTCGGCCACCATCAGGCGCCGCGGGAACACCCCAATCGAGCCTTCAAGGACGCTCATATTTACGTCCATTTCAAAGCAGTCTATACCCTCGCCCTGAAGCAGGGCGCGCGCGAATGGGATGATTGTCGGGTCATTTGTGCTGATCAACTGTTTCATGGGGATGACATAAGGGCACCGACGACGATTTGTCGACAGGTGTGACAGGAGTGTGATGGGTTTGGACCACGCCGCAACAAAGCCGCATGAACAAATGGCGGCGCATCTGGCCAACGACATGGAGGCGGTCAACGCCCTGATCCGGGATCGGATGGCCAGCCGCCACGCGCCCCGCATCCCCGAGGTCACAGCCCATCTGGTAGAGGCCGGGGGCAAGCGCCTGCGCCCAATGCTGACCTTGGCCAGTGCCGATCTGTGCGGCTATGGCGGCGAGTATCACGTGCATCTGGCCGCGACGGTTGAGTTTATCCACACCGCGACCTTGCTGCATGACGATGTTGTCGATGAAAGCCAACAGCGCCGCGGGCGACCCACCGCCAATCTGCTGTGGGATAACAAATCCAGCGTTCTGGTGGGCGATTACCTATTTGCCCGCGCGTTTCAGTTGATGGTCGAGCCGGGCAATCTGCGCGTGCTGGACATCCTGTCCAACGCCGCCGCCGTGATTGCCGAGGGCGAAGTTCTGCAACTTAGCGCGGCGCGCGATTTGAAAACCGACGAAGACATTTATCTGCAAGTCGTGCGCGGCAAAACCGCCGCGCTGTTTTCCGCCGCCACGCAGGTGGGTGGCGTGATCTCGGGCGCGCCCGAGCCGCAGATCAAGGCGCTGTATGACTATGGCGATGCGCTTGGGATCGCGTTTCAGATCGTTGACGATTTGCTGGATTATCAAGGTGATACCAAGGCCACCGGCAAAAACGTGGGCGATGATTTCCGCGAACGCAAGCTAACGCTGCCGGTGATCAAGGCCATCGCACAGGCCAACGAAGAAGAGCGCGCGTTCTGGAAGCGCACCATCGAAAAAGGTGATCAACGCGAGGGCGATCTGGATCATGCCTTGGCGCTGCTGAACACCCATGGCGCGCTTGAGGCCACCCGCCAAGACGCCTTGGCGTGGACGGATAAAGCGAAAACCGCCATGCAGGCCCTGCCCGACCATCCGGTGCGGCAGATGCTGATTGATTTGGCCGATTACGTGGTGGAACGGGTCAATTAACAGCGTTCAGCCGTGTGGCCACCACCCACCAACCGGCATTCGCCTGCCGCAATCGCCCTGCCGCCGATGCGGCGGTTTCAGCATCGCCATAAAGACCAAAGCATGTCGCGCCCGAACCTGACATCCGCGCCAGCAAACAGCCCGGCGTCACTTTCAGTTTGTCAAACACATGGGCAATCAGCGGATGCGCGGCCATCGCTGGCCCCTGAAGGTCGTTGCGCATTTCGGACAGCCACGCGATAAACTGGGCTTCGCTGGCAAAGTCTGGCAAAGCATCCGGCATCGGTGGGTTGTCACGCTTGCTCAGGTTGGCAAACACCAGTTGCGTCATCACCGGCAGACCGGGATTGATCAAAACCGCATGCAATGCAGGCAAGCCGGGCACAGGGGTTACCTCTTCGCCCACACCGCGCATGCGCGCGGTATTGGGCTGCACACATACCGGCACATCCGCCCCAAGGCCCGTCAACGCGGTGATGTCGGGCAGAGGCTGGCCGGTCAGGTCATGTAACGCACGCAAAGCCGCCGCCGCGTCGCTGGATCCACCGCCAAGTCCGGCGGCATTCGGTAGATGTTTTTCAAGATGGATCGACGCGGTGACGCCCATCAGGTCTGCCGCCCTCATCACAAGGTTCCGACCATCACGGGGCACCCCTGCGGCCATCGGCCCGTCAACCGTCAGCGCCGGTTCATCCGCCACCCGCACAGTCAAACTGTCACCGATATCGGCAAAAACCACCAGCGAATCCAACAGATGATAGCCGTCAGTTCGCTGCCCGGTCACATGCAGGGCCAGGTTTATCTTGGCCGGGGCAAACGCCTTAGCCGTTGTCATCGGCGACCTTTAAAGGCGGCGCGCCCTCCTCTTCCAGCACCCGATCCAGCCCGACTTCAAGCTTGCGGCGGATGCGATCGGGGTCAATGTCGGGCGACGGGTTTTCCAGATCGACGAACGACAGCGCCCGTTTCCATTGAAACCGCGCCTCGGTTTGACGGCCTACGGCCCAAAGAACATCACCCAGATGATCATTGACCACAGGGTCCACCGGCATCAACTCGGCGGCGCGTTCCATATGTTCAATCGCTTCGTCATAGCGGCCCAGCCGATACAGAACCCAACCCAGACTGTCGACGATATAGCCGCTGTTGGGCTGTGCCGCGACGGCCTGTTCGATCATCGACAGCGCCTCGTCCAGCTTGATCTGTTTTTCGACAAGCGAATAGCCAAGATAATTCAGCACCTGCGGCTGCCCCGGATTCAGCTCAAGCGCCTTGCGGAAATCAGCCTCGGCCTGCGGCCATTGGCCCAAGCGTTCATGGCTGATCGCGCGGGCGTAATGCACAAACCACTGGTCGGTCTCGCGTGCGGCATAGAGTTCCAACGCACGATCATAGGCAGCCACTGCACTTTCGAAGTCTTCCATCTGACGATACAGATCGGCCAGCGCCACATGCACGGCGGGCAGATCGCCGTGGGTTTGCGTCAACTGCACCAGAACCTCGACCGCCGCATCTGTCTTGCCAGACCGGTGCAGGGTTTCGGCGCGGCCCATCTCGGCGGCATGGAATGACGGATCATCGCGCGGCACCTGCCTGTAGGTCTCGGCGGCCAGTTCCAAACGGTTGAGGTCTTCCAGCAACTCGGCCGACATGATGATCGCATCAACGAATCCGGGGCGCAGATGTTCAGCTGCGCGGGAATACAGCAAAGTATATTCGCCACCCGTTTCCGCAATCAGCGCCTGCCCAAGCGAATAGAACACCTCGGCCAGCCCATCGCGAGCGCCACTGATCCGGGTAAAGGGCACTTGTTCTTCAGCCTCCAAGCTGGCACGCAGATTGGCAATTTCGGGGTCCAGATCGCCGCCGAATGTGTCGTCGATCATGGTGATGGCGTCTTGGTTGCGGCCAAGTTGGCTGAGCACTTCGGCCCAAACCAGCGCACCACGGCGCGTGCGTTGCAGCGGGCCGCTTTCCGTATCCGAGAAAATCGCCTCGGCCCCTTCGAAATCGCCGACCGAGGCCAGCGCCAACGCCTTGTGATACAGCGCGAACCCGCGCAGACCACGTTGCTCGGCCACATCTTCGATCACGCCAAGCGCAGTGCTCATGTCGCCGTTGCCCAGATGCGCCCAAGCCTCTATCAACCCATCCGCCAGCGGGCCCATGCCGCGCTCGTCTTCGATGCGGGCTAGCAGCGCATCGTAGTCATCCTTGGCCGCGGCATCCACGAACAACGCCATATGCGAAATCTGGCTGCGCAGCTCGTCCGCCTCCATCTTGCGGGCGATGGGAATGGCCCGGTCGAATTTTCCAAGCGCCATGTTCGCGACAAGGGCGTTTTCAAGGATCACCGGGTTTGAGGGATCTTCGGTCAGAGCTTGGGTGAAATATCGTGCCGCAGCCGCAAAATCGTATTCGTAGCGCGCTTGTCGCGCGGCCAGATAGGCGCCGATGGCCTCTTCGGCATGTGCGGCGGGCGGCGGCGGGGCGACCTGAAGCACTGCGGCAAGGATCAGGGCGGAAAGGGGTCTGACTGTCACGGGGGGCTGCCTTTGCTTGTCACTTGGGTGAAACCTAGTGTGATAACCGCCCCAAAGCAATGCGGGGCGGCCAAAGGACCGCCCCGCGCGCCGCTTTTCGCGGATCGCTTACATGTTGGGGTAGTTCGGCCCATCCCCGCCCTGCGGCGTGACCCAGTTGATATTCTGGCTGGGGTCCTTGATGTCACAGGTCTTGCAATGCACGCAGTTCTGGAAATTGATCACGAATTTCGGGTCTTTGCCATCTTCGCGGACAACCTCGTACACCCCGGCGGGGCAATACCGCTGCGCTGGCTCGTCGTATTTCGCCAAGTTCACATTGATCGGCACGCTGGCATCTTTCAGTTGCAGATGCGCGGGCTGGTTTTCTTCGTGGTTGGTCAT